>NZ_JADPKH010000092.1:0-36383 GCF_023073835.1 Bradyrhizobium sp. 153 | reverse complement strand
CGTTGTTCGGCTCCTGCTCGAACTTCACCAATTGATTGTCGACGGTGTCCAGGCTCTCGCTGGTCTCCGTCAAAAACTCCCGCAACAGATCATCCATGAGGTACGCCTTACTGAGCTGGACTTCCGCGGCTGAGCCGCCCTTGGCATCGACAGAAGCCCTCTTTCGATCGTTAGACATCCCCTTTCACGGTCCCGTTAATTTCAGCCTCCGTGCTAATACGGATATTGAAGACAAGTTTGCCGTTCGGCGGCATGCCAGGGCACATTTCGGCAAAACCGGCACCGGGCCGCGACGGCGAAGGGCGTGAGGTAAAGGCGCCAATTACGGCGCACGGCGCGCGCGAGAAAGTCCTGTCCGTGAAGGCGATAGGCACGGCCTGCGTGAAATTGAATGGAGCCGGCGCGCGATCGCGCTCGCCCTCGCGAGGCTCGCTTCGTGCTTTGCCGAGATCCGCGAATTTCGCATATTCGGTAAACGAACCGTTACCCCATGGCCGGTGCGGCTCGTTCCGCGCTAACCAGCCGCGCGGACGAGTCGATCTCAGCGCCGGCGGGCGCCGCGCTGACGCACGTCTACTTTCCGCACGGCGTGTCCTCATGCCGACGCCGGACATCTTGTCCCAATTGCCAACATAGCCCGACGTGAACATGATGGAACTTACTCGCACAAGGAGCGATGGTTCAGAAGGCGAGGAGGCAGCTTTGGAAACGACGGGGCGCCCATCCAACGGTTTCCTGTCTGCGCTGTCGGCAGACGATTATGAGCTGATCCGCCCGCACCTGCGTGCGGTCGATCTGCCCCATGACGCGGTGCTGGTCGAAGCCGGCGAGACGCTCAAGCGCGCCTATTTTCCTCACCGCGGCGTCATCTCGCTGGTGGTGAAGCTCGCCAAGGGCGAGCATGTGCAGGTCGCGATGATCGGCCGCGACAGCCTGCTCGGGACACTCTCGACCATGGGCGATGCATGCGCGCTGAACACGGCCGTCGTGCTGATTCCCGGGGTCGCGTCCGTGATGGATCTCGACCGGCTGCGCGGCGCGGCCGACCAGAGCAGCAGCTTGCGGACCTTGCTCACGCGCCACGGTCTGGCGGTCTACGCGCAGGTCCAGCAGACCGCAGGCTGCAACGCCGCCCATTCGGTGGAGTCGCGGCTGTCGCGCTGCCTCCTGCACACTCACGACCTGTCGGGCGACTACCGGCTGCTGCTGACCCAGGAGGCCATGGCACAGATGATAGGGGCGCGGCGCAACAGCGTGTCGCTGGTCGCCAACACCTTGCAGCAGGCCAATTTCATCCACTACAGCCGCGGACACATCCAGATCATGAACCTGGACGGCCTGCGTCAGACCGCGTGCGAATGCTACGCCACCGTGAAGGCGCATTACGACCGGCTGCTCGGCCCGCGCTGACCCGCACGCGTGGTAAACCGACGGCTAATGCCGGCCTGCAAACAGGAGTCGTCCTGCTTCCGGAACTGAAATCTGGATGCCGTAGACATGGCGGGCCTCGCACCGATTCCGGCCCGCGCGGCATCGAATCGTGATCGAGGCAGGCCAGGCCATGTTTGAAGTGAGCGTCGCGCCGGCGCAGAATGTGCTCGATGGCGCGCCCGCGCGCGACCCGAATGCTTATGCGACGCTGGTGCGCGAAATCGGCGAGAACGGGGCCCGCGAGGTGCGTGCGGTGTTCTGGACCGAGACCTGCGCGCGCCTGCAACTGTTCCGCACGCTCTCGGGCGAGCAGCACCAGGCGAGGTTCGCGCGCGAAGCACATTCGTTGAAGAGTGCGGCCGGCACGTTCGGCTATGCCAGGCTGGCGGCGCTGGCGCTGCGGTTGGAGAAGTCAGCGCAGACGCTTCACGACACTGAACTCCGCGAGCTCCTGGACCTGATGGATGCGGCCTACGCCGCGGCGCGCGCGCAGGAACCGGAAGGCTAGAGCCATTTCCGTTCCGAGGGAATCGAAGCGGACGTTGTGTTCCTGGTTTGACGCGTTTTCTTGACGCGAACCGGCTCCACTTCGCTCGAAAACGCTGTAAACCACCCGCGCGTGTATTCCCGCCGTACTTCTACGGCTTGGAATTTTCACAGATGGCTAATCATAGCTGGCGATAGTCGCGAGAAACCAGGAGGGTTTCCATGTTCACCTACGAGACTGCGGACCAGAAGGAGGTCCGTCGCTTCCGCATCGCTCAGTTCAACGGCCGGATGGCGACGGTGAAGTCTGGCGGGTCGACGGTGACTGGCTTCGTGCGCTCGGTACTCGAGCAAGAATCGAGCATCCCTCCCCGCTGGACCATCACGATCATCCCGAACGCACCGAAGGACGAGCCCAAGCCGCTGCGGCCCGTATCGCGCACGCGCCCCTTCGCCGAAGACTATTTCTGAGCGGGATCGGCTTTCTCCCGGGCCGCGCCGCCGGCCGGGCACAAAGCGACCATCAACCTCAATCGATCGAATGCAGCAGCGCCGCACGGACGAGGTCCGCGGTGTTGCGCGCACCGAGCTTGCGCATCGCCTCGGCGCGGTGGCTTTCGAATGTACGTGGGCTGATCTGCATCCGAAGCGCGCCCTGCTTGTTCGAATAACCTTCGCTGATCAGCCTCAGCACCTCGCGCTCGCGCTTGGTCAGCCGCTTCTGGCCGGACAGGCCAATCAATTCGGCGCTAGGCACGCGTTGCGGCAGCGGCACGCGCGGGATCCGCGCTGCGGCGTCCCCGGTCCCGGATGGGGTCGGCAGGCCGCCCTTGTGAGGACCGGCAAGCTGCTTGACGAGGCCACAAACGCGCTCGGTCTGCGCCAGCGCATTCTCGACCACGCGCTGCAAATAGGCGCGATCGCCGGTGACGGGCGCGAGCTGATCGCTGTGATGCTTGATCTCGCCCATGTAGAGCAGGAGCGCAGTCAGGGGGCCGTTGAGCTCGCGGGCAATGGCGGCGGCCATTTCGTCGGCGGCCTTGGCACGGACGGCGTTCAGGCGGACGAAATCGAGCTCTTCAGCTGGAGCAGCGCTGCGTTCGTACCATTCCGACGGCCGCGAATCAGTGGCCGTATCATTCTGTGACGCCATGTCACTCGTTTAGCGGAACCGAGCCCGGTCTGTGATTAACTTTTTGCTCCGTAAGACTACGGTGATTTCGGCAGCTTTGCGCTAAATCCGCGGCATCGGCACAATTTATGCTTGCACGGCGCCGTCGCCGACCGCGCAGAGGTTGAGATTTCGCCTCAAATTCTGGAGCACGCGGGCGAAGAACCCTCAACCGGCACCTCCGCTCCTGCCAGTCCCCCGGATTTTACGGATTAATTAACGGCGACTTGCTTCTCTAAGCGAGGTTGAGAGCGCGCAAATGCCTCCACGCATTGGGCCCGCAAGCCTGCGGGAGACGCTGCGAAAGATTGCGTGCCATGAACGAGATCGATCGGCTGTCGGAATTCTTGCAGAGGCTGACGCCGATGTCGCGGAGCTGTCTGCTCAGCGAACTCGAGCGGCTTGAGCTGTGTGGCATCGACATGCCGGGCTCCGCCGACATTCAGTCCCGCTTGCGCGCCGAGTTTCGCAAGGACGGATCGGCCCATTCGCGCGCCACCAGCCCCTCGCGCTATTTCTTCGCGCCGCTCGAGCTCCTCCTGATCGATGGCGCACCCGAGCACGCCAATGCGGGGCGGATCTCACGCAACACCCTCACCCCGATCTGGGAGTGGATCTGCCGCGACCTGCTGCCGACCATGGCGCGCGACTACATCAAGGCGATCAACGACCAGATTGCCGCCAACAACCTGAAGGAAGTGCAGAAAATCGCATCGACCTTCCAGACCAAGGTCCTCAAGGTCCTCGAGAGCACCCTGGCGTCGGCGGACAGCACCCAGCTCGCACGCGCCAAGCTCGCGCAGTACACCGCATCGCGCACCGCCTTCGACGACGTGATGAAGATGCTGGACGTGCTGCGCGCCGGCGACGCGCTGCCGAAATTCAACGCGAAGCTGCCCGAACGGATCGCGAAGTTCGATGACAACCAGGTGGCCCAGATCACCTGGCAACTCGACGCCTTCGGGAAGTCCCATCCCCGCGCGCTGCCCTTCGCGCTGACACTGGTGGCAAGGCGCCTGAAGACGCCCTGGCAATTGGTACGCCTTGCCACCAAGGCCGCCGCGAGCAAGTCCGCCGCAGACGTCGCCGCCGCGCCCTATGCCTGCGTCGTCCCCATGGTGCTCGACCGCCTCGACGACAAGCGCCTCGCTCTTCGGGTCGCGCTCCGGCACAACCGCGTGCTGGTCGCCCGCGACCTGCTTGCCGAGATCTACGACACCGAATACGCGCTCAAGGTCCGCATCGACGGCATCGAACATTGCGATTGGGGCATCCGCCTCCAGCAATTGATGGACGCGATCGCGGCGCTGGTGTCCGCCGAGGTCAGCCGCTTCCCCGCCAATGTCGGCCACATTCTCGGATCGCGCCGGCTGCGCAGCCACGATACGTTGGGCGGCAAGTTGACCTATCTGGCCTGGAAGGGACGCGACGCCATGCAGGACGGCGCGGCGGCGTTTCGCAAATTGATCGGGCAGACCTGATATCGCGCAGTCATCAAAGCGCGAGAGGCTTTCGCGTTATCGGTGAGCGATCATGTCCTAATGCGCGCGCGGCAGGCAGAGGAAGCGATCGAGAAATCGCCCCGACAGCACGAATCTGAACCACCAATACATCATTCGCCGCATTGTCATTGCTGCAATCCTCGACAGCCCACCACCGGCTGGCGGAGCAATAGCGCAGGAGCAGCAATGCGCATGTGATGTGTTTCACATTTGGGTCGAACACGCGCGGACGCATCGTCGCAGAACTGTCACGAGCGAAGGTAGAACGTGCGCGCATCGCGCGAAAATGAGTTCCACGGCCACAGCTGTCGCTCCTATCCTCCGATGCAACGAAAGAACGAACCGTAAGGAGGTCGTGATGAGATCGAACCGATTGATCCTGACGATGGTGACGTTGCTCGTGAGTGCGCTCGCGCTCACATCGACGACGATGGCGCAAACGACGCCGCAAGGCGATGCTGCGCCGACCGCCGACAACGCGGTGCTGCTGACCGTCTTCTTCAAGCACGATCAATCCCGGCCGCTTCACGAGCTGAATACGCAACTCGAAAAGCAGGGCTTCTACAAGGCGTTTCCGCCGCCCGGCGTCGAGGTCTTGAGCTGGTATGTGATGATGGGCATTGGCCAGGTGATCACGCTGCGCCTGCCGGCGTCGCGGCTGCGCGAGGTCAACCGCGTGATCGAGGACACGGCATGGGGCCCTTACCGCACCGAATTCCATCCGACCTATGACTACAAGGCGGTTGGCGTGGCACAACACGAAAAAGCCGCCGGAAATTAATTCTCTAATCGCCCTGTCATTGCAGCGAACGGCTACGCAACCGCATCGCTCGATGCGTGGCATCGGCGAGCCGCGCTTCGATCGATCGCGCGGGAGAAATTCCGCATGCGCTGGCTGTCGTTGTCCGTGCGGTGCCTGAGTATGCAAATTCTTTTCGAAGATTCTGTCGACAAATTAGCTCGAATTGCAGCGCTTAACGTTACTCAGATAATTCAACAACGATGTGAAGCTCTCCTTATTTGAACCCACGCTCGCCGTTTAAGAAACTGTCACGGAACGGGAGTGGTATGAGATGAACGATGGGATTATTGAACTCGTCGGACGAAGGCCTGTGACCTTCGGACGGCGAAAGGTGACGCCGCGCGCCTGCGTGGCCGACAGCAAGCGCCACTTGCGTGCATTCCTCAGCGAGGTGCTCGAGGATCTGGGCTTCGTCACCAGCGAATGCGCCAGCGCGGACGAGCTGCAAACCATGCTCGCCACCGAATTGCCGGACCTGATCCTGCTCGGCGTCGCCACCGATGGCATCGAGCCGGGAAGATTCCTGGAGATTTTGGTGCGCGAGGCATTTGCGGGGAAGGTTCTCGCGGTCGGCGCCCGCGAATCGATCATCGTCAGGGCCGTGCGGCAGGTCGGCGAGGAATATGGCCTTGCGATGCTGCCGCCGCTGACCACCCCCTTTGCCGCGGAGACGCTGCGCGAGCGTGTCGCGATGCTGCTGCCGGAGGAGCCGGCGCCGAGCCCGGCCGTGCATGTCGGCGAGGCCTTGCATGCCGGCTGGCTGGAGCTCTGGTACCAGCCCAAGATCGACGCCCGCACGCTGATCCGCAGCGGCGCCGAGGCGCTGGTGCGAATGCGCCATCCGACCTGGGGCGTCGTGCCGCCGGCCTATTTCATTCCCGAGGAGCACGATCCGCATCTGCGTGACCTCTCGGAATTCGTGATCGAGCGCGCCATGCAGGACTGGCACTATCTGCTGGAGCAGCAGAGTCCGGTCGATCTCTCGATCAACCTGCCGGCGTCCTACCTGAAGGAGCCGCAGGCGGTGCGCGATCTCTGCCGCCGCATGCCGACGCATCCGGCCTTCGGCGGCTTGACGATCGAAATCGACAGCCAAGACGCGACCCGCGATCTCGACCACCTGACGGAGATCGCGCGCGAGGTGGGTCTGCACAATATCGGCCTCGCCGTGGACAATCTCGGCGCCGACTGGCCGGCGCTGATGGGCCTCGACAAGATTCCCTTCGTCATGCTGAAGGCGGACCGGCATTTCGTCACCGGCAGCGGCAATGACCGGCTGAAGCGCACGGTGTGCCGTCACATCGTCGAGCTCGCGCAGGGCTACGGCGCGCGCGTGGTCGCCGAGGGCGTCGAGAGCCGCACCGACCTCGTCGCCGCGAACGAGCTCGGCTTCGATCTCGTGCAGGGCTTTCTGTTCGGCAAGCCGATGCCGCTGAAGAAGTTCGCCCGCTCGACGCTGACGAAAACGGTGATGGAGTGAGCTCGTTCGCGGCTCGTATGTCGCTGGAGACGCGCGAGAATCGTCAAGCTCGCGCGTGTTCGCCGGTCTGCCTGGCCGGGCACTTACGCTATTGCGGCGCTGACATCGGTCGGCGACTGCACGGCGCCCGGCTCACCATGCGAGACGCGCGCCTCGGCTCGCTCGAGGTGAAGCGCGAAACCACTCGCCTCGGGAGGCTCGAGCCCGGCGCGCAGCTGCATGCTCGGAATCAGGTAATCGCCGCCGTTTTGGCGCCGATAGGGAATGGGCGAGGCCGTCGCAAGCGTTCTCATCCTCTCGCGCAAACGTTCGGCGATCGCTTCGAAACCGGCTTCGCCGAGCTTGTCGGCCTTGTAGACGACGAACGGCGGAAGGACGTCATAGCCGGGGTAATAGAGGATGCCGTGATTGATCGGAAACAGCAGGTCCTCGATCGGCCCGTTGATCCCCCGGGCCGAATAATGCTCCTGCCAGCCGCCGGCCGTCACGATCAGCATCGCGCGCTTGCCCGCTAGCGTGCCCTCGCCGTAGCGGTCGCCCCACCGCTTGTCGCTGTGCTCGCCGACGCCATACGCGAAGCCGTAGGCGAACACGCGGTCGACCCAGCCCTTGAGGATCGCCGGCATGCTGAACCACCACAGCGGGAATTGCAGAATCAGCACGTCTGCCCACAGCAGCTTCTCGATCTCGCGCTTGACGTCAGGAGTGAGTGTGCCGGCCTCGAAGGCCTGCTTGGATGCAGCGGCGGGCGCCAGCCGCGCGTCCGCTAGCAGTGACGGGAAGTCGGCGCGATCGACCTCCGATTTCCAGCCTTGGGCATAGAGGTCCGTCGCCCGCACCTCATGGCCCTGGGCCTCGAGCTCTCTGGCGGCAACATCCCGGAGCGAGCCATTGAGCGAACGCTGTTCGGGATGCGCAAAAACAATCAACACTTTCATGATCAGCACCATTCGTTGACGATGTCCCGCAGCTAGCGCGGCGGGCTGCAAACCGGTAGATGTCGGCAATGAATAGGATTATGCCGGAAAATGGATAAATCGGAGGTCACGCTCGAGCGCATGCGCAGTTTCGTGCGGGTCGCCGAGCGCGGAAACCTGTCGGCCGTCGCACGCGAGCTTGGGTTGGGCCAATCCACGGTGACACGGCACATCCGCGAACTGGAGCAAGCCGTCGGCGTGCCGCTGCTCACCAGGACCACGCGCAGGGTGACGATGACGGAGGAGGGGCGCCGCTACTATGCCGACTGCGTGCAGATCCTGCGCCTGGTCGAGCACGCCGGCGACGAGGCGCGCAGCACGCGCGATGCGCCCGCTGGAATGGTACGGATATCCTGCACTGCGGCCTTCGGCGTGCTCCACGTCAGCCGTTTCATCTTCGCGTTCCAGGACCGTTATCCGGACGTGTCGGTGGATCTCAGCCTGACCGACGAACGGATCGACCTTGTGAGGGAAGGTGTCGACGTCGCACTCCGTCTGGGGCCGCTTGCCGAGAGTTCGATGAAGCTCAAGTCCCTGGGACAGTCGCGGCGGGTGCTTGTCGCCGCACCGACCTATCTTGCCGAGTGTGGCAGGCCCGCGCGTCCGCAAGACCTCGCCAATCACCAGGCAATCAGGATGTCCAACATCGCCGGCAGCGATGTGCTTGTCCTGCAAGGACGTCGTGGCGGCCGCCATGCGGTCCCGTTCGCCGGACGGTTGCGCGTCGATCACGGACTTGCCGCGCGAGAGGCGCTCGCGGCGGGCCGCGGGATTGCACCCGCACATCTTTGGCTCGTCGGCGACCTTCTCGCGACCGGCCGACTCGAACACGTGCTTGCGGACTATTCGCCGCCTCCCGTTCCACTGAAGATGCTGATCGTGCCGGAGCGGTCCGGCGTCGCGCGGGTGCGGCTGCTGGTCGATTTTCTCGCCGAGCAGATCGCGCGAATCCCTGGGATCGAAAAATCGCCGGGCAGAAGGCAGAACTAGCTGGCCATCGTCACGCAAACCGCCGCGCGAAGAAGACGCAAACGACCACGAGGAGAGTCGCGGCGATCATGCTCCAGGCAACCGGCTCGTGCAGCAACAGGCCGGCAAGCGCGAGACCGAAGAATGGCTGGAGCTGCTGCAACTGGCCGACGCGGGCGATGCCGCCGAGCGCGAGCCCGCGATACCAGAAGATGAATCCGACGAACATGCTGAAGACGGAGACGTAGGCAAGCCCGACCCAGGCGGGCGCACTGACGCCGCTCCATGTCGGTGGCCAGGTCCAAATCACGACGGGCACCATCAGCGGCAGCGCGAGCAGCAGCGCCCAGGAGATCACCTGCCAGCCGCCGAGGCGGCGCGACAGCGCGGCGCCTTCGGCATAGCCGAGGCCGCACAAGATGATCGCAGCCACCATCAGAAGATCCCCGGTCAGCGAGCTTGAGCCGTCGTTCGACAGGGCAAAGCCCGCCACGGTCGCACTGCCGAGGACGGCGAACAGCCAGAACAGCGGCTGCGGCCGCTCACCGCCGCGCAATACGCCGAATATCGCGGTCGATAGCGGCAAGAGGCCGATGAAGACGATCGAATGCGCCGAGGTGATGTGCTGGAGCGCGAGCGCAGTCAGCAAGGGAAAGCCGACCACGACACCGATGGCGACGATGGCGAGCGAGGCGAGATCCTGCCTCCCCGGCCGCGCCTGACGGAGCAAGCCGAGCACGGCCAGGCCTATCAACGCCGCAATGACCGCGCGCGCGGATGTCAGGAACAGCGCGGAGAAGCCGCCGACCGCCACGCGCGTCGCCGGCAGCGAGCCGCTGAAGATGATGACGCCGAGAAGCCCGTTGCCCCAGCCGCTGCCGGAAGATTGCATTCCTGTCTCGCTTTTGGCTCGCGATCCTGGGGCATCGCAGATGACAAGGCCAGCGACAGTTCAGTACAATCTGGCGAAACTGTATGGATATGGAAGGCACTACACTTGGACAGCGACGCATCAGCGAGAGGGCGCAACGGAACGCGGACCGCAGACGTGATGAGCGCGATCCGGGCCAAGGTCGCGGGCCGCGCGCTCGGCGCCGGCGACCGCTTGCCGTCGATCCGCAGCCTTGCCGCGACGATGCGGGTTTCGCCTTCGACCGTCGTCGAAGCCTATGACCGTCTGGCTGCGGAAGGGTTGATCCGCGCCCGCCGCGGCTCGGGCTTCTACGTCTCGCCGGCGATTATGCCGCCGCTCGCATTGACCGAGGCCGAGCCGCGCCGCGACCGGGAAGTCGATCCGTTCTGGGTCTCGCGGCAGTCGCTCGACGCCGATGCAGTCGCGCCAAAGCCCGGCTGCGGCTGGCTTCCTCCGGAGTGGATGCCCGAAGCAGCGCTCCGACGCGCCACCCGCGCGCTGGCACGCACCGACGCCAGCCTATTGACCAACTACGGCAGCACGCGCGGTTTGCCGGCGCTGCGCCGGCTGTTGCTCACGCGCCTGGCCGAAGATGCGATCGAGGCATCGATCGACCAGCTCATGCTGACGGGGTCAGGCACGCAGGCGACCGACTTGATCTGCCGCTTCCTGCTCCGTCCCGGCGACACCGTGCTGGTGGACGATCCCTGCTACTTCAATTTTCGCGCCTTGCTGCGGGCGCATCAGGCAAGAATCGTCGGCGTGCCCTACACGTCATCGGGTCCTGATGTCGCAAGCTTCGAGCAGATCCTCGCCAGCGAGCGGCCGCGGCTGTACATCACCAATTCAGCGCTCCACAATCCGACCGGCGCGACGCTGTCGCTTCCGACCGCGCATCGGCTTTTGACCGCGGCCACCGCGCACGACCTCACTATCATCGAGGACGACATTTTCGGCGACTTCGAGCCGGAGCGGTCGCCGCGCTTGGCAGCGCTCGACGGGCTCAACCGCGTGATCCGCGTCGGCAGCTTTTCCAAGACGCTCTCCGCCTCGCTTCGCTGCGGCTATATCGCCGCGCGTGCCGACTGGATCGAGCATCTGGTCGATCTTCAAGTCGCAACCAGCTTTGACGGCCCGAGCCCGGTCGCGACGGAGGTCATCGCAACGGTGCTGGCCGGCGGCAGCTATCGCAAGCACATGGACGAGCTCAGGCAAAAGCTCATGCGCGCCCGGCGCGACGTCGCGCGTAAGCTTCAGGCGCTCAGCATCGAGCCATGGCTGATGCCGCGCGGCGGCTTCTTCCTGTGGTGCCGTCTCCGGGACAGCCAGGATGCTACGGCCGTTGCACGCGCGGCTCTCGAGGTGGATGTGGTGCTGGCACCCGGCAACGTGTTCAGCGTGTCGCAGACGGCGTCGCACTTCATGCGGTTCAACGTAGCGCAGATGAGCGATCCGCGAGTTTGGGACGTGATGCGGCGGGCGTTAAAGGCGGGTGGCGCGGCGTGACTTGGGCAGCCCCGTGTCAGTCAGGATCAGTTCGCCCGTCCAGCGATCCCTGCCCCTCCAACATTGACAGCGCGGACCGGACTCTCTCTCGGAATCAATACACCTTCTTCGTGCGGGCAACCGATAATTCCGTCGACCACCGCTATCGATGCGCACCGAATGCCGCTTAAGAAAACCGACAATTTCCGCAAGCGTGGTCTTATCCGACCGCACATCTGCGGATTCGAAAGCAAACGGCGCAACTCAGGCTCGGCTCCTTCAGCCCGGATGCAGGAGAGACAGCAACCTTGGAAGCGAACGTGTTGTCAGGACCGTAGAAGGCGATCGTCCGGACGGCAAAACCGCGCATGCGCTGGTTCGCTTTTCTTTCGCAGCCATTTGTCAGGACGCGGCCCGATCTTCATTGGCGTGACCAAATCCGCTCGCGGAATTCCTTGACCGGTACGCTCCGACGTCGCTGGATGAAATGGCGGAGAGGGAGGGACTCTCCCCCAAAGGGGGCCGGAGATCCCTTCTTTACAAGTTTATCCTTCGATTTCAGGGGTTCTTGAACGGCCGGTGCTACACCGAGGTGCTCCACCATGCCGAATTTCAAGATGCCCAAGCCCATCAAGCGACCGACGTCCCAAAACTACTGGATCCGCAAGAAGGTCCCCGCCGACCTGCGCCCACTCGTCGGCAAGACCGAGATTTGGGCCAGTCTCGGGACCAAGGACGAACGGCAGGCCAACATCAAGATCGGCGCCCTCAACGCGGCGATCGAGGCCGAGTGGGCCCGCCTGCGCGCCGAAGTGGCCCGAGCGCCCCAATCGGCGGAAACTTTCGTTTTCGAGCCGTTCAAACTGACCCATCAGGACCTGCACGCGCTGCGGGCCGCAGAGCACTCCGCGATCCGGAACGCCTACTTCAAGGAGCCACCCACCGGATTCGCCAAGCTGAGAATCACCGCGGCCGACGAGGAGTCCCTTCGGTTGGATGCGTTGGATCTGCTGGAGAGCGGCGGATACGACACCTCGATGGCAAACGTCGAGCGTCTCGTTCCCCTCCTGGCCAAGGCCAGGAAGGATGGCGCACAAGACGTCGAGTACGCCCGTCTCGGCGAGCATGAGAAGATCGCCGACCTGAGCAAAATCCCGCCCCGGACGACGCCCGCTCTAGACTTCGTCCGGGCGTTCGAAGAGTACGCGTCCAAGGGAGGCCTTAAGGGAGGCAAGTTCGGCCCGACGGCGAAGCGTTGGCGACCAAAGATCAAGGCGTTCTGCAATTTCATCGGCCACCGCGACCTGAAGCGCATGACAACCACCGAAGGCTACAAGTGGGTTGACCACCTGATCGAGAAAAAATTCGCCAGGAAGAGCATCAGGGACGTGTGGATCGCCTCGCTGTCCGCCACCGCCGGCTTCATGGTGGAGCGCCGGAAGCTGGATCAAAACCCGTTCTATCGCATCCGCGTCCGCGACGAGGACCCTTCGGAGACACCCGAACTGGATAAGGTGAAGGAACCGCCCCGGAAGGGATTCAGTCCGGAAGAGATCAAGATCATCTTGACCGCGACGGTCGCGACGCCGAGTCATCTGATTTCGGTCGAGATGCGGGCGGCGAGGCGCTGGTTGCCATGGCTGTGCGCCTATAGCGGCGCGCGCGTCAACGAGCTCACCAGCTTGTGCCCGGACGACATCTCGTCGGGACCCGGAAAAATCAGATGCATGGTGATTAAGCCTCCGCTCGAAAAAACGGCGATGTGGCGCGTCGTGCCGATCCACTCCCACGTGATCGCCCAGGGTTTCATGACCTATGTCGAGGAACGGCGAAAGCTGAACAAGCCCCTCTTCTACGACCCCGATCGAAGCCGGGGCGGCAAACCCGGCAATCCTCAGTTCAAAAAAGTCGCCGAACGGATCGCCGAGTGGGTGCACGGCCTCGGCGTGCCGGTCGGCGTGAAGCCGAACCATGCCTGGCGCCATGTGTTCAAGAGCGTCGCGCGCCACGTGGAGATGGACCGAGAGGTCGAGGGATTCATTACGGGTCATCGGCCGAAGGATTCGAACGCGGGCCACGACTACGGTGACCGCTGGATCAAGACCATGTCGGCGAACATCGAGAAGTATCCGCGTTACAAGATTGCGGCGCTCGATCTACCTGCGGGCCCTCACAAGCGTCATCGGCGCGACCCGGCCGAAGTTGCTGCTGCGAGGGTCGCCAAGGAAAGACGCAAGGCTGCGCGCGGAGCCGCGGATACCCGCTAGAGAGTATCATCAGAGAGTGGGACTCCCCTCCCCATCGCCCCGAATGCGCGAACTCCCCAGGAAAACAAGGATTCCTGAAAGACCCGGTGTCGATTTGACCACCGCTGTGTACCACCGGGCAGGCCTATTCGGCCGTAAATCTCGGGTGGTCTCGGGGCTATCGAGGATCGCAGGATCACACCGGCTTCGCGGTGCGAGACGGTTCGTGCTAGTCATTAGTGACGTGACAACGATGGCTCGCCTTGACAGCCCAGACCCTAGCCGACCCGCAATCCTTCATCCGCGCGAACACCCGGCTGCGGTCGGTGCCACTGGTGCCGGAAATCGCGGTCTTCCTCGCCGATGAATCGTTGCCGCTCTGGCAACAGACGGAGAACGAGCTGAACGAGGCCGGCCTCCCCCCGCCCTTCTGGGCATTTGCCTGGGCGGGCGGCCAAGCCCTGGCGCGTTATGTGCTCGATCATCCCGATACAGTGCGGGACCGGCGCGTGCTCGACATCGCTTCTGGCTCCGGACTCGTCGGCATCGCGGCGATGATGGCCGGCGCGGTCGGGGTGACCGTGTCCGACATCGACGCCTTCGCGATCGCGGCGGCCGAACTCAATGCGGAGGTCAACCAGGTCCACCTCACGTCGTGCGGCAAGGATTTGCTCGACACTCGATCAAACGACCGATGGCAGACCATCCTCGCGGGCGACATTTTCTATGAGCGGGACACCGCGGAGCGTGCCTTCGCATTTCTGGCCGACCATGCGCGCGCCGGCGCGACCATCTTGATCGGCGACCCCGGGCGCTCTTTCCTTCCGAAGGCGAAACTTGTCCGACTCGCCGACTATCGCGTACCGGTGATCCGCGACCTAGAAGACGCCGAGATCAAGCATACGGCGGTTTGGACCATCTCGCCGGATTCTCTGTAAGTTGCGTTGCGCGGCGTCGGTCGTGGTCTCGACGAACTCAGGCGCCCAACAGCGCAAGCACCATCGGATCGAAGGCGGCGTCGAGGTCGCCGCGTTCGAGCGCGGCTTCCAGATATTGCCTAGCGCTGATCGGGTCGTTCAGGTCCCACAGCCGGAAGCGCCCGACGGCGTAAAGGCCTGCAGCATCCAGCTTAGTGGCGAGCGTGGGACGCCCTCGTCTAGCTGCATGAGCCGGCGGATCGAGATCTACACCAATGTCGGGCGCTTCTAGCCGCTGATTTCCTTGGAGTGGTGGTGCAGGAATTCGCGCAAGATTTTGGCGAGGTGTTTGACGTGTTCGTTGTCGGCGCCCTTGTTGGCGATGATGAAACTTACGTTGGCGGACAGCGATACGGCGTCGGTCTTGTGACCCCGACTCTGCATTTCCTCGATCAGCTTCGCCTTCGCCTGTTCGTTGGTGAGTTCGAGATCGGGCGAGCCCAGAAGCGCGCGCAGGAGAACGAGCTCCGGACATACCGCGTTCAGGAACCTCACCCGGGCGCTGGCCCATTTCAGGTACAAAAGCGCCTGAGCCGGGTCGGACCCGTGATGATCGGGGGACGTCCCGAACTTTTCCTTGATCCAGGCCGGCAAAGCGCCGGTTTCGGCCTGCGTCATTTCGTTGAAGTCGGGATATTCTACCGTCTGGTCGCCATCGAGGATCACGTAGAAGTGCTGCTTCGTACTGATCCAGACTGGAATGTCGTGCGCAAGAATCGACGATGCCCCGGCGGGAGGAGTATGCAATCGGATCGTCTCGCGTTCCCCCTCGTCCAGATGCAGCAATGCGAGGTCCACCATTGCCCTGAGCAGATCGTCTTCGACCGCGATGTTGAGAAAATTCCCGACCGCGCGCCCGAGTCGGTTGAAGGCGACCTGCGGGTGAGTGACCGGGACGATCCGGCATTTCGCCCCGTCGGTCTCTTCCAGAAGTTGGATGGCTTGAGTGGGAAGAAGTTCGACGATCGTCGGCGAATGCGTGGACATGACGATCTGCAACTGCTTCTGCCTCCACAGATGCAGGATAAAGGTCAGGAAGTTCCTCTGAGCCCCCGGGTGCAACGACGTCTCGGGTTCGTCCAGCAGGACGAGGGAGTTTTTCTCGCACGCGAGAAGCTGGATCACCGCCCTGACGATCGCCAATTCGCCGCTTCCCGCCGATGCTTCCGAGTATTGGATGCCCCGTCGCCTGAAAACGACCGTGGGACTCTCACCGACGCCGAGCAGGCGATGTCGAACGTATTGCGCGCTGTCGTACTCGCGTCCCAGGACGAAGCCGGTCCATGCCAACTCGTCGGGAGTGAGATCGCGGTTTTCGTAGACTGACTCCCGGCTACCCAGTTTGTAGCTGGCGCGGCGCAGCCTGACGACGGTGTTCAATCTGTCCGCCCTTCGGACGTAGTCGTCCTGCTTCTTCTCCAGCTTCTGCCCGTCTTCGAAGTAGAAGAAGCGATCGAATGCGCTGAACTCGGCCTTGAAGTTGATGTAGAGCGGAGCGCGAGTGACAGGATTCCAGCGCTCGGCCGTTCGATATTCCTTTTCCCCGTCCTTCATCGGGCCGAGAACAGTCATACCGTCGCGGGCCAGGGCGCGGGCCGGCTCCCAGTAGCCGTGCCGCTTCGTGCCGAAGACCTTGCGGGTCTGTGCGAAAGTCTTCAGCTTGGATATCCAGTGCTCATACCAATAGCTCGGAGGATCCTTCCCGGCCGCTATCGGATCGACGGCTGTCGAAAACCAGAATCGGCTGGTGCTGTAGCCGCGAGGCATGCCCCAGAGCGCATGCAGGATCGAACTCTTGCCCGTGCCGTTGGCACCGACGATCGCGGTTAGCGGAAAGTGAAAGACCAGCTTCGTCCCCGGCTCGATGTTCTTGAAGTTTGTGAATGTCGCTTCGCGGATGAAGCCGTCGGTCGGCTTTTCCGGATCGAACTTCTTCGCCTCCGATAGCAGTTTGTCGAGGTCTGGAGGATTCATCTGGGTGTCCGGCGCCCGGGATTACAGCAGTGCCCGCGCCTGTTGCCTGATGAAAGGAGGAGGCAGAGCGTTCCCGATCATGAGGGCCAGCGTTTCCTTTCCCAGCTTTGTGTCGAACTTGTAGGTCGGCGGAAAGCCCTGAAGGATTGACGCTTCCCGCAGAGTGATGGCCCGGTCCTCCTCAGGGTGGAGAAAGCGCCCCTTCGACGGATTGGAGCACCCTGAGGTGATCGTGGGAGAGACGTCGTCCCACGCCATGCGGCCAAACACGTCGTTGAAGCCTTTGTAGTCCCGATGGCAGGCTGGCCGCATCTCGCGCGGGAGGCTCGACCGGCTTCCACCGTCTTTGGGGATGGCGGCGATGAGGGATCTGACCTTTTCGGACCTCGCCTCCGGCAGATCGTGAAGAAGGTCGCCGCTTGCGCCGGCCCTCGGCAGGCTTCCGATAGCGTCCCTCACGGTTACGCGTCGGTTCGACGGCTTCGCCATTGACGGCGCTTTGCCCATCGAAGCGATGAGGATCAGCCTGGTCCGGCGCTGCGGAACGCCGAATCTGGACACGTCCAACACGCTCCATTCATACGTGTAGCCCAACCGCTCGATGTGCTGCCTGAAGGCGCGGAATCGCGGATAGTCGGCTAACCCCGGAACGTTCTCAAGCATGAGATTCTTGGGCCGCAGCGCCTCGACGAAAAGAGCGAAGTTGTCGATGAGCATGTTCCGCTCGTCCGCTCGCGCCCCGCGCTTGTTCTTCCGGCGTATCCTGGAGAATCCTTGGCACGGCGGGCAACCCGCCAGTAGATCAAGCTCCCCCGGGCGTAGCCCTAATCGGCGCATGATCTCGACCGGATCCGCGTCACGGATGTCGTTCTCGAGAAAGGTCACCTCCGGATGGTTGGCGCTGTAGACTTGGCGGGCCTTCTCGTCGATTTCGATCGCGCCGATCACCTCGACGCCGGCCTTCTTGAGACCAAGGGTGAGCCCACCGCAGCCGCTGAACAGGTCGATAGCCCTACGAATTTTCTTGACCAAGATATTGCCCCACGCGGTCGTCCGCCCCGGACGCACCGGAGGTAGTCTTGCCATTGATTCGGCAAAGACAACAGGGAGTTGCCGTGCCCTGGAAAGGCCGGTCGCTGAATTTCCACGTGCTATCATGGATCCTTATGCAAGCCGGCTAAGTGATCGGCTACGTCCGGGTGGAAAGCGGGTAAATGCGGACAAATCTGGGAGGCTCATTCTCACCGAACATATTCGGCGGGAGACGAAGCGATCTCATGTCGAGCGCGGTCGCGCAAAAATCACTCTTGCGCCAAGGGGCTTGCACCGCGGTTCCCCTGATGACGAAAAGCGATCGGGCGCGTACTTCAAGGTTTCATAGAGCTGCGACCGCCCCTCCGTCGGGGCGGCTGAAACTTTAGTGATCCGGAGTAGAACTGCCATGGCCGACCGACTTACCGAAAAGCAGCGTTCGATTCTGATGTCCCGCGTCCGGACCAAGCATACGGCACCGGAGCTTACGGTCCGCAGCGTTGCCCATCGGGCCGGTTATCGCTTTTCGCTCCATCGCAAGGACCTGCCGGGCACGCCGGACATCGTCTTCCCACGGTTCACGTCGGTCGTGTTCGTCCATGGCTGCTTTTGGCATCAGCACAAAGGATGCTCGAAATCCACGCAGCCCGCGACCCGAAAGAAGTTCTGGACGGCAAAACTCTCGCGCAACATGTCCCGGGATGCGGAGAACAGAAAAAAACTTCATAAGATCGGCTGGCGAGTTCTTGTCATCTGGGAATGCGAGATCCGTAACCGAGAGATGCTCGCCGAGAAACTGAAACGCTTCTTGGATAAGTCCACTCCAAGCTCACGCGTCCGATGAACCAGACCTTCTAAAGGCCGCGGGATACCTGCCGCTCTGCGAACGAGCGCAACTCGCATATGCCGACATGCAACGCATGCAGGGCCTTTCGAAAGTTGCGGATCGGCTGCTCCCTGGTAGGATTCCTGTGCGAGCAGGGAAAGCAATCAGTGGACGCCGAGGGTACAGCGCCGGGAGCAAGGGGCACCGACTGGACGGCCGAGCAGGTCGCAATCGTGGTCGCGAACTACTTCCTGATACTTGAGCGCGAGCGCGCCGGCGACAAGATCAACAAGGCCGATCTGTACCGGAGGCTCGCGCCCGAGGTCGGTCGCTCCGAGAAGTCGATCGAATGGAAGCTCCGCAACGTGTCCGCGGTTCTAGACGAGCTCGGGATTGCCTGGATCTCGGGTCTACTGCCGGCCCTAAATTACCAGGACGCGTTGGTGGAGGCCGTCGAGGCGCAGTTGGCGCTGCATCCGAAGGTACTGACTGATCCGGTGTCGATACAGCCGCGCTTCACGTCGGCGGGAGGGCCGGTGCTGGTCCAGCCGCCAGCGTTTCTGAATTCGGACCTGCAGGAACATCATTCGGCGCTGCGCCGTCTGGTCCGCAAGTACGACCCGGCGGCCAGGGACGAGCTCAACCGCTCGTTGGGGCGCGCTGGCGAGGAAATGGTGTTCAGGTTCGAATTCGATCGGCTGTGCCGAGCCGGCCGGCGAGACCTGGCCAAGGCGATGGATTGGCCAGCCGATCGCGGCGAAGACCATCGGGGCTACGACATTCGGTCCTTCGAGTCGGACGGCGAGGAGAGCCTTCTCGAGATCAAAACCACCAACGGGCATGCGCGGACGCGGTTCTGGCTGTCCCGCACCCAGTACGAAGTTGCCGCCCAAAATCCGTCGACTTACCGCATCCGCAGGGTCTTCCACTTCCGGAACGGCGCCGAGATGTTTGACATCAAGCCGCCGCTGGCCGCCGCCCTGTGGCTCATCCCGGACAAGTATGCGGCCGTACCGAGATGAGACAGTCGCGTAGGTTTGTCGGAAGGCTGCGCGGTCTTAGAATTCGCCGGCTTTCTTTTAATCCGCCGTAAGGCCCACATGGAAGAAGCTCGTCCCGGCGCCGAGTTGTGCACCGGGCTCTTACAGTGCCGGCAACACCTGAAACGAGATGGATGGAAGGCGAACCCGCGCGCTATCGCCAGCCGCGACGGGCCCCCCCGCCCGGACCACGCCCAGCACCCCCGACTTGAATGGAGGGCCCGTTTCCGCCGACGAGAGCACCTGTCGCTTCAGGCCAGCCCGGAAGCGGTCGATGAGGACACAGGGCGTCCGGAGACCGGTCAGCTCGACGATGGCCGTGGGACCCAACTCGATGAGGGTGCCGAGCGGCATCCGCTCCAGGTCCAGGCCACTCATTGTGATATTCTCACCCATGTCCCCCGCTGCGACCTCGAAGCCGGCTCTGAGGAGCTTTGGGAAGAGCTCGCACGGGATCAGGTGGACCTGCCGGAGATTGGGCAGGCGCGGCCGGCGGCGGGCGAGATGGCGATGCCGAACAAATGGGCCGGCATGCGCGTCGCCTTGGACGCCGTGGCCCTCCACCAGAACGATGCGATCCTGGAGAGGTTTGCTGAAGTGGTGCCCGGGGCCGGCGGCGACCGCCGCCACCTTTCCCTCGAGCGAGAGATCGTGCGCCTGCGGCATCAGGCGGCGCGGGCGAGCGAGCGCCGCTTCTGGCGGAAGTAGCGCGTGATCTCGGGGAGCTTCATCGCGTTCAGCACCCGATCGGCAGGGACGCCACCCTTGCGGGCCATCTGGACTCCCCAGTGCATGTGGTCAAGTTCCGGGATCGAGTGCGCGTCCGGATTGATGCTCACCATGCAGCCGAACTCGAGCGCCGCCTGGTGCCAGCGCCAGTCCAGGTCGAGCCGCCATGGGTGGGCGTTGATCTCTACGACGACATCATGCTTGGCGCAGGCCCGCAGCACCTTCTCGACGTCGATTTCGTAGCCCGGCCGCCGCTGGAGCTGTCGCCCGGTCATGTGGCCGATGATGGTGGTATGAGGATCGCTGATGGCCCGAAGGAGGCGCTGCGTCTGCGCCTTGCGGTCCAGCTTGAAGCGGCCGTGAATGCTGGCGACCACGAATTCGAAGCGCTCGAGCACCTCATCCGGATAGTCGAGCGAGCCGTCAGCCCGGATGTCCGACTCGATGCCTTTGAGGATCCGGAAATCCTTGCCGAAGCGCTTGTTCAGGCGCTCGGCTTCCCGGTGCTGCTGCGCGATCTGCTTGACCGTCAGTCCGCCGGCGTAGTGGGCAGACTTGGAATGATCGGCTACGCCGAAATACTCGAAACCTCGCTGGCGCGTCGCCTTCGCCATGGTCTCCAGAGTCTCGGTGCCATCTGACGAATCGGTGTGACAGTGAAGGATGCCGCGCAGGTCCTGGTCGGTCACGAGCTTCGGGAGCTTGCCTTTCAGAGCCGCCTCGATCTCGCCGCGCCCCTCCCGGAGCTCAGGGTCGATGAAGGGCAGACCGAGGGCGCGGTAGATCTCGGCCTCGTCACGGGCGATCAGGGTGCGCCCCTTGTGCAAGCCGTCGGCTTCCAACCGCATCTCCTTTTCGGCGGCCAGCGTCTGGAGCTGCTCGATGTGGGCGGCGGAGCCGGTCGCGAACAAAAGCGCGGCGCCGAAGTGCTTGCGGTCCGACAGGCGGATCTGCAGTCCGTCCGTCGGCGACGGCTTCGCCGCCTTGCCGGCCTTTGGGGCCTCAGCAACGATCGAGAGATCGCCGATGAGGTCGCAGCCCCGTCGGAAGTCGCCGGCGATGGTGACGCGCTTCAGCTCGGGCCTGGACTTGCGGACCGAATCCTTGGCGTGGGCCAGCAGGGCGGCGGCGCGGTGCAAATGGAGGCGGCCTTCTCCGCTCTTCGCGATGGCCAGATTCTGCAGAATCTTGGTCTGAAGTGATGCACCCAGTCCCTTGGCCTTCTTGATGCGGTCGTCCTTCGCCGCGGCCTCCAATTCGGCAAGAGACGTGATGCCGAGATCCTTGTAGAGACGCAGCACTTTCTCGGGGCGCAGACCGGGCACGGAGAGCATCTCGAGCACGCCCTGCGGAATTTCCTTGCGCAGCTTCTCGAGGCTGGGATGCGTGCCCGTCTTGTGCAGCTTGGTGATGATGTCGGCGATCGCCTCACCGACGCCCGGGATCTCGGTAAGCCGGTCCTCGGCGATGAGTACATGAAGCGGGATTGCAAGGGCCGCCAGGCTATCCGCGGCCCGAGAGTAGGCTTTTGCGCGGTACGGATTGCCGCCGCGCAAGGCGCTGCGCTGCGCATATTCTCGAAGGAGGCGTGCTACGGCGCGGGTCTCGAGGGCGGGCACTCAATGAGCCTCCCGCCCCATGTCCTGCGATCCCGGTGACGTGACGCGACGTCGAGCGGCCGCGGCGACGTCAGGCTCCCGATCGAGAGATCGCTCGAGCTTCTGCGCTGCGCGGAAGTCCTCGAGGTGCTGCATGTTCGGAGCGTAAGCGGCCTCTTTCTTGAGGAGGTTATAAATTCGTCCAGCCACAAGCTGCAGATGCTTCATCTTGCCCTGCGGCATCGAGCGGGCTTTGCAGAGAGCTCGGACCGCGTAGGCCCTGAAGTAGTCGAAGGCGTCTGACATGATTCGATAACGTCCGTTGTCGCCTAATGGTTCGGAAGCGGGCCTCGACGAGCCGCTGGGCCGCAACAACTCGCCCGCTTGGACCGGGGGGCTGGAGGCCGGAACCTGCGAATCCTTGCGGCGTTGCACCCGCATCGATCATTCGCGATAGGAGTAGCCGATGGCGGCGAAGAAGAAGAGCGCGCGAGGGCGCAAACAGGACCGAGCGCGCGTAGCCAAGGGACAGGACTACGAAGTCCGGTATGAAGCGAAGAAAACTGGCCGCTCGGCATCGGCCGTGAAGAAGGCCGTCAAGAAGGTCGGCAATTCCCGCAAGAGTGTCGAGAAGCGTCTCGGCCGGTGACGGTCGGGTTCCTCGGTGAGCTTAGCTGGCGCCAGCGCGTCCTCAGATCCTGCAGGAAAAGCGCGTGAAGGCGGTCAGCGTTTGCAGACGAGCTCAGCAGGACGGCGGTTCGGGTCCCACAGCCGGCGGGGGCCTGGCATGGCGGCGCGGCACGAGCCGCCGCAGTACGCGGCAGTCCGCCGACCGGCTCAAACGGCAGCCCCGTCCTGTCCCCGGGCGGTCTCTTGGCCCACTCGATCCAACGGTCGAACGCATCCGTCATGGGAGCCTCCTCTGCTGCACCCGATAGGGGCTGTCCATCGTGAAGGCGTCCGGCCTGACGCCTTTCTCGATGCGCGACCAAGTGACGGGCGCAGCTATCGGAAACGCTCGGCGCGCCCGCGGCGAATAGGTGCCGACGGCAGTGGTCCCGCGTCCGTTGCGCAAGTAATCGAGGAAGATCCGCCCGTTGCGCATTGCCTGCGCCGAAAGGATGTAGTGTTCGGACTCGCGCGATGCAAATTCAGTGCAGAGTCGGCGGGCGGTCCGATGAGCCTGATCGTGCAGCATCGGTACCGCGAGGGGCGCCATCAGGTGGACACCTTTGCCGCCGGTCAGCTTCGGCCAGGTGTCCAGCCCCTCGCGCTTCATGAACGCCCGAAGCTCAAGCGCGGTGTCGGCCACCTGCTCCCATCCCACGCCGTCTCCCGGATCGAGGTCGATGACGATCCGGTCGGCGTGCTCGATGTCCTCGACAGTCGAATTCCACGGGTGTAGCTCGACGGCCCCGATCTGCACCAATCCAAGGAAGCCTTCGAGGCTGTCGACCCAGAGGCGCGTGCCTTCGCCACCCTCGCGCTTCTGGATACGAAGCTGGTGGACGGCTTCCGGAATATCCTTCGGAAGCGGCCCCTTGTGGTAGAAGGTGGTGCCGTGCACGTGCCGCACCAGCTTGAGCGGGCGGTGGCCGAGATGCGGCAGCGCCTTCTTCCATACGCGCTTCCAGTAGTCCCCAAGTTCTTCCTTGGAAGGGACGACCGCGTCGGGCAGTAGCTGGAGGATGTTTTCCTTGGACACGCCCAGCTTCGGCCGTCCCGCGGAGGTGGGCACCAGGCGCGGCGCCTTCACCTTGCGCAGCGCGAGATCGTCCCGAAGTCCTTTGAACACGGCTTCGCGCAGCAGGCCATCGTCGGTCAGCGCGCCATACTCCACCTCGGCATTCACGCTCGGTTCGACCCAGGTGGCCTTCGGCTTCTTGACCTTCATGTCCAGCGGCGAGGTGCGGCGGATCAGCGGATCCAGCCGCTCGCGCAGTTCGCGCGCGGCTGCCTCCGTGTAGCCGGTGCGGACCTTGCCCGCGTAGAGCAGCTTGTCATTCTCACGACGGCCTACGTAAAGGGAAGCGATCTTGCGGGGGTGAGCACCAAGCTTCTCGACGAAGGCGACGATCGGAAACGTCTCGCTCTTCTTGCATTTGAGCTTGATCCAGGTCTCCTGCCGGCCCGAGCGGTAGGGCTGGCCGAGCCGTTTTGCGACGAGTCCTTCCAATCCAAGCTCGCACCCCTTCGCAAAGATCTCGTCGCCGGCGGCCTCGATAGCCTCGACATAGATGAAAGTCTCGGGTGCCTCCTTCAGAAGCTGGTGCAGCAACCGCTTGCGATCCTCATACGCCGCGCCGCGCAGATCGTACCCGTCGAGGTGCAGGAGATCGAAGGCGTGATATCGCACACGCTCGCTGCGTTTGCGGCCGAGTTCGCGCCGGAGCTGCTGGAAGTCTGGCAGGCCGCCGCTGCCGTAGACGACGGCCTCGCCGTCGATGATCGCGCTCTTCGCCTTCAGCTTATGAGCCGCGGCAGCGATCGAGGAAAACTGCTCGGTCCAATCCAGCCCCGTGCGCGAATAGACCGTGACCTCGCCGTCTTCAAGATGCAGTTGCGCGCGGTAGCCGTCCGCCTTGATTTCGTAGACCCAACCCTCGCCACGCGGCGGATTCTCGCGCAGCGTGGGATCACACGGCTCGATGTAACCTGCAATTGCAGCTTTGCGGACGCCGGGGACGCGCGATACCCCCGAACGAGACTGACGCAACGCCACGGCACACATGCTGGACTCAACGCGCCGAGCTGGATTCGTTCCGTCCTGTCGCCCTGGCCAGGCGCCTGAGGTGCCGTATTCCAAGATCATTGCGGCGGCAGCCGCCGCGTTAATACCCGGTCGGGATGGAGCCGGCGTCTGATTGAGAGGCCGGGCGGTGGCTGGCCTTCGGGTCGCCGTCGCGCCGCCGCCACGGGAGGCGCGTCTCGTCGGAGAAAAGGCGGGTGAGGCGGGTCTCGGGCCCTGAACGCGGGAGTCCGACCGCCGAGCGCCTGTGAACCTCTAGGAGACCCGCCCTAGAGGAGCCGCGCCTCGAGGTCACGCCGTATTCCATCGCGATCGCGAGCGACAGCAGCAGGCCCGCGCCGCAAACGATCAGGATGACCTTCAGCCCTTCGACGTCGATGTCCGCGCCGGCTGCCTGCGAGAGTGCCTTCGCCAGTGCGGCCATCATCGGTCTCCTCCAGGAAGCGAGAACGATACGATAGCCCGCCGCGACGCCAGGCGAGTGTGAACCAGCTCTCAGATGCGATCGGCCGTGCGCGCTCAGTCACCCCGACTTGGGCAACCGTCCCTTGCCGCCGCACCTCACGCAGCGCCCCGGATAGACCCGGCGGCCGGGCTCCGCCGTCTGCGCGGGCTGGTGTCCGGTGCCCCCGCAGGCGTCACACTTGATCTCGGCCGCGCCGCCCTTCGTCATGCCTCGCCCGATCCGGAGAAGTTCGCTGCCGGCGGCGCGCTGCGCACCGGCAGCGGCCGCTCCGCGACCCTCGACGGACCGCCCGGCTTGGCGTCGTATCGGCCGACCAGCGCCAGCAGGCGGCGCCGGGTGAAGGGATCGGCCCGCTCGGCCAGCGCGCGGATGCGCTGCACCTGTTCTCTGCAGAAGTCCGCGTCCATCACGCTACCCCACTCACGCAAGTTCTGTTCGAACGTCACTGCGGCGGCTTCAGTTCGCCGGCGAGCCAGCCGACCGCATCCGTCTGCATCGGATCCACCGCGAAGCGGACCACTTCCGTGCGCTCGCAGGTCGAGCACTCGAAGGTGCGCTCCTCGAAACCGCGCTGGCCGGGAGAGATGCGCGCCAACGCCATCCGGTGTTTGCATACCGGACACATCGGTCGCTCGTTGATCGCGGCAGTCATCCCTGAAACCCCTGGAGCGATCATACGATGTCCGCAGCCAGAGTCTCCAGGTTTCATGATCGAAAATCCTCGGGTCCTCCGACTTGAGGAACGAGCGTGCTTGATCCGGATTGATTCTCCGGGTCCGCACGCAAATGCGTGGCCTGCGTGGCTCCGCCCCCAAGCCCCCCAAAAGCCCCCAAAGGCGGGGCTGCGCCCATCCAGCGTTTCCATGGACTGCCGCCCCGCCGATCCGTCGACAGTGGGCCGAACGGAACGGCCATCATTCAGGCGACTTGACCCACCGACGCCGTTGTTTCGGAGAAAGATTATGAAAGCGATCTCGGCCATTGCCGTCCTGTTCGCACTCGCTCTTGTCTCGCCGGCGGAAGCCAAGGGATGCATCAAGGGCGCCATCGTCGGCGGCGTCGCCGGCCACATGGCCGGTCACGGCAAGCTCGGGGCTGCGGCGGGGTGCGTCATCGGGCATCACCAGGCCAACAAGCAGAATCCCAACAACTCGAACGCCCAGGCCCCGTCGGGACAGAAGTAGCCGTCCGGATGAAGGGACAGCGCGAAGACGCGCCATGAAGATCCGATCGCATTCCGCGAGCCACATCGTCGAACTCGACGACGGGTCGCGCTGGCAGATCTTTCCGGGCGAGCTCGACCTCACACCCGACTGGAAGCTGGACACCGAACTTGCCGTCGTTCCGATCGAAGACGAGGTCAGCTCTCACGCGCTGGTCGGCGACGCCGGCATGGTGCTGCGATACCCGCCGGGAAAAGCTGGTCTGTGCGCGAGGTAGCCAGAACATGAACAGCCCCGATCATGATGCCTTGTTTCGCGCGGTGGTGGACGCTCGACGAATCCTCAGCGAGGACCAGATGGGCTCTCTGGATCCCGTAGAGACCTTGCGGCGGCTGAGGGCCGTACTCGACGGCGACGAATTGGTCCACGCCCTGGATCGGTTGAACCGTCAGCAGGTGTTTCGGCTCGAGCGCTGAGGCACTTCGCGGGCCGCTGCCAAGGGTCACGTGACGGTTCGCCTTGCCCGTGACGGTTCGCCTTGCCCGGACGCTGCCGTCGCCGCCTTGAAGCGGATCCACCGGGCTCCGCGAAGCGGGCGTCGAGGTCGCATTACAGCGCGCTCAGATCGTCCGGCACCTCGCCGAACTTCCGGATCAGCGTGGCGTCGCCGAATTCGCCGGTCGCGGGATCTCCGGTCCGGCTGAATGCGACCGCGCCGGCGCAGCCCGGCTTGCGCGAAAGCGCCTCCGCGCGCATGACGGCGGAGTTTGCGCTCAGGCACTCCACTGCTTCGCCCGGCGCAACTCCATCGTCGGCCATGACGAACGGCAGCGCCACGTAGTAGGTGACGTCCATCGCAGTCACTCCTTGCGGTCGCGCTGCGCGAAGTGTCGACCGCGCGAATATCCTTTCGACACCGTCGCGCGCAGCTCGGCGATCTCGTTCTCGAGAAAGCCGTTCGCAACGAGCAGCGCCTTCACCGTTTCCCGGGCGCCGCCGCCGCAGGCGGCGATGGCCTGGTCGGCGGCGGCCTCCAAGTCCTCGGCGGCGGATGCGGATGGTCGCGGGCTCGGCGGACATGCCGAATGTTCCCCTTTCGTTCGCTGAGAGTCAAGCCGCGTGCTTCGGATCCCGGTGGCGCTGCAGGCCGGGTTCGATGAATCGCGAGGACGACGGCCAAGTGTCGGAACTGGCGCGGCTCGTTCGTCTTTGAATCCGAGTCCCGCCTGGAGTTTTGCGTATGGCCCCGCGAGCCAATTGGAAGGGTTTTCTGCGTCTCTCGCTCGTCACCTGTCCGGTGGCGCTCTATCCGGCCACCTCCGAGTCCGAGAAGATCAGCTTCAACCAACTCAATCGGCAGACCGGTCACCGGATCAAGTACCTCAAGGTCGACGCCGACACCGGTGACGAGGTGCCCAACGAGGATATCGTCAAGGGCTACCAGCTAGAAAAGGATCAGTTCATCGAGGTGACGAAGGAGGAACTCGAGGAGATCGCGCTGGAATCGACGCGCACCATCGAGATCGACGAGTTCGTCGACAAGTCCGACATCGACCCGCGCTACCTGATCCGGCCCTATTACATCCGGCCGGACGGTAAGGTCGGTCACGACGCCTTCGCCGTGATCCGCGAGACCATCCGCGAGATGGACAAGGTCGCGCTCGGGCGTGTGGTGTTGACCAACCGCGAGCACATCATCGGGCTGGAGCCGATGGGCAAGGGTCTGGTCGGCACGCTGCTGCGCTACCCCTATGAGGTGCGCAGCGAGCAGGAGTATTTCGACGAGATCCAGGACGTCAAGGTCACGAAGGACATGCTCGATCTCGCCAAGCACATCGTGGACCAGAAGGCGGGCCAGTTCGATCCGGAGAAGTTCGAGGACCACTACGAAACCGCGCTGATCGACCTCATCAACCAGAAGCGCGCCGGCAAGCCGATCACGCCCAAGTCGAAGCCGGCCCCGGGCAACGTCGTCGACCTGATGGAGGCGCTGCGGCGGAGCGTCGGTCAGGAGGCCGCGCCGGCGGAGGCTGGCAAGCCCGCAAAGAAGCCGCGGAAGGCTGCTGCAGGCCAGAAAGAGATGCTGATGCCGATCGAGGGCAAGAAGGCAGCGAAGGAAGCGGCAGCGAACAAGTCGTCGGCCAAGCCGCAGCGGAAGTCCGCCTGAGCCCGAAGATTCAGGCGACCTGCTTCCGCTGAGCCCGTCGATCAGATCCGTTTCGAAATTGTGCTGCTGGCGCTCGAAGGGAGCAAGGCCCAATGCGTCAGTGAGCCATGCTGCGTCCAGCCTCTTCACAAGCGCTCATGCACTGCCGGCACGCTTCCGCGCAGATGCGGCAGTGTTCATGCATCTTGGCGTGCTTTTCGCATTCGTCGGCGCAGAGCCGGCACGCTGCAGCGCAGGCGTGCAGCATTCTGCGGATGGTCTCCTCGTCCGACCCAGTCCGCCGGGTGGCTATCCTGCCTGTGACGTTGCAAATGTCTGCGCAGTCCAGGTTCAGGCGGACGCACTGCGTAAGCGACTTGATGTTGTCCTCCGCCAGACAGGCGTCGGCACAGGATGTGCAGGTTTGCGCGCAGGAGTAGCACTCCTCAATGCAGCGGATCAGCGCGTCGTTCGTCTGTCCGCGCACGCGGGGATGAGTGCTGATCATTTGTTGCGCGTGCATGGAAATCTCCATCCTTCCGGAACGCTCCCGCCCAGCTCTTCCAATCGACGGTCGAAGGAATGGTTTCTACGATCGCGTAAATGC
This sequence comes from Bradyrhizobium sp. 153, assembly GCF_023073835.1. Taxonomy (NCBI): domain Bacteria; kingdom Pseudomonadati; phylum Pseudomonadota; class Alphaproteobacteria; order Hyphomicrobiales; family Nitrobacteraceae; genus Bradyrhizobium; species Bradyrhizobium sp. 153. Next base: position 7,614 of record NZ_JADPKH010000092.1, on the reverse strand, counting down.
CGGGTCGGGATCCCTATTTGTGCTGAAAACTGCGGTCCTCGCTGGGTTCCTGCAGTAAGATTTTCCGATGGGGCTGTAACCGAAATGACAGTCCGATCGAACTAGAGCGTAGATGGCGAGCATGACCGCGGAAACGGAGCTGAAGGCGCTTATGCTCGCCAGTCAGGAGGGTGACGCGGCCGCGCATCGCATGCTGCTTGAGCGGCTGAGCCGGCACTTGCGTGCCTATTACAAGGGCAAGCTCGCGAAGGTCGGCCGAGGTGCGACGGACGCGGAGGATCTGGTCCAGGAGGCCGTCTTGGCCATCCACACGCAGCGACACACGTACGATCCGGGGGAGCCGTTGACGCCCTGGGTGCACGCGATTGCGCGCTACAAATTGATCGATTTCCTCCGCCGGGACCGGGCATCCGTAGCCGATGTGCCGATCGATGAAGCCAGTGAAGTCACCGCCCGTGACGATCACCTGAGCGCAGAGAGCACTTTCGACCTGGCGCGTCTACTGAAGCAGTTGCCGGAGAAGATGGCGTGCGCGATCGAGGCCGTGAAGGTCGATGGCCTGAGCGTGGCCGAAGCCGCAAGGCGGTGCCGCATTTCGGAATCGAGCGTGAAGGTCAATATCCATCGTGGATTGAAGGCGTTGGCGGCGCTGATCGCCCAGAGAGCGCAAAGATGAAGACAGACGAGTTGATCGCCGCACTCAGCACGAACGTGGAGCCGGTCAACCGGCGACTGGTCGGTCGAAGCGTGGGCATCGCGCTTGCGGTTGGAATTGTCGTTGCGATCGGGATCACCTTCATCGCGCTGGGCGTCCGCCCGGACCTGACTGCGCCCCGCGCCGTGATTTTCCTGTTCCTGAAGCTCGCGTTCGCGGTCGGCACGGTGGGCGCGGCGTCGATCTATTTGACCCGACTTGCCCGTCCGGGAGGAGAGCGAAAGGTTTCTGCCGGCCTCGCGGCGCTACCGTTCGTGGCGATCCTGCTGCTCGCGGGTGTCCACCTTGGACAGGCGCCCAGCTCGCACTGGAGCACGATGGTGATGGGGGTGGACTGGCTTGAATGCCTCGTTTCCATTCCGATCATCGCGGTCGTTCCCTTTGCAGTCGTCATTTGGGCGGTCCGACAGGCGGCTCCGACCAATCTGGTGCGCACAGGCGCCTTCAGTGGGTTGGTCGCAGGTGGCGTGAGTGCGATCGGCTATGCGCTGCACTGCACCGACGACTCGCTGCCCTTTGTCGCGCTTTGGTATGGCGGCACGATCGTGCTGTGCACGCTCGCCGGCGCTGTTTTGGGACCGCGGCTGCTGCGGTGGTAACCAAAGGACTGGCGCCTCTCACGTCGGCGTGAGCGTGTAACCACCGGACGATCGGTTCCGAACTCCTCATTAGAAGCGCAATACATGCGTTTCAGCAAAGATGATGGAGCCGGGACTATGTTGACGAAAAGCCTTCTCGCAATCACGCTTCTGGCGGCGTTATCCGCCAGCGCCCAGGCGGGCTCGACGATCTCCGACAGAAGCTATTGGCCAGACGAGGCCAGGCAAACCGCGCAAGCGAGACCGTCTCTCCCGCAGCGCAGTCCATATTCGGCGTTCGCCTATGATCGCGGAACGCCGGAGTATCAGGCCGTGACCACTCCGATGGCCGGTGGATCCGCTTGGCGGTATCAGGGAGGACCCAAATCCCGCTAGTTTCGCGGTGACGTTCGCTGATTGGCGGACGAGGGATCGCGGAATACAATTAGCTCCGCAATCCCTCGTCTTCTTCACGTAGAGGTGTCCGATGAGCTACCGAGAACGAGGCGCCGAGAAGGCGAGCTTTGCGCGACGATCCTTTCTGGCCCTGATCGCTGCCGCGACGCTTGGAGCATCGGCCCGCCCCGCCATTGCCGCTGAACCCATGATCAAGGTCCACAAGGATCCGAACTGCGGCTGTTGCTCCGGCTGGGTCAAACACTTGCGCGACGCAGGATTTACGGTCCAGGTGGACGATGCTTCCGACCTTCCGGGCGTCCGGAAACGCCTGGGCGTCCCGGCCGATCTGGCCGCGTGCCACACGGCAGAGGTGGACAGCTACATCCTTGAGGGACACGTACCGGCGTCGGCGGTTCGGCGGTTGCTGACAGAGCGTCCGAAGGCTTTGGGGCTTGCCGTCCCTGGCATGCCCGTAGGATCGCCCGGGATGGAAGGTGGACACCCGCAGCCTTACGAGGTGGTGCAGTTTGGGCCGGCAGGCCGGACGACGTTCATGCGTTTCGTCGGCAAGGAAGCCATCGGCTGACCCTTGAGATGGTTAACCACTAGACGCCCGGCTCGCGCATTTGTGAACCGGGGGACTTTCCAGCATTCCGGCCCTGTGAGACTGTGACACCATGAATGCTCGCCGCCTCTTCAGACATCTGCTCGCGGTCCTTGTGACCGCTGGGCTGACGGTCGCGCCCCTGGCAACGCCGGCGGCGGCGGGACATTCGATGGGCGCGCTGCAGATGACAGACGCGCAGGACATGCCGGATGACATGGCGTGCTGCCCGGACAAGCAGAACAACAAGCAATGCCAGGACTGTCCTCTCGTCGCGATCTGCATGTTGAAGGTGCTCCAGACTGGACCTTCGGCCGCGACAGTGAGCATCGGGCAGCCTGTGCGCGAACTGCTGCGGCCGCTCGATGACCTGATTGCCGACGGCCTGGCCCGCCCCCCTCCAGACCATCCCCCTCGATCGATCGTCTGACCGGCGCTGAGGCGCCGGAACGTTGCCGCGCGTCCATCGCGTGTTTCGCATGCCGCTTCGGCGGCTCAACAGACGTTTCGAGGAACAGACATCATGAAGATCGCAAGTGCAGCGCGCGGCTTGGCCGCCGCGCTGGTCGGCCTTTCGCTCACGGCCGCGCCGAACTCCGCCTTCGCGGACATCAAGGACTACGAATTCCAGCTCGTCGAGCCGGCGGTTCAGACCGGCCCAGACAAGGTCGTGACGGTGCGGCTGGTGAACAAGAAAACCGGCAAACCGGTGCCGGACGCGGTCATATTCGCCTCCCGCCTCGACATGGCGCCGGACGGCATGCAGGAGATGGTCACCAAGGTGACCTCGATGCCGGGGACCGAGCCTGGGACGTACCGGTTCAAGGCCAACTTCAGCATGGCGGGCCGCTGGCAATTGTCCCTCGGCGCCAAGGTGCAGGGCGAGACCGGCACGGTCGAAAACAAGCTCGTCGTGACGGCGAAGCAATGAGGCGCGCCATCGCGATAGGTGCGGCCGCTGCGGTTTGCGCAGCGGCCGGCGCCGGCCTTTACGCGGGCGCAATCCCGCGTGCGAACCCATTCGCCGGACCGGTGACGGTCGCTGCGGCGGCCGAGGGCGGCGCGACGATCTACTACCAGGATCCGGACGGGAAGCCGTTCTATTCGCTCGAGCCGAAGAAGGCGCCGGATGGGCGCGCCTGGCGTGCCGTGCCGGCGGGAGCCGACGTCAGCTTCGACGAACCCGAGGAAGCGCCGGCGCGGACCAAGGCCGACGCGAAGACCGAGCGCAAGATCAAATACTACCGGAATCCGATGGGCCTGCCGGACACCTCGCCGGTGCCCAAGAAGGACTCGATGGGGATGGACTACATCCCTGTGTACGAAGGCGAGGACGCCGACGACGGATCGATCAAGCTCTCGTCCGGGAAAATACAGCGTACAGGCGCAAAATCTGAGGCGGTCGTCAAAAGACCCGTGATCTCCTTGATTCGCGCTCCAGGCACCGTCCAGGAGGACGAGAGACGCATCTCCGTCGTCGCGCTGCGGTTCGAGGGCTTCGTCGAGAGCGTCGCCAACGTCACGACCGGCGACCACGTCCACAAGGGCCAGCCGCTTCTGAACGTGTACAGCCCAGCTCTTTCCAGCGCGGCCGCCGAATATCTTTCGGCGTTCAACGCCGGCGCGACCGGAAAGGACCTGAAGGGCGCGCGCCGGCGACTGGAGAATCTCGCTGCTCCGGAAGCGGCCATCAAGGAGCTCGAGCGCACCCGGGAGATATCTCTCTCGATCCCGTGGCTCGCGCCGCAGGACGGCGAGATCCTCGAGCGCAACGCCGTGCCCGGCATGCGCGCGGGGCCCGGCGACGTCCTGTTCAGGATCGCCGACCACCGCCTCGTCTGGGTCCTGATCGACGTCGCCGAGCGCGATCTGCCGCAGGTCGCGGTTGGGACGAAGGTGACCATCAGGCCACGCGCGTTCGCCGGCCAGAGCTTGGAGGGCACTGTGGCGTTGATCTATCCCCATCTCAACGCCGCGACGCGCACCGCGCGGATCCGGATCGAGGTGCCCAATCGCGACGAACTGCTGCGGCCGGAGATGTACGTTGATGCCGAGATCGAGGCCGGTACGCCGGGGCCGGTGCTGGCGGTGGCGGAGAGCGCCGTGCTCGACAGCGGGAGCCGCCAGGCCGTTCTGGTCGACAAGGGAGAGGGCCGCTTCGAGCCGCGCGAAGTGAAGCTGGGCCGGCGCGGCGGCGGCTTCGTCGAGATCACGAATGGCCTCTCCGAGGGCGAAGCGGTCGTGACCTCCGCCAACTTCCTGATCGATGCCGAGAGCAACTTGAAAGCGGCGCTCAAGGGATTTGCCGAGTCCAACAGCATGCCGCCCGAGGCGCCAACCAGCGGATCGGGAGCGCGCCCATGATCGCTCGCGTCATCGCCTGGTCGGCGCGCAACCTGCTGCTGGTGCTGTTCGGAACCGGCTTCGCCGCTGCGGCCGGCATCTACGCGCTGATCCATCTTCCGCTCGACGCCATTCCGGACCTCTCGGACACCCAGGTGATCGTCTACACGGAATACTCGGGGCAGGCGCCGCAGGTGATCGAGGACCAGGTCACGTATCCGCTTGCGACGGCGATGCTGACCGTGCCGAAATCCAAAGTGGTGCGGGGCTTCTCGTTCTTCGGGGTCTCGTTCGTCTACGTCATCTTCGAGGATGGCACGGACATCTACTGGGCGCGCTCGCGGGTGCTCGAATTCCTGAACGCCGCCACATCGCGCATTCCTGCGGGTGTCACGCCCACCATCGGTCCGGACGCCACGGGAGTTGGCTGGGTCTACCAGTATGCGGTGGTGTCGAAAGAGCTGAACCTCGCCGACACGCGCACCATCCAGGACTGGAATCTCAAATTCGCGCTGGCCAAGGCGGAAGGCGTGGCCGAGGTCGCGAGCGTCGGCGGCTTCGTCAAGCAGTACAACGTGATCCTCGACGCGCAGCGGATGCGCGACCTCGGCATCACCATGCCGAAGATCCGGGACGCGATCCGCGCCAGCAACGCCGACGTCGGCGGTCGTACGGTCGAGCTGTCGGAGTTCGAATACGTCATCCGGGGCCGTGGCTACCTGAAAAGCATCGACGATCTCGGCAACATCGTCCTCAAGACGGACAAGGGCACGCCGGTGCTGCTGCGGGACGTCTCCCGCGTCGAACTGGGGCCGGACGAGCGGCGCGGCATCACCGAACTCAACGGCGAAGGGGAGGTCGCGAGCGGCATCGTGCTGCAGCGTTTCGGCATGAACGCGCTGGACGTCATCGAGAACGTCAAGAAGCGGTTCAAGGAGATCGCCACCAGCCTGCCGAAGTCGGTCGACATCGTGCCGGTCTACGACCGGTCGAACCTGATCTACGCCGCCATAGACACCCTCAAGCACACGCTGGTCGAGGAGAGCATCGTCGTCGCGCTGGTCTGCGTCGTGTTCCTGCTGCACGTCCGCAGCGCGCTGGTCGCCATCCTGATGCTGCCGGTCGGCGTGCTGATGGCGTTCGGGGCGATGAAGCTGCTCGGGATCGGCTCAAACATCATGAGCCTCGGCGGCATCGCCATCGCCATCGGCGCCATGGTGGACGCCGCCATCGTCATGATCGAGAACGCCCACAAGCACCTCGAGCGCGCGGAGCCGGGCAAGTCGCGGGTCGCGATCCTGATCGAGGCGGCCTCGCAGGTCGGGCCGGCGCTGTTCTTCAGCCTGCTGATCATCACGGTATCGTTCATGCCTATCTTCACGCTGGAATCGCAGGAAGGGCGGCTGTTCAGCCCGCTCGCCTTCACCAAGACCTTCGCGATGGCGGCGGCCGCGCTGCTCTCGGTGACCCTGGTGCCGGCGTTGATGGTGATCTTCGTCCGGGGTCGCATCGTTCCGGAGCACCGGAACCCGATCAACCGATTCCTGATCTGGATCTACCGCCCCGTCATCAAGGGCGTGCTGCGCGCAAAGACGTTGGTCATCCTGCTGGCGCTCGCCGCTCTCGCGGTCACGATCTGGCCCGCCCGTCAGCTCGGCACCGAATTCATGCCGAACCTCGACGAGGGCACGCTCCTCTACATGCCGACGACCTTGCCCGGCATCTCCGTCACCAAGGCCGCCGAACTGATGCAGACCCAGGACCGCATCATCCGCTCCTTCCCGGAGGTCGCGTCGGTCTATGGCAAGGCCGGCCGGGCCTCCACGTCGACCGATCCGGCGCCGACCGAGATGTTCGAGACCGTGGTCAACCTGAAGCCCAAGCAGCAGTGGCGGCCGGGGCTCACAATCGACGGCTTGATCGCCGAGATGGACAAGGCGCTGCAGTTCCCGGGTGTCTCCAACGCCTGGACCATGCCGATCAAGGCGCGCATCGACATGCTCTCGACCGGCATCCGCACTCCCGTCGGCGTCAAGGTGATCGGGACCGACCTCGTCGAGATCGACAAGCTCGCCAAGCAGATCGAGCAGGTGCTGCGGACCGTGCCCGGAACATCGTCCGCCTACGCCGAACGAGCCATCGGGGGCTACTACCTGGAGATCACGCCCGACCGGTCGGCGCTGGCCCGCTACGGAATCATGGTCCAGGACGTCCAGGACACCATCGCGACGGCGCTCGGCGGTCAGGCGGTCACGACCACCGTCGAGGGCCGGCAGCGCTTCACGGTCAATATGCGCTACCCGCGCGACCTCAGAGACAATCCGAAGAAGATCGCAAGCGAGGTCCTCGTTCCCATGCCGGCCGGCGGCGCCGTCCCGCTCGCGGAAGTCGCGACCGTCCAACTCGCGCGCGGCCCGACGTCGATCCGGACGGAGAACGCACAGCTTGCGACCTACATCTACGTCGACATCCGCGACCGCGATCTCGGCGGCTACGTCGCGGAGGCGCAGCGCGCCGTCCAGGTCAGCGTCCAATTTCCGCCGGGCTACTACGTGGTCTGGAGCGGCCAGTACGAATATCTGGAACGCGCCATGGCCCGCCTGAAGATCGTGGTGCCGGCGACGCTCCTCATCATCTTCCTGCTGCTGTACCTCAATTTCAGATCGGTGACCGACACGATGATCGTCATGCTGTCGCTGCCGTTCGCGCTGGTCGGCGGGCTTTGGCTGATGTGGTGGCTCGGATTCAACCTCTCGGTCGCCGTCGCCGTCGGCTTCATCGCGCTCGCCGGCGTCGCCGCCGAGACAGGCGTGGTGATGCTGATCTACCTCAACGAGGCGCTTGCCGAGATCAGGGCGCGCCGCGCCGCCGAGGGTTGGACCTTGAGCCGGACCGATCTCCGCGAGGCCATCATGGAGGGCGCGGTCGAGCGCGTCCGGCCGAAGATGATGACCGTCGTCGCCATCATGGCGGGA
>NZ_JADPKH010000157.1:0-40836 GCF_023073835.1 Bradyrhizobium sp. 153 | reverse complement strand
GAGCGCGCCCGCTACGAGGCCGAGCGCGCCCGGCGTCAGTATGACGCCGTCGAGCCCGAGAACCGTCTTGTGGCGCGCTCACTTGAGCGGGCTTGGGAACGAGAGCGCCATTGCGCGATCCAACGCGACACCACTTGTGAGCGCGCATGGTGTTGCCGCAGCTTGAGTGCACGCTCAGGCAGCAGATTGGGAAACCTGCCTTGATCGCTCCTGCCGGATGTTCTTCGACGTGAGTTGCGCGCGGAGTTCCGTCGCGCTTTAGCGTACCGCTGACGCACGAATTCCTGATCTCCCAGAGGATTGGCAATTCAATCCGCAACTGGAACGAAACGGGCTAGGGGATCAAAAAAGCTCCGCGCCACCATAATTTGCGCTCAGCATAGGTAAGGAGGCGCTCGCAAAAAATGGTGGTTCAGACAATTCGGCTTTGAGACCTTGTCAGGTTTATGTCGCAAATGCGAAGGCCGATCGACAGACCAGCTAATGATTGGCAAGAAAAAAGGGCCACTTGAATGACAAGCGGCCCAAGTCTAGGGAGGAAACGCCCAAGGAGGACGGCGGTCGCGCGAGGCGCTACCGCACTGCAACAATACACGACCGCACTGCACACGCAAGGGACTTTTTCGCGGAGTTCGCGTTGTTTTGCGGGGGGTGGGTTGATCGCGGCGAAATCAGGTTGCGAGGTCAGGCCGATTTTGCCAGGGGCTCGGCTATGCTCTGTTGGCCTTGCTTGCTGCGGCAGCTCCGGCGAACTGGAACCACAGCGACCGGACTGACGCTCAGTGGGAGCTTCCCAGAAAACGTTTGGGATACCAAACGCCAGTTCTGATCCAAGCTTTCTGCCGGCAAAAGAAACCGGAAGGCATAGCTCTCATCACTTTCGATCCAGGCGGGTGGTCGCCTCGTCGAGGGCGGCATGTCGCGACACGAACTCCGGTGCACTCTCGAGTGAGCCGGGCGAGCACGTGCGTTGTGGGGCGAAGTGCCGCAATCACTTCGCTCCACGCTAGGGGGCGGACTGAAGATCAGATCGCATGCATCAAGCTCGTCGAAGGTCAGACGTACGCGCAGGACAATCGGAGCTGCACGCATCGTTGTCTCAGAGGCAGTATTGCCGTTGCAAACAACGCCGACTAAGCCTTTCTGGACAAAGAAACCCTCACTACAGCGTTTCTGTTCTAGGAACGGAACGGGGTGCCATGGGGCGGCCACTCTAGCGGTCTTCCGGCCGGGGACCGTCAAGCCACTACTTCCCGTAATTGAACAGTGTGGCAACATCATCTTGAACTCCTCTAGAACATCGAATTCGAGTCTGTCGAGTGATAAGGGTTTCTGGTCAAGATCATTTCGCCACACTCCGGCCCGCTCAGCTAGTCACTGTCCATGGTCGATCGTTCGAGTGGCTGGACATTCGCACCGACACAGTCGCCCAGTTACGCGATCCGGTGACGCTCGAACGAGCGTGGGTGCCACTGGCCACGATCACCGTTCCGGTGCGGCCAGAATGGGCGCGGACGCATCCCGCAGTCAGTGAGGCCAATCGCCCCCTTTCTATTTTTTTCCATCGCTTCCGTCGTCGGAAGCAACCAGCTGATACGATCGCGCTTCAGGATCGTGGGTGACATGGCTGGTACATCCAGACCCGGTTCGAGAATGGCGCGACGAGCTCGTCCGCCCGCTGTATAGGAGCTCTGCGGACCATTAAGCAGAGGCCACGCTTTCCATGGCGTGAAATGTCCCTCGATCACCTGCAGGATGGCACTGAACGTAAGCTCGGCGACTGTAATCGCGAGGGTACATCTGCGGGATCAAAACTGTGCTGGCTGTTGATGATGAAATAGCCCTTTGGCACCGACCATCTCGGATGCCGAGCACGAGCATGACCGAGGCGCTCGCGAGGCGAATGCCGACGACGATCGTCGGAAGCGCCGCCGGAAGGATCACCGCGGACAGTTGCTGCGGTGGCGCGCGCATCGTCCGCGCCGGATCCGGAGCGGCTCGACCTGCTTCACCGCCGCGATCGTGTTGAGCAGGAGCGACCGGGCGCAGCTATATATATATATATATCACATCGTGATCTTGAGAGCTCGCGAACGTCCAGAAACAGGATGAAGATCAGGCAGTACCGCGAGCGATGCGGTGTTCTGGCAGATCTCGGTGAACTGCTTCAGGAGATTTCGGAGCTGGGCGCACCATCCGACGCCGAGGCCAAGCGGGACGATCAAGGCGACCGACATCAGAAATCCGCTCAAGGCACGCAGTACGCTCGCCGAGACGTCGTCGTACAATTCTTCTGTTTGCGGAGCTGCCATCCGCCCGCCGGTCACCTACGAGAACGGCGGCAGGAAAACCGGATCGGTCAAGCCGAAGTTCGGAGCCGCCTCCCTCACCGACAACGGCACGAGGAACAGGATGGAGGGATGCCCGAATACGGTGAGCCCGCGTATGACAGAACCGACCCTGTGCAAACGTGGCTCGTTCCGTCAGGACTACGCGGGTAGCACTTTTCGTGATCACTATGGTTCGACTCGCCCCGTGAACGTATTCTCGCGCTCCCTTCAAGCGATCGCGTCATCCATACGTCGCGCGCGGCGCGCGCCTTGCTTTGCTCCGCGAGCGAGCAGTTTGTGCGCTCGCCTACTAACAGCGGCTTCGCAGCCATCGAATCGGACCAATTCGCATCGCTGAAATGCCAGCCCTGTTTTCGAGAGCAACAAGAGAGTGCCGCGATCGAGCACATCTGGCGATCCCTCGATCAGCAGCCGCGCACCCGTTCGGACGCCTCGATGAGCACGCAACTGCGCCACCGCATTCTCCGGCATACTGGCTGCGATGTGCTGGAAAGTAGTCCGCCTGAATCCAACTCGCCAATTATGGATCAACCGCAGTCGCCTACAGCTAACAGGTCTCAGTAATCTGGACCGCGAAGTAGCTGCGGCGCTGATAGAAACGCCATGCCCCGAGGTGCCACGGCTTTTCCTCGCACAGGAAGGATGCAGCTTTTCGTTGCCACCGCCGTGGTTTGCGCAGATTTTCCCCGCGGCTCTGCACATCTCCGGAAACGAAAAGGCTTGGCGCTCGGCACAGGACCGAGAAGTGTGAGCAACCAGTCGAGTGGATTGCAAAATCGTCTGCGCACGCCTATCGATGAAAAATATTGCTGATCGATTTGCGAAAACTTTGCCTGGGCCCGTGGATAGCCAAGCCGAAACGTCAGCCTTTGACGCCTGGAAGAATGGAGCGCGAGAGCTTGCCGAGCGGCAGGAGCTGATCACGAATGCCAGTCGGGATGAGCTCAGGAAAGCGCTGATCGAGCTCGACATGTTGTTTAGGAATGCTCCGGGAAGCGTGCACAAGGCCTATCGGAATCTCACGGAAAAGCGAATCGAGGAGGCACGAGAGAGCTTCGCCTCCTCAATAGGAGACGGCCATCTCTCGTGGTCGTTGTCCGATGAGACGCCTGAGCTGGCGGCGTCAAGGATGGGCGGCCTCATCCGGGAAATCGACAGGGTGCTTGCTGAGCGGCGTTCGCAGTGGCCGATTGCGCCGAGTGAGTGGCACCTCGAGCAGCTTGGATGCTGGTTCATTCCGCGGCAAGGCGTGAGCGCACTGCGCCCAGCTCGAAGGCTTCAGGCCTACTCGAAGCGGGGTTTACTCTTCCATCGAATATTGCCTGCTGTGATACAGGGCTACCCTGTCCAGGTCGTGGATACTCGCACGTTGCATACGACGGCTTCGGACGCGCGCAAATGGAAGATGGGTGCTTGCCTGTTCAAGGCCCTAGAGCTCAAGCCAGAGTTTTGCTCCATAGCAGGCGATAAGCGTTTCAGGGTCGCCAGCGTTGAAGCGCCGTCAGCAGACGGCGCAATTTCTGAGCAGATTGCTCAGGCCCTGAAGGAGAACTGCATCGCAGTTGTGTGGCCCGAGCTAACTGTCTCGCCGGAACTGCGTGCGAAGATCGTCGAGCTCATTCGAGACCGGGATGTTACGGACGAGCTCGAAGCGCCCGAAATTCTGATCCCAGGGACTTGGCATGAGAAAACCGACCACGGGATTGTCAACCGGGCCCGGATCTACGACGGCTACGGAGAGGAGCGCTTGAGCTACGACAAGATCGCGCCTTACGCCGACGATGGTTGGGGCATGGAAAATATCACGGCTGGCGACCGGGTATGTGTCCTTGCTACAGAAGGCGCATTGATCGGCGTCGCCATTTGCCTGGATTTTTGTGACGTGTGCCACACGCCTTTTAGTGAGCTCGACGTCGACGTCATGCTCGTCCCGTCAATGGGTAACGACCGCACAATGCAGGGCCACCAGACCACCGCGGCGCAAGTTGAGGTGAGGTTCGGTACCCGCAGCTTCGTGGTGCAGCATCCGACCCAGACGACGTTCATAGATCACCGAATAGGCACCATATTACCCCTGCTCAAAGAGCCCGCCGCGGTTTCGGCCAAGGAACTCGGCCAGAACACCGTTTGGGCCGCCTACAAATGGGGCTCTTGACAACTAGATTCCGGGACTAACAATCAGAGTAAAGCGTTGTAAAGCGATATTAACCGTTGTGATGTAGGGCTAGCCCATGTCGGATCTGGCACTGGAAAAGGTAGAGGCGGGCGAAGCGACGGCGAGCGAAGCCAGGCACGTCATTTCCGAGCTCCTCAAAGAGGGATCTGAAAAAAGCCTGGAGCGCCTCTACGCCACTCTGGGAGCGTGGGTTTGGAACACCCTGGAGAGCCGGCGGCGTGACCAAGAGCTACGAGAATGGTTCGATATTCTGCGACGGATAAGCGCAACGCTTGGCGCGCGGAATACTGCCTATGCGGAGCGCTTCAGAGCATTCTACGACCTTCTACATATGTCGATAAACACGTCCAAGCTCGCACGTCCAAGCAAGGTCCTGCATCGTCAGCACGTAGTGCCAATACTTCGATTGCTCCGCGACACGCCGTCCCGACAGATGGAGAAGGCGGCGATCGCCAAGAGACTACATCTGCGAGATGCCAATCTCAGCAGGATTCTTCGTTTGATGACTAATGCGCGGCTCGTCGAACGAACAACCCAAGGCAAATTTGCCCTTTTCGCCGTGACCCGTGGCGGCCTGCTCGAGCTGGAAAGGCGCGAAAAGCGCGAAACGAAGAACCGCGACCGGTTACCCGCGCAGGTGAGAGAGACATTCGCGCGAGTCGGAGCCGCTCATCCTCAGCACGTTGTAGCAGACGCGGATGTTCTTCGGGATTTCTTCAAATTGGCGATACACGGCTCGGTGCACACTCATGATTCCGCGGGGCTACGGAACGCGAGTGCTGTAGGCATTCGTCGCGCGATTGAAGATTATTTGCTCCATCTTCACGGACCAACACCTTCAGCTCCCGGATATTTGAAGGCTCCAACAAAAAATTCATATCGAGGGTTTTCAGTCAGGGTTGTGCAGGCAAAAAAGGCCGAGGCTCATGGCTTCTACACGATAGAGGCGGTGAGCAATCCGAAACCTGCCTCATTCCCCGTGGGGATACTGCATCCATACGGCGAGGAGAGCGAACATGTCGACTGAAGATGATCTTGGTGCTTTGAGCCCAGATGAGCCGCAAAGCGACCCCGATGCCGTCATGCTATACGGAAGCGCCCTCGTCGACCGGCTCACCTACATATCATCAACCTTCAGTTCGCTGGTCATGAGTGTAGGCAGAGCTGCGCGTGATAATCGCCATGTCCTCGTTCCATTCGTCGAGGTGAAGTTCGAGGGCCCCACCGGCCAGGACGACCCTGTTTCGAAGAGCTTCTTCTCGGAGCTCGTGCCCCTCGAAAATATAGCGTTCGTTCTCGAGGACATATCGAACGATCTCACGACTGTTTGCCAACACTTCAGCGCCGTGGCTGCCGGCCCAGTGAAACCTGACTTCAAGCGACTTGGTGAAACGCAAAGGCTCTTGAACGAAGCCAAGGGCAACCTGGAAAAGTGCCTGGCCGATTTGGAAAAAATCGGCTGAGAGCCCTTTGAGTCTTAAAGTACCGATCAGATCGAAGGCTACCGCCAGCGAGGAGATTTACCGCACGTTTGATCCGGTGGCATTGCTGGCACAGATGCGGGACGCTCAAAATGAGCTGGGCAAGCGCGTCGATCAGCGGGCTCGAAAGCCAGCGATGACTATCGCGCCGGTGCGCAAAGCGTCGTGGCGCCCTTGCCCGAGAGCTCGGCGATGGCTGGAAAGTTGGTAAGCAGCGGGGCATTCATCGGGCAGCTAAGTGCCATCGATGCTCGACCCCTACAACCCATCATCGAGGAATGGCTCGCCGCGGCTCCGTACTTGTCTGCGGTCGGGCCGGCCTTTGAGATTTGCGATAAATACAATGCGGGTACGCGCGGTGTGACAAGGCATCAGCGCACTGCTCGTGAACGGCTAGACCATAGCACGCGCAGCGGAGATCACATGATTTGTAAATGGAGCCTGCTCGGCAAGACCAGATGTGCGAACCTGCGCCGTCAACCCTAAGCAGTGACGCGCATGAACTTTTCATAGCATCTTCGCCTGGCTGGGGGTTTTTGGATGCGTCGCCTTGACCGCAGCCATAGCGGCCACCAATCATTCGCCGAGGGCTAAAATAGCTTCTTAACGAACGGCGAAGAAGAGGTTCAATTCAGCACCTGATGCGGTAACCTACTGGCTTGCAGGCAGCCAATTGCCTGATCTCGAGCCAATCGTCGCTGCGGATCAGTCGCGCGGTGGCTCGCCTTTTCGCGCACATGTCGTCAATCCATGTTGGTTTCCTGTGAGCTCGCCACCCCAATCACTGCTGCCGGATTAACACAGTGGGAGCCCTTCTGAGGCCACATCGTCGGAGAGCGTCTGGCCGATTTGCTTGAGGACCTCAATGGACGTCTCTCCTCGTGACGCAGCTTTGAGGATTCTCGAAGCTACGTGCGTCCGGGTGCCAGTCTCATCAGCCGGGAGTTCTCTGCCAACTTCATTCAGCACTGCACGCAAGAGAGCGGCTCGTTTCGGAGGCGAACATGAGGAGTACCAACAATTTGGATGCGTGTGCCTTATACGAATCCATTCGAGCTTCAGTGGGGCATCGTCGTGAACGTCGGAAACAACAGACCAAGGCGTACGCATCAGCTACTCAGCCTCATTGCGCGCAGGAGAGCGTTGATGACGCTCAATTCAGATCACTTCCTTCTATGGCGATAGACCAGATCAGCGGCCACACTAGGCAGCCTTCGTCTGCAGCTTTGGCTTGGAGCGCGCCACGCTGCGAGGACCAGCGATACTGAGGTGTACATCGCCATCGATAGAACGCCTCTCGACTCCATCTCGGTCACTGGATTTTCCGATGGCGCAGCGCTGGGTCGCGCGGTTATCCCAGATTACAACGTCGCCTGGTTTCCAGCTCCATCTTACGCTATTCTCGGGCGAGGCGAGGTAAGATTGAAGGCGGTCAAACAGCTTCTGGCTCGCATATCTTTCCAGGCCGACGAAGTTCCTCACGGACTCTCCGAGCACGAGCAAGCGCTCGCCCGTCTCGGGATGGACGCGAACAACCGGACGCGCATCCTCGCAGATGGTTCCGGTGAAGACATCACCAAATTGCTTTGCATCCATCTCGGCGGAGTGTCTGGTCAAGGTGAAATCATAGGTGCTGCAGTGCGCTGCCCAGAGATTGTCGGCCAGCATCCGCAGCGGCTCCGGAAGATCAAGATACGCGGCCGCAGTGCTTGACCAAACTGTGTCACGGTCATCAGGCGGGATCACGACGCCGCGCAGCACCGAGATCTTCGGACATTCGTCACCGAAACTGACGTCCGTGTGCATCTGGCCCGCATGACCGCTGCGACGATCCGGCTTCATATCTATAGGCGTTACCAGCGAACCAAGCCTGAGGGCAAAGCGATGCTGTTCGAAATCATCGAGATGTCCCTGATCACGGAAGAAGATGACCTTGTGCTCAAGGAGTAACTGGCTAATAGCCCGGACCATCTCGTCTGATAATTCATCTGATAGTCTGACGTTCTTGATCTCGGCACCGAGCCGGGCCGTGGATTTGACGATATCCGCTCGCGGGATAATGTTATCTGTCATGTTGCTCATGCTCATTCTCTCGCTATCGTGATGCGCGAACAAAGCTGCGTGACGACTCGGTCGAGGGACCGACAACAGAAGCCACCCAAGTCGGCCTGGTGATGCACCCTACTCGGTCGCAATGTGTTGCAGCACTCGCCACAAAAGGCTGCAATGCATCTTGGGCTGCAGACCACGACCATCGTGTGACCCGCTCTGTCGCGCACAGCTCCGACTCTTGCATCGCCTCTGACCAGAGGACGAGTCGACGGGCAGCGGTGCCGGGATCGACGTGCAACATGATCGATACCTCGCTCTTACATCGCAATCATACGGTCAACAGATGTCCAGTCCATGAAACGAAACCAGCATTCTTTTCGCCGATGAGAAATGTTCGCTCTGTCCGGGAGCTAAGCTTAAAGATATTTTTGGGAAGGCAACTCTTCACACGTCCGCAACAGGTACATTCGAGCTTATGAGGACGAAGCGGATACTCGCGGTCTCATCAATCAGCGCGACTACGCAGCGCCTTTCTACCACAAGTTAATCATATTTCCATATGCAATTTGCAAGTTAGAAATACGTTTGTTCCGTCGTATTGAATTTAGTAAATTTGCGCGACGGTTTCATCCGCCTGTCACATACGGAGCAGGCGCGCAGTCCCGAAGCGAGAGATCAATCTTATCCGCGATATCAATTCCCGCTGCGGTTTAACAACGGGCTATATCACTCCTTTTGCGGGATTCCGTTTCAGGAGGATGCTTCAACGTGAACTGGGACTTGTGTCAATAGCTTGGATATCAACATCGCTGCCAATCTAGAGGATTGAATTAAGTCGCGACTTGACGTGCATCGCTCGCACAAATGTCCGATACGTTGAGCGCCGTGACAAGCCTCTTCTCGGAAAGCCGAGACGGCCCGCACCGCCAGCCGCGGACCACCTCGGCGGAGGACCCGTGCACGCAACGCACACCAAGGCGTGCTAATTCGTCTCGGCTTCCATTGACGTTCTATTTCGGAATTGATTGTATCTCACAAAATGCCTTTTACGTTCGCCAATGCGCGCCACGACGTGCCAGCTCCACTTCACCACCCTATTTGGTCGCGGAGCCAGGAATGGAAACATCGCGACTTCACAGCTCGACTCGACCTTTAGAAACGAGATGACCGTTATCGCGACGCGAGTCATTTCGGGTGAGCGGCTTCAGGCCAATCTGTGAATTCCATCTCGAATTGACGAGAACTGACGGGTTTGGTCGTGAATTTTACGGTTCTTCCTGAGAGAGCCGCCAACGATCCGGATGCGAACTTAAACACCATCTTGCCGGAAGCTGCGATGCCAACAGCCCTGTTGTCCTCCGTGACAGAGGAACCGGTCCCCTCCAACACCTGACCAACCGCAATTCCGTGGAGCGCACGGTAAATGTCGATAGAAGCCAAGTACCTTCCTTTCTCACTGTCCCACTGGCTGACCGACAGTCCCGTAATTCCCGCGTCCTTCAACAGACCATCGGCGACGCGGCAGGTGTATTGAAGGCTGACAATGGTGCGCCCATTCCGATCGCCTGTCGGCTCTCGATCGGTGCCGTCTATGATGCAACCGTAGCGCCGCGTTGAGTCCGCGAGCGCAATCTCATTCAACCCAAGCAGTCCGCAAACAACATAAAGTATCATACAAGAGAGAGCTGCTTCATTGCCTATGCTCCGCGGATATCCCGCCGTCGTGTTGTACAACCTGACCCTACGGCCGATTCAAGCTCCTCGATTGTTGTTCGGATGGGTGCGCCTCACAGTGACATCGGCATGTTTCCGATTCGAGGCGACCCGGTAGGAAAGCGACTACTCGGTGGAATGAAGCTCAATGCTGCTGGAGAGTACCTCGATCAATTCGACCATAGGGATGAACGACGGCTCAGAGAGCAAGATCGGCCGCCAGCATGTGAAGACGGCGATGCGGCGGATTGGGATAGACGCTCTATCGCCATCCGCGCGCCACCAGACCCGAGCCCGGCCACAAGATCCATCCATATCTGCTGCGCGTCATGGAGATTACGCGACCGAACCAAGTCCGGCGATGGAAATCACCTACATTCTGATGGCGATTGGCTTCGCCGATCTCGCTGTGGTGTTGGACTGCGCAGCACGTCGCGGTCTGTTGTGGCGACTGTCGATCACCATGAACTTCTGCGTCGAACGCTGGCGTATTCCTTGGCTCGTCCCGGCAAGCCGGACATCTTCAACACGGCTCAGGCTCTCAGTTCACTGGACAGGCTTTTACCGGCGTGATCGCCGACAACGGTATTGCGATCAGCATGGACGGAACGGCGCATGGTGAGACAACGTGTTTGGAACGGCTCTGGAGCAACGTCAAACACGAGGAGATGTGCCCGCTATGACAGCGTCAGCCGGGCGCGCAGCCCGATCTGCCTATATCTCAACTTCCATAACAGTAGGCGTCCCCATTCCAATTATGGCGGCAGCACGCCGGATCAAGCCTACTTTACCCGCTGCCATTCCGTATGGCAGCCTAACGCCCCAGCAGCGGTCCCATCTATCGATGCGGAAACAACCGGGACCAGCTCTATTTCACTGGAGGGACATTCCAACGGGGACACTCTGCCCATGCTGCAATTCCCCGATCTGTATAGGTCAGCAACCTGCTCGGTCATGAAAGTCGCCGCGAAAGAGGAAGTGCGCGAATAGCGCGATCAACGTCACGTGATCCGCCAACCAGGTCTGCGGTCAACCGAATCAATGCACGGCAGGAACATCGTTCGCCTCACAGAGTCCCTTGCGGTTCTCTCCTCCCGGAGACCCGTCAGCCTTTCGAGGAGCAATGGGCAATTAAGGATTTCCAGGTGTCGCGCAAAGCCGAAGAGCTTCGGCTGGAGCGAGAGCAACTCGCCAGAGACAGGCAGCAGGTTGGAATGACATTTCGAAGCCGCCTAGCCGATTGGGCGACCAATGCGCGAACCGCCGCTGATCTCTTCAAGCCCGCGCCTGTACATGATCGCCAGATTCCCACCTTTCGGGCAAG
Organism: Bradyrhizobium sp. 153; assembly: GCF_023073835.1. Lineage (NCBI taxonomy): Bacteria > Pseudomonadati > Pseudomonadota > Alphaproteobacteria > Hyphomicrobiales > Nitrobacteraceae > Bradyrhizobium > Bradyrhizobium sp. 153. Next base: position 29,739 of record NZ_JADPKH010000157.1, on the reverse strand, counting down.
TCGATCCATATATCAGCAGGACCATGCAAAAGTGAATCTTGATCCGGTACAAAGATATTGTCAGGCACTCTGAGGCCGCGACCAAGGGCGACTCCACTGATTATGAAGGGAAGCTCGATCTGCTTCTGATCTTCAAAGCTGTCCGCGCCAACAATGCGAAGAGATTCCAATTCAAACCGTCGGAATGTGATCAGCGGTCTTGCCGAGTCTATCAGGTCTTGGGCGCAAGATACTCCCCGCGCGGCCTCTTTTCTCAAGTGGTCCAGCGCCAGGAAGAGGGACGAAAGCTCGTCCAGCTCGGAACGATTGAAGTGTCGCAAACGTGACGAAATAGGCACTCCATTCTTGTATCGTACTGTCGGCACAAATCGTATCTCGCAATCAAGAAGCAGATCTGCCACCGCTCGCTTTACGAGAAGAGCCTGTCCAATATCCTTCAAGCCGAAATAACTGCGAGATGGTCGAGCGAAACAGATCCATCGGATGCATCCGGTGATACCTTCCATGAGGAGCCCATGAGGCCCGTTCGCACGCAGCGGATAATCCCCTTGAGACACAAACGTTCGATATCCTGGCGGGAACATCTCCGCGTTCGTCGTCGAAATCACAGCAGAAGCGCCCGCTCCTAGCGCAAGCGCAATGTCATCATCCAAATTGAACTCGTATTCAGGACCCGGGCTGAGCTGGATCTTGTTCGGATAGACCGTGACAATGGCCACATCGTTCTCGACTGCGGCCCTTCTGATCAATTCCGCGTGCCCCTGATGCAATGCACCCAGAGTATGTACTGTGCCGATCGTTCGACCTCGTCTTGCCATGTCCGCAATGAAGGCCTTGCCAGCTGAAAGAGACGCTAAATGCATATTTCCTGCTCCGCTCTTGTTGATTCACAGCAGCTGGGCTGCTCGATCAGACAGGAAGCGTGCTGAGAGCGACCCCTCACACTGGCCGCGCAAGAGCGCCTGGGAGCGCCGCCACAGCGGGGCGCATCGTGCTCTTCCATCTTCCTTCTGGGATGACAGCTGGTCTAGATCGCCATGCGCATTTCGGCTTAAATCAGCTCGATCCCTCTCGACCGCGTCTCATTAGCGATGAGAAGTCAGCCAGATACTCTGAAGGTTTGTATTTCTGATCTTCCACCCCCTCCAAAGCGGCCTGGAGCCCAGGACACCTGTCGGCAAAGAACGGCGGTTCAAAAGTCGTTATCTCTGCATCCGAAAAAGCAGTCTTTACAAAGCTTGCTTGGAACGGCGTAACTCCACTCAAGTTGGCCTTGCGGAGGGACGATTGGTTCATTCGAACATATGCGGTACGGGCGGCCTCCAGGTTGCTGCCGGTCATTCCTGCTGCAATATATGACTGAACAAGGTTTGCTCCTTCGAAATTGGCGCGATTCAAGGCCATAGATTGCGGAGGATCACCTGTAATCATTGATCGATAGAGATACGCCTGTGAAAAATCTGCATCATCGAGATCGCAGTCGCGTATAAACGCACAGCGCGCACGAAAGCCGCCCAATCGGGCGTAGCGCATCGTGCTCTCGGTGATCGAAATGGTTTCTCCTGATGCGCGAGATAGATCAGCCCCATCGAGCTGGCAAGAGCGTACAGACACTCCGTTAAGCACCGCGCCGACGAGGTTGGCGCTGGCTAGATTCACAGACAGAAGTCGCGCCTCAGATAGGTCTGCCTCCTCAAGCTCTGCCTTTGCAAGATTTGAGAGGCTGAAATCCGAAAAGGGGGCGGCCAGCGCTTTGGCCAGGATGCGACCGCTCGCCTTTGAAAGCCTGAAATAGGGAAGATGAGCGTTCTCTAGAACAAGACCATCGACCGAAGTGGGGCGCAGGATCGATAGACACTCTCCCCTTGACTGCAGAAGGGAGCTGCCGGTGAGATGCGCCTTGGTCATTGTAACCTGGCTCAAATTGGCAAAATGGAAGGACGACCGAGGCAGGTAGCATTCATTGATGGTCGATCCTTGCAGTTCGGCGCCATCAAAGACAGCCTGGCTTGCGTCACACTGATAAAAGAGGACACCACTTAGGACTGCATTGTCGAAACGCGTTCTCCTCATGCTGCATCCGTGGAACAGGCTACCTGTTGCATCGATGAGATTGCGCAAACTTGCATCGTCGAAACTGCAGACCTGAGCGGCAATTGCATGCATATACGCAAAATCGAGCTTGGCTCCGCGGAAACTTGCTCGCTCTAATCCTGGGCAGATAAGGTTGGCCTCGGACAGATCGGCTCCATCCAGCTTCGCTCCGTGAAGTTGCGCACGATTGAGAATGCATCGCCGCAATGGAAATCCGGATAGATCGTGACCGTTAAAGTTCTCGCAGGATAGCTGCAGGCCGATGCCGGTCTTCTTGATCGCTTCCTCGGTTCGCTTTCCCACCGCAGCCAACGCGGACGCGCGATCACTGTTTCGGCTCCAGTAGCGGACAAAGTCACCATCTGCCGAGGATTGGTTTATCGTCGTTGGACGGATTCCCAGCTCCTCATGCACGTTGAATTGGCTATTGGTATCGGTGGCTTGCGTCACTGTCGACGTCTTCCATTCTCGATGACGAGCGCACTTTCTCAGCCTCCTGTGCGGGCGTTATTTTGCATCGCCTGCGTGTTTCAGGTAGCCTCGATATGCGCCCCATACGCTCGTTGGATTTCTTTCTGCGACACAGGCATCATCACTCATCAGGGTGTAAATTTCCTGGCCGGCCCTTTGGAATTGGGCCATCACGAGCCGACACGCACATAAGCCTAAGCAAGTTGTGGCAGACGGAGTTGATCTCCCCACGACTTCCCCATTCGGATACTTATCAGTGTGGCGACAGCAGACCGAAGAAGCCGCAACTTTGGGTACCTCCACAATTTCATGCAGTCGTTATTCTAGCAGTCGGCCTTTACGACGCACTTCAATAGCAATGTCTGTGCCAGCCCTCACCTATCCTGAATTGACGTTGAATGCGTGTCCAGAAACGGCGCGGCGGACGCCGCCAGAATTTCGTAACTGACAGCACTCGCGTCTCTGTCACAAACCGGACAATGGTTCGCAACGCTCGAGACGGCAAGTCCCGCTTGTTCTCTATGCCTTCGACCGCAAAGCCAATGTCGCTCTCTATGACGATCGAGTAATAGTTGCCTTCGATGCACGTACGCGCATTCTCCAGATGTCGGACCATTGAGCCACAAATCGCCGCCCGCCTTCCGTTCCTCAGTTTTCATCCCGGCGACGCAGTTCCGTCCCGGAAGTTCGCCGACAAAGTCGCGCGAGGTACTGAAGGGTGGAGTTGGGACTAGCGGTCCACATGAAGGGGCGTGAAATCGCAAGCGCGGAGAAAGCTGCCGCTTGTTTTTACGACGTCGGCCGTGCCGGATGGGCGCGTTAGTTGATGAGCGTGAAGAAGCGTTCGACCTGATCGAGGCAGGAGGCATGGGTGGTGTGAAGTGAACGTGCCAGCGCGGACATCGGGCGAGCCAGGTCCTGACCTTGGATGCTTCAGTGGAGTGCTGCCCAGATGGGGCCAAGTTGGCCGGCACATTCGTTTCGATGTGCCTTAGAAAGGCCCGCAACTCCTGGTGACTACGCGGTTCAGCATCTTCTTCCGAACCAAACGGCTTGCCTCGGTATGAAGGCGGAGCGCACACTGAGTAAGTAGCCTCGCATTCCTAAGATTATCACGCCAATAACCGTGATTCACGTCATCAAGTAACGGCTCTGAGAGCACGCCTGCTCGCCAGCAGATGGAACCGCAGGACGAGGAGCCCCGCGTAGATGGTTGTCCCGATTGACAAGCCAATCCAGATACCGATTGCACCAAGCCCGATCTTCAAACCAAGCACGTAGCCAAGTGAGAAGCCGATCAGCCAATAGGCAATGCCGACGAACAGAAGCGGCACCCGGGTGTCCTTCAGTCCGCGCAGACCGCCCGCCGCAATGCTCTGCGCTGCATCAGTGACAAAAAGGCTCGCTGCGACGATAAGGAGCTCTGCAGTCAGTCCGATCGTTGCGTCGGCATCTCCGGCCGATTTGTCCAGAAACAGCTCGGCGATCTCAAAACGCGCGACGATCACCGCAACCGTCAGCAGGGCAGCGATGAGGGTACCGAGCAGTATCGCGGCCAGGCCGGCCCGCTGGATGCCGGAACCGTCGCTGCGGCCGACCGCATGGCCAACGCGCACGGCCACCGCCATGCTGATGCCGAAAGCGATCATGGATGTAATCACGGTGATCTGAAGCGCGATCTGATGAGCAGCGAGTGCACTGGTGCTGATTAGGCCGGCCAGGAGCGCGGCAGCCGACAAAACTCCGTACTGCATCAAGGAGGCGATTGAAATCGGAGTTCCGATCACGATCAGCTGCCGCAAGAAGGGCCAATCGAGTTGCCAGAGATCTGCAAGCACGTGGTAGTCACGGAAAGGACGACGCATCGTGGCAAACCAGAAACCGGCCAGGAACATCGCACAGTTCACCAACGTGCTCGCAAGCGCGGCCCCGAACAGCTCAAGCCGCGGCAGCCCGAGCTTCCCATAGACCAGCAGATACACTAGCAGGGCGTTGAGGGGGATAGCCGCCAGTGTGATCCACAAGATCGGCTCCGGCCGATTGACCGCACTCATGAAATTACGGATGACCTGAAGCCATAGCGCCGGCACCACGCCCAAGGCCAGTCCGAACAGATATTGCTGGGCGAGCCGCGCCGCGTCTGGCGCCTGACCGAAAGCGAGCAATATTTGCTCCCCGCCAAACGCAAACGCGATGATCGGAAACGATAGCATCAGCGCCGCCCACAGCCCCGTGCGCAGTGCGCGCTGTACCATAGCATGATTCTCGGCGCCATAGGCCTGCGCCGCCAAAGGTGCGATCGGCGCGAGCAGGCCCGCGCCAAAGGTGAAGCTGACGAGATAGAGCGTGACGGCCAGGGCGGCCGCGGCGAGTGCCTCAGGCCCGATGTGCCCGATAAAGGCAAGATCTGTCGTCATCATCGCGACCTGCGCAAGCTGGGTCAACACCATCGGCCACGCGAGCTTCACAATTTCGCTGAGCTCGACAGTGAGGTGTTGGCCAGCCGCTCGTCTCGTCATTGCGTATCGCAAAGCTGATCCTGGTTTTCTTTCGACTATTTTGTTCATGGATTGCTGCTCGATCTGCCCCGTCCGCAAACGAGTTGTTCCGCCGAGTGGGATGCTCTTTCCCGCCCTGAATTCGTGATGGCCTACCGATGCCGAAACAGGCGGCCCGCCTGGGCAGCTGCGCCTCACAGTGGAGGCGCGCGTCGGCTTAGACCTGCCGTTGGGCTTAGGGTCTGACGGCTGCTCGCCCGCTGATGAGCAACTTGATCAGTGCCTCCGCAATCGCATCGACTTTTTGGCGCGTGTTAAGCGCAAAGAAGACGCAGCAGGTGGCTGGCACGCCGAACGGTCGGTCATCGGCATCGGGCGATCGGTGTCGGCGCGAACCGCGATATTGGTTTGGTCGATCACGGTGACGGAACCGTGCGCGGCATAGGTGAACTGAGAGGCCTTCATCTTGTGAGCCATCACTGCAATTCCTCGAGCATGCGACGCTGAATGACAGCTCCTTTTCAAGGCTCGTGCCAACTACGAGAGCTTGACTTGTAAAGGCTATTTGCTCAAGCGCACGTGTCCTGGGCCCGACAGCATAGTCGCAAATCCCACAGTCGCATCATGGACGAGCCCAAAGCGCTTAGATGCTCGGCAACTTGCACCGCAGGAATCCCAACAGGCGGATGCGGATGTGACAACCTCCCGCTCACCAACGCACGAATAGACTGACTACAACAGCATATGGGAAGACATTGAGGACGAGCTAGGAAGGTCGCGCTTTTCCCCACCCCTCTTTGGCATCTGCAATCCGATGCATGCGGTACTCGTTCACGCCAGTAATTTCTGAGAGGCCCTTCTTGCCGAAGAAGGGGATGAGGTACTTCCGCGCCCGGCGCTCGTGACCTTTGGGGGCGCTGGCGATCGCACTCGCCAACAAGCTTGCCCGCATCGCCTGTGCCGCCTAAAGGACGCGCCTTCGAGCCTTCAATCGCCAAAGGCCTTGGCCCGATCGTCGAAATGGCGTTCATCACAGAGCATTGAAACGAGCCCATCTATGCCGGCGTCTTCTTAGACGCGGCTGAATGAACGATTGGCCACCCCGCCGCGCGCAAGGCTTGGGACTGCTGCGAGCAAGCGTTGCGTATAGTCGGTGCGCGGATTGAGGAATATCTCGTCCCTGGTGCCGGTCTCGACGACGCGCCCTTGGCGCATGACCATGACGCGGTCGCTGAGCTGGCGGATTACACCGAGATCATGCGAAATGAAGATGTAGCTCATGTTGAGATGCGCCTTGAGATCGGTCAGCAGGTCCAGCACTTGCGCCTGAATCAAGACATCGAGAGCCGAGACCGGTTCATCACAGACGATCACAGCGGGCCTTGGAGCGATCGCACGGGCGATCGCAACGCGCTGGCGCTGACCGCCCGAGAGTCCGAGCGGCCGGCGATCCAGCAGGGCTGGGGATAGTCCGACCAGATCAAGAAGCTCGACAACGCGCTCATAGCGCTCGTCTCTGCTCTCCACGTCACTTGCGAGGCTATCGGAAATGATGTGTCCCACAGACCAGCGCGGATCAAAGGAGCTGAGAGGATCCTGGTAAATGACCGAGATGGCCCGGCGCCGCGCCCTGCGGTCGCGTTCGGTGAGCGTGGTCCAGGCCCGACCTTGAAACAGAACGGCGCCTTCATCGGGTGGGTCAAGCGCCAGCGCCAATCGTGCCATCGTTGACTTGCCAGATCCGGACTCCCCGACGACGCCCAGAGTCTCGCCGGATCGCAGCTCAAAGGAGATACCATCGACGGCCGTGCGCAGCACGCCATCTGGTCCTTTGAATCGCTTCACAAGATGTGCCGCGCTGAGCACGACCGAAGGGAATGTCGATGGTGATTGCTCCTGAGACCGTAACGGCGGCTTCCACGCCCGAGCAGCGGGCAATCGCGAGGGGCGAGAGCCGCGCAGGCGCGCAGAGGGCACCGCATCCAGAAGCTGGCGGGTATAGGTGTGCTGAGGGTCTTGGAAGACCTGGTCTGCCGGTCCGCGCTCGACGACCTCGCCTTCATGCATGACCAAGACCTCGTCAGCTATCCGGGAGACAACCGCCAGATCATGGCTGATCAGGAGAAGCGCCTTGCCCCGCAACTTGGCCTCTTCCAGCAATCCCAGCACCTGCGCCTGCACGGTGACGTCGAGAGCCGTGGTCGGCTCGTCCGCGATCAGGATGCGTGGATCGAGGGCCAGAGCGGCAGCGATGAGCGCGCGTTGGCGCTGGCCACCGGATAGTTGATGCGGCAGCTGCCGGGCTTTGACCGCTGCTTCAGGCACCCCGACGAGCTCAAGGAGTGCGACGACGCGCCGTTCGAGCTCCTCGCTTGATGCAACCGCACGGTGGAGACGCAGTGCTTCGCCAATCTCCTTGCCCACCGGACGTAGCGGGTCGAGCGCGACGAGTGCATCCTGCAGAACGAAGCCGATCTCCTTGCCGCGGACGCGCCGCCAGCTGCGATCATCGAGAGCTGTGAGATCGGTGCCGGCGAAGGTCAGTTGACGCGCATGGACATGAGCCCGGCGGCCGGCAAGACCGACAATGGCGCGCGAAGTCACACTCTTGCCGGAGCCGGACCCTCCGACAATGGCCAGGCAGCGCCCAGCCTGGAGAGAGAATGAGACGCCGCGCACGGCTGTTCCCTCAGGAAGATCCCGCCCGAATGAGACACAGAGTGAATCGACTGTCAGAAGGTTCGCCTGCGGGGGCACTTGTCGATTAGGAACGTGGAGCATTACTTAGATCTTTCCTTCCAGCCGATCCTGCAAATAGCGTCCGACGACAGTCAGGCCGAGAGCAAACGACACCACGGCAATGCCCGGCATGATCTCAAGCCACCATGCGAAGATCACATAGTTTCGCCCAGCATTTAGCAGCGCGCCCCATTCAGGCGCCGGGGGAGCGACGCCGAGACCGAGAAACGCAACACCCGCCGCCCAGACGATCGCTTGCCCAACGCCAAGCGTCATCATCGCCGTGAGCGGGCTCATTGCGTTCGGAATGATATGCCGCCATAGGATACGTGGATAAGGATGGCCGAGGGCCTTGGCAGCCTCCACATAAGGCGCCCCTTTTACAGACAGAACCTGTCCTCTGATCATCCGAGCATAGCCCGGAGCTGTGCCAACTCCGACCGCTATAACGAGGGTCAGCACCGATGGACCGAACAAGCTCACGAACAGAAGCGCGAGGAACAGCGTGGGAAGTGCGAACAGCACGTCCAAAAGCCGGCTGAGAACATTGTCGAGCGCGCCACCCAAAAGGCCGGCAATGATGCCAAAAACCAGCCCAACGCCGATGCTCAGCGCAGTTGCGCCAAGCCCGATGGTGAGTGACTGGCCTGCTCCTTCGACAATTCGGGAGTAAATATCCCGGCCTGATTGGTCCGTTCCGAACCAGTGCGCGAATGAGGGAGCTTGCAATGGTGCCGTCAAATCGATCGCGCGCGGATCGTGCGTCTGCAGCAGACTCGGCGCGATTGCCGCGACAATAAAGAAACCGATAACGATCAGAGCTACGTGAACCCGAAGAGGAATACGACGGAGGATCGCCGACGCCTCTATCAGCTGCGAACACGCGCTCCAGTCACCTACCGTGCTCATGTCATCTTGATCCTGGGATCGACGATTCGGTAGGTGAGATCGACGAGCATATTGGTGACGGCGAACAGGCCGGCGGAGATCAGAATAGCCCCCGAGACGACTGGAACGTCTCGAGAGGACGTCGCAGCGACAAGGACTCCACCAAGGCCTTGACGCGCAAATACCGCCTCAATCAGAATCGCACCGGAAAGAAGCTTTCCGATCGCCCAGCCTGATAAAGTGATGCCGGGCAACGCTGCATGACGCAGGACATGGCGAAACCTGACGCCGAGCTCACCCATACCTCGTGCCCGCGCCGAGATGACAAATGGCTGCTCGAGGACACGCGTGAATTCGCTGCGAACGACTTGCCCCAAAAATCCCGACAATTCCAAAGCCAACGCAATCGTTGGAAGGACGAGCCCGATCAGGGAATTCCCCCCGATGACCGGGACAAAGCGAAGCTGCACCGCAAACACAACGAGGAGGATCGTAGCCAGCCAGTAGGGTGGCACAGTCGCCAGGAACACCTGTATTCCGCTGAGCAAGGTTGACCACATGTTGTCTTGGCCGGCGACGAGGACGGTCGTCAGAACCGCGATGACCCATGCCGCAATCAGCGCCGCAACTGCCAGAATGATGGTTGGCCCAATCTGTTCTGCGATGATGTCAAGGACCGGCCGATGCTGCTGGTAGGACAAGCCAAGGTCCCCATGCAGGATGCTCCATATGTATTTGCCGTATTGCAGAACGAGTGGCTGATCAAAGCCGTACTTTGCGTTGACCGCGGCGAGCTCTGCTGGAGAGGCCTCTCCAACGTTGCCACTCGCCATGTTGATGATGATCTGGGCGCGGTCGCCGGGCATCAGGCACTGAACAAGGAACGTGAAAGTCGCAGCAAGCCACACCACAGTCGCAGCGGACACGAACCTGTCCGCAAGCCAGCCTATCCGAACATGAGCTGCGCTATTCACACGCATCACTTCACGTCGACGAAATGAGCGTCATAAAAGACGGGTTCACCGACCGACCCGCGGTCCAGCGAGACATCCTTCAGATTTGCGCTGGTCGCCAATGTGACATCAAGCACCGTGAAGCCTAGGACGGCCGCTTTCTCCACGATATTGCGTTCAGCCTCCTGATAAAGCGCAGTCCGCCCGCCATCGTTGAACTCCTGTTCCGCTGTCTGAATGACATTCCACAGGGCCTCATCCTGGTAGCGCGACGGATTATAGCGGTTCCGCTGAACGTTCCGATCAGGCTTCCATGAAATGCGGAAGATCTCTGCGCCGGGTGCAACCCAATAGAGGAGCACGACCTCGTAGTCGTTCGGACCGAGATTCTTGCCGGCAAAGAAATCCGCCTGGTTCGTCGGCTGAAGGCGCACATCGAATCCGGCAGCCTTTGCCTGCTGCTGGATGACCTGCAATGCTTGCTCGCCATCGGGCTTTAGAAAGGCACTCGAATAGGAGATTCGCAAGACGAGGGGCTTGCCATTCTTGAGGCGAATGCCGTCCTTGTTGTGTTCAGTCCAACCCGCTTGATCGAGGAGCTGATTGGCCTTTCCAACGTCATACCCATAGGACCGCCCGAGCCCGCTGATATATTCCGGCGAACTCTGGCTGAGCGCTCCATTAGCCTCGAATGGCAAAGCGCCGAGGAAGGACAATTCGACGGCGGCTCTTCGGTCAGCAGCGTATGCAAAAGCCTGGCGGACGCGCACATCGTCAAAGGGGGGCCGTGCCGTATACAACGCCAGGCGTAAAGGGGTGCCGCCTGTTATATGCCGCAAGACGGCGAAGCGGGAATTGGCGTCCTTCCAGGCAACTGCCGGAATATCATAGACGGCATCAGATTCGCCCGTCAGCAGTGAGCCATAGCGGACGGTTTGATCCGCAAGGAACCTCCAGTTGATGCCATCAACGTAAGCCGGCCCCTGGTGCTTGGCGTGACTTGGTGCCGAATTGTAATCCGGGTTGCGGCGAAACACGACGTTCTGCCCGTGATTCCATTTCTCCACGATGAACGGGCCTGACCCGACCGGGCTGTTGCAGTTCACGGCAAGTCCGCGCTTGAGCGCAGTTGGTGACAAAATGCCTTGGGAGGACTGCGCGAAAACGTTGAGCAACGGCTGAAATGGCGTCTTCAGCGTTATCTGCAGCGTGAGAGGGGCAATTGCTGTCGCCGATTCGAAGCTGTCTTCGAGGTAAGGAGCGGCAGTCGGATTGCGACGATCCGGATCATTGCCGAGCCATCCGTTGATGTTCTCGGCAACAGCTTGTGCATCGAGAGGCGTCCCGTCGGTAAACTTGACGTTTGGCTTGATCTCAAAGATGTATACCTTCCTGTCGTCGGAGATTGTCCAAGACGTTGCGAGCCAAGGCACAATCTTTCCATCTTCCCTCCGAGCAACCAGATTGTCGCTATACTGCCGCTGAAGATACCACTGCTGCACCCATCCCCCGAACAGGCAGGGCGGCTCTTGAAAATGCCCGTAGCGAATGATGCCTCCTCGTTTCGGTCCGCCGGCTGACGCCTCTTGGGCAGAGCAGCATGCCATGGTCGAGATCTGCAGGAGCGTTGAGACCGCCAACAGGACAGCCGTCGCCTTTTGCTTTCTTCGAGTGTTCGGCTGGATGCCGAGACGCCAAAGGCTCGTGCGTTCGATAACAGACATCTCCAAACTCCGGTGAATGTGGACAAACATTGCGTCACAGAGACGACGGCCTTGCCAACGTCTCGGCAGCAACGTCGTGGTGAGGGATTCCCAGGTGCTCGCGCAGTGTCTCCCCCTGGTATTCCGTGCGAAACAGACCGCGGCTCTGTAGGATCGGCACGACATGATCGACAAACGCCGTCGCGCCGTCTTCCAGCACGTCTGGAATGATGTTGAAGCCGTCGACCGCGCCTGTGCGAAACCATGATTCGATCGAATCGGCGATCTGCTCGGGTGCACCGACGAGCAAGCGATGACCGAACGCTTGAACGCTGCCGATGATCTCGCGAACCGTGCGGCCTTCCCTCGCCAATGCTTCGAACGTGCGGTGATGACCGACCGAGAACGCAACATTGTGAGGATCGGGCAAGAGCTCCTCGGGAATGGGCCGGTCGAGGCTGAGTTTTTCGACCGGCACGTCCATGCTCCGTGCGAGGGCGTCCATCGCGCGCGTCAGATCAAGCAGCGCGTCGATTTCCTTCTTTCGGCGTTGTGCCTCCTCTTCCGTGCCGCCGATGAAGGTGACGAGGCCGGGGAGGATGAGTGGAGTTGCACGGCGGCCAAATTGACGCGAGAGCGCGCGCAGGCGCTCGGACTCCCCGATTGCCGTTTTCAAGTCCCCGGCTGCGGTAAAAACGACATCGGCGCTGCGCGCCGCAAGGCGCACGCCAGGATCCGAGCCTCCAGCCTGGACGATGATGGGATAGCCCTGGCGCGAGCCGGGATGGGTGAGCGGGCCTCGGATTGCGAACGCATTGTTGCTGGGATCGAGCAGCCGGAAATGATCGGTATTGGCGTAAACTCCAGATGCCTGATCAGCGACAATGGTCCCATCCCCCCAGCTCAGCCAAAGAGCACGGACGGTTTCAACGAACTCCTCGGCGCGCTTGTAGCGCTCTTCGCGTCCGATCTGGCGACCACCAAAGTTTGCTACCGTCGCTGGGCTGGATGTCGTAACCGCATTCCAGGCCGCTCGGCCGCCACTAATGACATCGAGCGACTGGAAGCGGCGCGCCAGATTGTATGGTTCATTGTAGGTCGTCGACGCCGTTGCGATCAGCCCGATGCGCGTTGTCTCGCGCGCGATTACGGAAAGCACAAGCGTAGGCTCAAGCCCATTGAGTGGCGGCTGCCGAGTGATGTCGAATGGCACCGCGGGGGTATCCGCTAGAAACACCGCATCCAACAGGCCACGCTCGGCAATCTTCGCAGCACGAACGTAATGCCCGATGTCGAAGAAGGCGCTTGGGTTGGTGCCCGGCCAACGCCACGCTGCGGAGTGACCGCCCGCGCCGTGAAGATTGAGGCCAAGATGAAGCGTGCGGATGACGGAAGACATAGGCACTCCCAAATGCGGCGACCTCGAAGCTGCCGGCAACGCCTTCAATGACAAATTGATGTTGGTCACGCTGTTCGGCTACTGACCTCGCCCCCTGGCGGAGGCTTGGCCAGAGTGCGCCCGAAAGGGCCGCGAGCGACCACGCTTCGAGACAGCAACCTCATAGGCAAGACTTGGGCATTGCGCTGGCCAATACTCGGCCGCTTGGCACGGCGGACGGCATCAGGTGAAGCCAGAATGATCCTGATTGTGGTGTTGATCTGGCTCCGCAGCGGCGCGCTCCGTTCGGGTTTCCACTCAAGGGCTCGCAGCAACAGTCTGCGGGACGCACATGCGCGAGAGACGATGACGAATTGCGTGCGCAAGGCCGTGCTTCCCAATTGCATCGCAGATTGCATCAAACAGTGTCCTTGGATGCCGCAGCCAACGAAAGCGTAGCTCGTTATAGGACACGTGTAGCTGTGACGAGCATCTGAACGCAATAGTTGAGTATTTCAATCTACTGCCGCCACTTGGTATCCTTTTTCTTAAGACGAGCTCTTGTTCGATTCATTTGAATGCATTGGCCACATGGTCAAGTTGCGCGAACTCCGCTGATGCTGTGACCTTCGTTTTGTCAGACCTTGCTTCGAAGCGTAAGGGCAGGATCGATGCACAAACTTCTGATGGGAGACGTGCATTTGAGTCGACAGTGTGGAGCAGAACTTTGACGCTGGCGAATAGTTGCAAGCCTGGGCAGTATGGATCCGACGGCAACATCAAATAATGCGATTGAATGCGCTTCTTTTTGCGATGTATTGCGTGAGAACTGGCAGCACTACCCTCGTAGCTCGCAATGCGTTCCGTATCTTTATTCGGTCCTGCGCACCGCGGTGTCTGACGTGGCCACGTTTTTGCCCGCCCAGAGGTGGCGACATGCTCCGCGCAGGCCAGAGAGCGCGTGACGCCCACAGCCCAGTGCGCTGATCACCCATGAAAACCCAGCGTGACGCCGCGCTGTTAGGCCCATAGGTCAAGTCAAAATCGCGCGACACGACCTCGCTGCCCCGGACGCGGATCGTCGCCAAGAATCCCACTTCCTTCCAGGCGGTTTCCGGGATCGCCGCGATGTTGCTGCCGCGGAAGGTGAACCGGGGCTGCAAGGCCGGCGAGAAGCAATACCATCCTAGGCAACTTCTTCTCAGTTGGTGCCATCGGCCTGCGCATCGAGGAGTCGCCAAATACGTCCAGATGCTGGTCGTCATAGAAAGTCAGCACCAACTCATTCCGCGCGGCGTGCCCGGCATCTGGGTCTAACGCCGGCTCTTTCATGTAAGCTCACGCGGCGAGTTCGCTATCTTTTGCGAAACTTGAAACAATAGACCGGTTATAGTCGGTGGTTTGATGGCCCATCGAATGGCTGCTTTAGCGCATGAAAGCTCGTGCGCTTTTGGCCTGGAATGTGCGGCGGATTCGCGTGGATCTCGGTATTCCGCAGGAGCAATTGGCTTACGATGCGGACATTGACCGCTCATACACGGGCGCTGTTGAGAGGCAAGATGCGAATCCAACAATCGATCCGCTCGATCGGATCGCTAAATCGCTTGGCGTCCATTTATCTGAGTTCTTTATCCAACCGCCAAAGGAGCAACGTCCCATAAGACATTGCGCAAAGGTCGCAACCCGGCTCGTCCACACCACAAGAAGAAATAGCGCTGTGCTCGCGTGAGTTCGCTAAAACGTTGTAATTTGCTGGACGGGAATTTCGAAAGCTGCGGAATCGCAAAGGTTTCACGCAGGAGAGATTCTTATAGCCTTCGGCAACAATACTTCAGCGGGTTGGAGTGTCGACGCAATCCCACTGTGTGAATCTGTTCGCGCCTTTCCTCCGCTTGAATCAATATTGATTGCCTCTTCTGATGTTGGCTCACCTTTTGAAATTAGTTATCGGCCAAAGTGTGTGCGTTCCGTGGAATTGCCGCCGGTTGGCACGTATCTAAGGAATGGGCAACGCGCATGATGCGGTTGATTCCGCTGAGGGCCGCGGCATCCGCGGGCGAAGAACCACCGCGATCCGAACCAATTGGCCAAGAACCGGCCGAGACATTCGTCGTGGCTCGGAGCGAGCCGCTCGAGCATTTAGTCAAGAAAACGGATAACGATCAGAAATCGTGACACGAACCTGGCTCTTGTTCGGTTCTGGGCGCGCCACCAGTGTTGGCTAGCTTGTCGTATTCATCGGCGACTTTCAGGAGCCTGTCCCTGGGTTGGCCGGGGCCGAACGAATCCGCTTTGATTCGCGTTTGCTTGCGCACGAGCTCGCCAGAGTTGTGGATCGTAGATCGGTCTGTATGGTGTCATGTAGATGAGGATGCATTTCCAAGATCAAGGAAGTGCGACGGCTGACCTCCGTATCATTACGTAGGCTGCGATCCGTAAGGACCAGAGACCCAGTCCTCCTGAATGCTGAGTACGCGGCAACGGACGAGCCCAGCCTTCCCGGATTACTTGGCGCGTCTTTATCGAAACGTCGGTGAGGGCGAGTGCGAGCTCCGCGATGCTGCGCCGGTGATAACCGTGGATCGATAGCCTCCTACGTGAAGGTGCGCCAGAACGGACTTTTCACAGGTTCGGTGATCATCGCGGTGGGTCACGGCGAGAGAAACGTTGAGCGCGCCTCGTCGGCCGGGAAACTGGCGCGAGCATTATAATTTTTGAAAAGCGAGCGGTGCAGTGCCTCGGCCTTCTTTAGGGGCCCATGCTCGGCCAGAACGCCGCTCGAGAGCCAAGAGCTTTCATCGCACCGTGAGTTCCCAAATAATCCGGACGTGCCCCTCTGGAATCGAGGGGCGGAAAATATGCATATTCCTGACACGCAGCTTACTCCTATTAATCAAATTCAGGACGCGCCCGACATCTCCCTGATCAGAGAAGAGCACATACATCACGCCCTTGTCATTTAGGCGGCGCCGCGCACCTTTGAGAGCCGAGGCCATGACATTGTGATCTTCATCGAAGCAAGAGCGCTCCAGGTCGTCTTTCGCTTTACGATTCCAATAGGGGGCGGCAAAGAGAATGATGTCAAATTTTTCTCCGGAATGCAGCCCAGAATAGGTGTCGCTATAGCGCGCCTCGGCTTTGTCCGAGTAACCTAACCTCTCGATGTTTATCTTCGTCGTGAGGACGGCTTGCGGATTTATGTCGAGTGCCACTAGACAGCCTGCGCCGGCACGGAGCGCTGCAAGCCCTAGTACGCCTGATCCGCATCCCAGATCGAGTACTGTCGCGCCAGGTTCGATGTGCCACTTCGACATCAATGCGTCGGGACCGTGACTTAGGCGTGGTGACAAAACACCAGGCAGGACGTGCAGGGGCAGACCGCTTACTTCCACGTCATGCGGGCGCTCGCATAATCGCAGTTCGGCTAGCATCGCATCTACGTCAGTCGTTTGGCGCCTTACAGATACGCCTAGCGGGGCATTCATCTAACTCTCCATCTTGTGGTGAAAACAACATCGCGAGACGCCGGCGGCCAGCAGGCCGGTCTGGCGAACTGCTTCAGCGTCCGGCAAGCGGTGAGCTGGGAAGCCGGATAGCCGGCCTCATATCGCTCTCCATCAACCGACTGCCAACGATAGCGCGGCTGTTCCCGCGCCTGCTCTCTCGGAAATGGGCACACGGCTTTAGAGAACATCTGTCTACACGTCTGAATGCACAGCTTCACTCGGTGTTGCTGCCCCTCAATAGCAACGGCCGTGCCAGGAACGCTAAGCGCAGCAAGCGCCTATGATTAGGCTCTGCGGCATGCTGGCATTCGCTCGCCGAGCACCGTGATCTGCCTGTATCAGGCGGTAGCCGTGCCGAGGACCATACATGAAATCCTCCTCTTGCCGCACCATGCGCCAGTGCGAGCTAGAGGAATCGCTCGCAACTTTTCGGCCGAACGTCGCGTTTGCAGACACGCTGGCGATCTACTGACATTTGTCACGTCTGGTTTCCGACAGAAGCACGAACTGCGCTCACCTGATCAGTTTTCGGGTTACCGAAAGCTGCCCAGCGCCTGCGGCTCTGGGCATTGACCCGATTCTCGCTTTATGCCTGTCCTCAGCGCCGACTGCTACGTTGTGGCAAAATGTCCGGTGCTGATGCGGTAGTCGCCGCCAATCGCGGCATCCTTGTGCGATGACTAGCCCGTGTCGCGCCAGCGCCATTTCGCGGCGCCCATCACCAGGGACGCTGGACGGTGTTGAGCGATAATGCCGTGTCTCAGTTTGAAATTGAGGGATCAGCCCTTTTCCCAGGCCGCTGCTGCCGCTCTGGCGATCCCAGACCGCTCTTGAGCGGAAAGATGCTTTTCCCGGACCTTCGGCCCTTCTTACCGCCCTTATCATGGCTGGCCGATCGCAACCGGCGATCCTGATGAGCCCACTGGCAAGTCCCAACGATACCGCGGCTGCTCCCGCGCCTATTCTCTCGGAAATGGACACACGGCGTTAGAGAGCGTCTGTCTGACGTCTGAATGCACAACCTCAGTCGGTGTTGCTGCCTCGCAATAGCAACGGCCGTGTCAGGAACACTAAGCGCCGCAAG
The DNA here is from genome assembly GCF_023073835.1 of Bradyrhizobium sp. 153. Taxonomy (NCBI): domain Bacteria; kingdom Pseudomonadati; phylum Pseudomonadota; class Alphaproteobacteria; order Hyphomicrobiales; family Nitrobacteraceae; genus Bradyrhizobium; species Bradyrhizobium sp. 153. Next base: position 12,425 of record NZ_JADPKH010000157.1, on the reverse strand, counting down.
CCTATCGTTAGGCTCTGCGGCATGCCGGCCCTGGCTCGCCGAGCACCGTGATATGCCTGTATCAGGCGGTAGCCGTACCGAGGACCATACATAAAATCGTCCTCCTGCCGCACCATTCGCAGCCCGAAGCACCCTCCCGGCGCAACGTAGGCGACATCCGGCAGACAGCGACCCGCTGTCATATCTCGCTCATTCTTAGCGGGAAAGATGCCGTTGGACCGGGGATCGCTCACTTCTGTGTTTTCGTCCACAGCATGCCATGGCACCATACATGCTCAACGCCTCCCCACTGGCAGGCCGTTGCGACATTCGGGAAGAAACCGCGTCCATGGTTGTTCGCACTCGTGTTGCAAAGCAGTGGAATACCCGTAAGTTTCTCATATTCGACGAGAAGCTTGGCGACTTTGTGCTGGGACGATCTGGGAATGGTTTGCAATCGCGCAGTTCCGTCCAGATGTACAACGGCGGGGACTTTGTCCCGCCATTCTGCTCGTGTCTGATGATCAAAGAGCATGTAAGGGTCCGGCGTTCCAGGGCTGAAAATCTCCGGGGCACGATCCTCCAAGCATATCGGAGCGACCGGCCGGAAGTGTTCGCGAAGTTTGATATCGTTGAGATGATCCTTCATTCGCGGCGTCGTCGCGGCTGCAAGAATGCTTCTACTACCCAGTGCCCGAGGCCCAAGCTCGGCGCGGTCGGCAAAGAAAATCACCGGCTTGTTGCTGGCGAGAATGGTCGCGAGTTCACTCATGCTACACGGCGCGGCGTCCCATTCGGTCGGCACATCGCTCGGCTGCAGGGCTGGACCGCTATAGACTGACCATTGTAGCGGCACGAAGCCTTTGTCGGCCGCCACTGCCGAGCAAGCGGCACCGATTGCCGATCCGCTGTCATTCGGAAAGGGCGGCACCCAGACAGCATCGAACAGGCCGCTGGCGCGTAGTGCACTGTTCCATTTTATGTTGAGAGCGCAGCCGCCTGTTATACACAAGTTGCGCGACGGAAAACGTGAGTGGCGCTGCAAAGCACGCGCCATTTCGCGAACGAGCAGACGCTCATGGAAACGATGAAACGATGCAAGCACATCTTCGGGAGCCTTGGACTTCAACCGCTGCGCGCTGGCATCGACGTAATCATGCACAGCTTCAAGCGCAGACTCCGGACTGTCAGGACGGGCGAGCTCTGCATTGGTCCCAAAGTGCTCCTCGTAAAGCTCCTGAAAGACCTTGACGATGTTTTCATCAACAGAGCCTAGTGCGATATAGGCCATCAACTTGCCGGCAACACCGAGGTCCCAATTGGTGCGCGTCGCCTGCTTATACGGTCCGAAGTGATAACCTGCGGCCGCATAGGCGTGCCCAATCATTGGGAACAGGCATTCGATGAACTGGGCGCCGCGGAGTTCTACATAATAAAGACGTGGAAAGGTGCCGCCGTCCCACACCAGACAGAACGCGGGTTGTCCTGCTTTCGCAAAGGGACTCGTGCAGTATGCGGCGGCCACATGGCCCGTAACGTGCGGATAGCTCCTGTACGGAAAGGATTTGCCGCCCAGTATCAGGCCAGTGCCGTCGCGCGACGTTAGCAGGCCATCGGCATGACTTTCAATATACGGCGCACCTTTGAGAGTAATTGGCGTAGCCCCACTGAGGACCTGGAATTCCGACTCCCCCTCTCCCCACCAGCCGTCGAGGACGAACTGATCAACATCCGACGCATCCAGCCCCTGCTCCGCTAAGGCGACGACAACTGCATCGAGATTGTCAATGCTTTGATATCGCGGATTGTTGTCCCGCTTCTCCTGCTCAACACAAAAAGCAAGTCGTCCGTCCTCGATAAGAGCAATTGATCCGTCATGCGTCAGCTTGATACCGCAGATGCGCATAGTGCCTCCATGTTAGCCCCAGACAATTCGATTAATTTGAAGACCGTCTTCGCTGCCGAAAGCAGCGAGCAAGCAGACGCACTCGAACGATCAACGCTTCGTCAGCGCTTCCCGGACCATCTCTGCATCAGCGGCTTGACGCCCAGCGTTCGAGCGGTATCACACGCAGATCCGAGTACCAGATGCCCGCCTGGCGTGAGCGTGCGCATCTAGGCTGCGGATGCGCATTTCAGCCAGGTCATGACCTAAGACGGGACTTCCAAGACCATCAGGTCCCCCGTCCCGATCGAGATCGGATTTCGGATCACGACTTATATCTAGCCCTCATTCTCAGTGGCACGACGTCATCTCGATAGCTGGTTGCAACTAAGGCGCCTCCCATTCTGCGTTCTCGCCCGTAGCCACAGCATGATTTGGGCCAGTGCAAACCAGAGGAATCTGGTCGCAATTTCTCGGCCGAATGTCTCGTGTGCAGACACCCTGGCAATTTACTTACATTCGGCACGTGTGGTTTCGGACAGAAGCAGGGACTACGATTACCGATTCAGTTTTCGAGCTTCCGAAAAATGCGGAAGCGTGCGGCCCCGAGGCCTTGAACGGCCTTGGCAAGGCCTGCCCTCAGCGCCGGCCCCTGCGTTGTGCCATAGTGTCCTCCCCAATCATCATTGGCGCGCGTCCTCGGATTGCGAAATCAACCACGTGAGGGGAATCGCCGTACCCGTCGAGCGATGCGACTAGAAACTCCCGGAGCGCCTTACGCACCTCCGGATCCAGGTCCTTCGAAGGCGGAACGGCAGCTCGATCCAATCTGTCTTCAACCCCATAGGTTGCAGCAGCCTGCCCCGGGGTGGAGATGACGTAAATCGTGGTATGGATTTATCGCTCTTTCACTTGTTTTCATGCGATCGACAACGCATGTACGATCATTGTAAGGGCGTCGCCGGTTACCTCCGACCATGCCATTCGCCAGTGGTGCGGAACGACGAAGCTTCGAGGCTAAGAGAAACAACGCATGCGATATTCGTGGCTTCGCCCTTGGGTAGGACAATTAGAGCCCAGAATTCGATATGCGATCCGGCGGCGGCAGATCATGAACCGAGAATTCAAACGTGCATTGCCGTGAACCCACTCCGATCGCCACGACGAAGGGAGTCATAAGCTTGAGTGAGAGCCCACCTCTTTTCCTACCGCTTCTTTGCGGAACACTCGCAACGGTCAGCTGGAGCATCGGCAACGTTCTGTCCAAGGCCGCGCTCTGCTGCATCGAACCGCTCTCGCTTCTGACAGCGCAGTTGGCTGTGAGTGCCGCAAGCCTGACCGTACTATCGATCTTCTCAGGTGCGCCGCCTCGCTTGAGCGATTGGCGTGCTGGCCTTGCCGGCATCCTGCAGCCGGCGCTTGCGTCTGGTCTGTCGATCTTCGGACTATCGATGCTGCCGGCGTCGGTAGAGGCGATGCTGTTCGCAGTTGAACTGCCGATGGTCATACTTCTTGCGTGGTTGATCCTTGGCGAGATCCCTAACCGTGCTATCGTCTTTCTCTGTTTGTTGGCTTTTGCGGGGGTCGGCTTTTTGCAATGGACCTCTGAATCTGCTCCTTCCGCAACGCCGGGACTGGGGGTCGCTCTCGTACTCGCCGGCGTGCTATTCGCCTCACTCTACAGCATAGCGGTCCGTGTGATGTCGCAAAGCGTGGACGCGTTGCGCCTTACGACAACGAGCCAGATCGCCGCATTTGCAGTGGTCGTATTTGCGTGGATTTGCGTTCGCCCATTGCCGACGCTCTCTGTGGTCATCGGCGATATTGTCCCGGTGGCCGGATCCGGATTGCTGCTCTTTTCGATCCCCTTCCTCCTCTACGGGATCGCGCTGCAGCGAATGAGCGCGACAGCCGCCGCTCTGTTGCTACCGCTCGTTCCCGTGCTTACATCCATTTTCGCATCTATCTTCCTTCGGGAAACTCTGACCGCAACACAGTGGCTGGGGGCCGTCGCGGTTCTTGTCTCGGCGCTGGGAATGCCCCTGGCCTTGCGCTCCCAACCCCATGGCTCGGAAAGATCACCCCACTCGCCTGTCGGGAGAAAGCTTTGAAGAAGGAGCTGGGCAACGCGCGCGCTGTCAACTCCGGAACGGGCGGTCGAACGTGAGTTATTGCGAGCGCAGTCAATTGCGGCTCCTTGACGAGCCAGCCCTCAATCCTAGTAATGTGCGGGTCGAGCTTGGACGGCCATGCGAACCCTGGTCTTGTAAGGCCGACGGCAGCCTCGGTGCGTGGCACGCGCCTCGCCGGCCGTCACCGTGCTGCGGAGGGTTTCTTGGCGAACGTCGCTGCGGTTGCCGGCGCGGAGCTCGTGCAAGCGGGTTGCAGGCCGCGCACCTGTCCGGCACGACGACCGACGCAACTGCCAAGTTCCTCGTGGTTTGTGCGAAACTCGGCCATGAGCCCCGACCGGATGGAGCGAGCGATACTGATCCACATAGGCGCCGCTTTACAGCCGCGGTCACCTTGGCATGCGCCAGCGCGCGCTGATAGGGCGTCAACGGAGCATGATAGCGCTTGATTACTTTAGAGCATTTTCCTACCTGACGGAATCGGAAGTGATTCGCTTGCGGCAAATCGTGATTCACTCTGAGGGCTGGTGATGGAGGCCAGCCCCATCGCTAAACCGCTCTCGCCGCACCTTCGCTTTCGCATAATTCGGCTGTGGGCAGTCATTGATCGTCCGGATCGGAACTTTCCGTCGGATGGTCGAATAGAATCCGGCACGGCGCCGCCGCCTACCGCCGCTCGCCGCGACCCTTACGTCGACGAGCAGGCGGTCGATGGTTGAAGGGGTGATCGCGAAAACAGGATCACGATCTGCCAGGCCAGGCTTCAATCGCCCATGTTGCTCAAGGGCCGGCAGCAAGACCGGAATCATCACGTTGAGCCGCTTGCCGCATACCCGGTCCAACGCCTCCCACGCCGTCATCGCGTCCTTGATCGTCGCGCCACATCTACGTCTGCGCTCTCGCGGTGCCTTGACCTGTCAGGCCCAACCGCCTCGTGTTGCCGGCGTGCGGGCCTGCGAGGGCCTCACCACCCTCCTCGATCAACGCACGCAGCTTCGCCGCGCAGCATACGGTACCTCTATTTTGAAATAGCCGACGAGCGGCACCTCTCGTGCAAGACGAACAAGAATCGGCACCGTCAGCGTCACGCCGCTGAGCGGTGCGTCCTGGACCATGATCGCAATAGGGGCTGCGTCTAATCAAGTCTTCTCAGCCTCGATGAGTCCATCAAGAACGTTCAATGATTCGAACAGATAGTAGGATCCGAAGATCGTCTCTGCTTTGTTGGCCGAGTCCTGAGCGCGTGCATCGCGACGTTTATTGAAACAGCCGCCGACCAACATTCCGGGCGGGCGGGGATCGTCCGGATTTGTTGGCGTCAGATAGGTCTCGATCAGGGCCTTTGCCGTCCGTTCGCCTGCCTCACGATATCTGACGCGCAGTGCCGCCGTCGGCGCGAGCCGCGCCAGCTTTAGCAGCGCCGAGCACGTGATTGCAGTTGCCGCCGTGTCCGTCTCCGTCTTGGGAATGTCAGGATCATCAAAGTCCCAGAACGCGACCATGCTCGCTGGCACGTGCGAAAGCCACCAGTCCGCTCCCGCCATCAACTGCTCCATCCAGCGCGTCTCATGAGGATGGTGAGCAAGCGCGATCGCCGCATAGACGAGCCCCCAAGCTTGCGCCCTGCCCCAGACACTCGTGTCGCTGAATCCCTTGTGGGTGAAATGGCGGACTATCTTGCCGGTGGACGGATTTAGCTCACTCGACTGAACGATTGAGCCATCGGAGCGCATATGAATGTCGAGCACGCGCGTGGTATGGCGCGCCGCAATGCCAGCGTATGAGGAATCGCCTGTCCTTGCGGCGGCCCAATACAGAAGCGGGACCGCCTGCAGAGAGTCGATGCTGCTGAACGAATTGCCAACATCTTCTGATTCCTCCGCATCGCGGCCTAGCGGAATGAGGCCAAGCCGGCAATCGAATTGCGTCTTGAGCGAGGTGGCGGCATCCAGTGCCAGGAGAGCCGCGTCCTTGTCTTGACACAGTACGTCGCCAAGAGCGACCCCATAGTAGAACCCAAAGCCCTTGAACGCGGTTTGCAGCTGCGCGCGCGGCTTCAAGCGGCTGCTCCAGAACCGAGCTGCATCGAGGTATTTCGCCTCGCCAGATCGCCGCGCGAGCAGCCACAACATACCCGGCCATGCGCCACCGGTCCAATCGCCGTCCGGCGTGGTCGTCCATTTACCGGTCGAGCTGTCTGCCCAATGCGGGAACTCTATTTTCATCGCGGCAAGCGTCTGATCGACTCGTGCTTGCATCAAGTCTATTGCGTGTGCCCAGCGCGACTTGCTCATATCCGATACTCCTTTGCCACTTGCCGAAATCCCAAGGCACCGTTCCCGGTGCTAACCGTCCAATGTCCGACCGATTTCGCTTCGGCCGAGCCGATGGCTTAAGCGGGTCAGGAGCACGCAGCTGCGTTCTCCAGCTATCGCTCCTGATCACGAGCAAACGCTCAAGGGCTATCCGCCTCAGCCCGATCGTCACGCGCATGACCAGTGTGTACATGCGCTCTAGCATGCCTGCCGTGATGCGCGTTGGGAGCGTCATCAAGCGGCGCGCGAGGACGTAAAGGCGCCGACCGCCCCCTTGCTGGAAAGGTCTTCAAGTTGGTGGTCGTCGTAGCCGAGCTCTTTGAGGATTTCCTCGGTCTGAGCCCCAAGTTTCTGAGGCGGCAGTCGGACTTCGGGCAGCTTGCCATCATAGCGCACGGGATGGCTGACGAGCGTGATCGGCGCGCCCGTCGCCCCGCGGACGACCTGGAAGTTCTTGTTGTGCACGACCTGCGGATCGGTCACGACATCTGCATAGTCATTGACCGCGGCGTGCCAAATTCCGTGGGCCTCGAACAATGCGATGCATTCGGCCGTCGTGCGCTTTGCGACATTTGCGGCGATCGCAGCGGATGCCTCGTCGCGTCGGCGATACGCCTCTTTGTCTGGAACGCGCTGATCGGCCGGAACATCGAGCGCCTCCGACACTGTGCTGAGAGATCCAAGAGAAATCGCCATATGACCGTCACGCGTCGGATAAATGCCGTAAGGCGCCCCGTAGTACCAACCGGAGATCGGTCCCGGCTGACGGACATCGTCAGGCCGCTCGCCGTTGAGGTAACAAGTAAAGGATTCCATCTGCAGATCGAGTGCAGCAGACAACAGGCTGACATCAACCCGGCACCCCTGTCCGGTGCGCGTTTTCCTCACAAGCGCGGCCAGAATGCCAGCCGCAAACAGCGCAGCACCATGGTGGTCGACCGCTGAAACACCTACGGCCCTTGGACCCTGCTCGCGGCTTCCAGTAATCGTGGCCAGCCCCGATATTGCCTGCACCAGTAGATCCTGACCGGGACGGTAGACGTAGGGCCCATCGGGACCGTAGCCTGAGGCCGCAGCATAGATAATTTGCGGATTGATCTTCTTGGCGTCCTCGTAGCCGAGGCCAAGCTTGTCGAGAACGCCGGGGCGGAAGTTTTCAGTCATGACATCCGAGGTCGCGATCAACTTCCTGGCAATCTCAATGGCTTCAGGTTTCTTCAGGTCGAGCGTGAGACTTCGCTTGTTGCGGTTCCCGGTGAGCAACAGCATGGACTGCCCATCGACCCGCTTGTCTGCTCCGCCCCATTTCCTCTGAAAGGCGCCATCTGGTGGCTCGACGGCAATGACGTCCGCCCCGAGATCGGCGAGAAACTGCGCAGCCACGGGGCCCATCAGGAAGTGATTGAAGCTCAGGACGCGAACGCCCTTCAAAAGATCGACCATGGTCTCGCTTTCAGTTTTCTTGGATCAGAGGTGTTCTATTTGGCTCGGCCTCTGAAATCGATTTCAGAAATAAGCGTCATGATGTGCAGAGTCAAGCAAAATGGGCGGCCTGCCAACTCAGCGCCTGCCCATGTACCAGAGTTCCACTGGATAAGACGGATCGGGCGTATACAGAGCTTGAGAACGCTGGCTGTCCAATGTTCTAACGTGGATCGGACTCATGCCATTGACTGAGCGACCAGACCGGATGGATAAAAAACCAACAATCGAGCCCAAAGGACGCCAGCAACCGCGCGTGAAGATCGAAGATGTCGCGCGAAAGGCCAATGTGTCCCCTGCGACCGTGTCGCGCGTCCTCAATCATCCCGAAATCGTGAGACCGGAGCTCCGGGACAAGGTGATGCGGCACATCACCGACCTGTCCTACACGCGAGACAGCGCGGCGAGAGCCTTGAAGTCGGGACGCATGCGCACCATTGGAGTCATCGTTCCGACGCTGGCGCTCGGCATCTTTGCCGAAGGAGTTGAGGCGCTGCAGAACCGCCTCAGCGAAAGCGGCTATACGCTCTTCATCGCGAATTCCCAATATGATCAGCGCCGCGAACTTCAGGAACTGCAGAGCCTCATCGAGCGCGGCATCGATGGAATTGTACTGGTCGGAGGCTCCCATGGACGTGAACTGAGGGCTCTGATTGAACAAGCCGGTGTGCCTGTGATCACGACGTATGTTTCGAAGGCAGCTGGCGGCATTCCCGCGATCGGAATCGATAACGAAAGCGCCACGCGCGAGATGACCGAGTATCTGTTGCGGCTTGGACACGTCCGTTTCGGCGCGATCGCCAATGTTGTTGCTGCGTCCAACGACCGGTCCCGCGCGAGGCTCGAGGGCATTCAGCGCGCGCTTTCGGACGCCGGCCTCCCGCTCAGGCCCACCCAGATCATTAAGGCCGACTATTCGCTTGCCCAGGGTCGCAGCGCTCTTCGTCAGCTCCTCACCGACCACCCCGACACGACGGCGGTGATCTGCACCACCGACACCCTTGCCATCGGTGCAATGGCAGAGGCCCGCAAAATTGGGGTCGCCGTGCCGGCTACCCTTTCCATCACAGGATTTGACGATGTGGAGCTGGCGGCGCAGACGGACCCGCCGCTCACAACAGTCAGTGTTCCGGCAGCTGAAATTGGCCGAGGAGCCGCCGATTATCTGATCAATGCGATCGCTGGAAGCCCACTTCCCAGGAGTGTCCTGTTGCCCTATCGACTGGTCATGCGGTCATCGACCGGGCCGCCGAGATCTAGCGAACGCCCGCCGCGTCGCAGGCGCAGCCCGGGCTGAAGCTGCCGCTGCCGACGCGCTGTCACTGAAATCGATTTCTTCTGCGCTACCCAAGTTCGGGCGGCTGCCACGCTGCGCGAACATATCACCGGTGGTGGCACAAGTGGACGTGGCTGAACATGCCGCGGCCGTGCTGCCCGCAAAGCGCTGGAGCGAGAAAGGAGAGCAACTCACACGACGTTTTCCCCTTCTCAGTGCTCGCGCTCGGTGTGAACGGAGTGGACAGGCGCATGGTGGTGAATGGCGCCAAGTTCGTGCAGCTTATGATGCAGACGATGATGTGCAAGCTCCAAGGCAGCTCGCAGCCGGGAGTGCCGCGCTTCGTCAGTCCTGGGAGCGAGCGTATCCATATAGGCGATCGATCCCTCGATTTGTGCGAGAATCGACACCGCGTCCGCAGTGGCAAAGACCGGTTTGTCGCCGACTTTGACATACACCGCACTGGTGTGGGCCGCGATGTCGGCCTCGCGCCCCGCCACACTGCCTCGAACGCGTATCGCGATCCAACAGGACTCGGTGATGCGCAACGCGAGCTGGGCGTTGCACGACAACTCGCTACATCGAACTTCATCGATGACGATGCCATTGCGGATCACCTCCACCCGTGTTGGCGCGACGCTGACCGATTCGATCCGCCAGTCGATTGTGATGGTGCCACCCGAAGGGGGAAGCGCGATCGCGCTCCCGGGGCGACGTCCTTCCACTCTCACCTCAACGAGCGGCCCGACTGTGATGAACGTGTCTCCGCTGCGTACGGCATCCATCCAGTTGCGATACGTGAAATCGCGCCCACCTAGTTGCACATAGGTCCGCGAGCCTCCGAGGAGCGCGGCAGCGTCCATCTTGTCGGAGCCGGCGACCAGTGGCAGATGGTAGCCGATGTTGAGGTAACGGTACCAGTCAGCCAGACCAAATGCGCTGATCTGCGCAGTCCGCGGGTTGAACGACATCATTTCAATGGCATCGACCAGGCCGAGCACGATGTCCGCCGCCCGCTCGGCTTGCGGGTTGGGAGCATGCGGCATCACGACAAGGCCCCCTTGCTGGCGGCAGCGCTCCGCCCAATCGGCCATGGTCGCTTCCAGAGGATCGCCGATCGCAGCCTCGTTGGGTCCGCCGCAAGACAGGGGGTTGATAATCTCGCCTTCGTAGCCGAGAAGCGATATGTGTCCTAGGACTTGCATACGGTTCTCTGTGCCGACGCGAACAAGGAACTCTCCGTCCCCGCCGAAGTGCTTTGCCCCGAGCGTCGTGCGCCCGTCGAAATCGGCCACGTTGGTGAATAACTCGCCCCATTGTGCCGCGAGCAGGTTGACGACGTTGACCCCCTCCGCCTTGCCCTCTAGCAGGGCTGTGTGCGGGCTCAGGAAATGGACGTGAGTATCGGAGCTGACCCAGCCCTGTTCGCGCCAGCGCAGCACCCTGTCCAGCTCGAAGGTGAGTTCCTCCGTGGTCGCGGTGACTTGGACGATACGGCGTAGGGGCCGCACCTCGAAGCCCCTGCTGATCTCCACGAACACGGGCCCGATCGGCAAGTCCGCCTCGCAGCTGCCATCCACATAGGCGTACTGGTTCAGCCCGTTCGTAAACTCCCCGGCGAAGTCTTCGAATCTTCCGGTATTGACCTTGCGGTGGTGCCCCTTGGGCGGCAGATACTCCCCATCCGCGCCATGCACATGCAGGCGCGCGGCGACACGCACGCCGTTGCCCTTCTCTATGATGCGGATTTTGACGGGCCTTGTTGCCGGCGCGATGGGCTCCGCCTCCAGCGAGGTGTCTCCTGCGTTCCCGGCAGCTTCCAGCGACCGAAGATCGGCAATGTGCAAGCGGCCGTCGTCGGAGCGTAGGTACAGCCTTGCGTCGGGATGGGCGGAGTACTCGACGATGACCTCGTCCTCGGAACGCACCGGCTGCACGTCGTGCTTGTCACCGAGCCAGTCCGATCTCGCGTAGTCAAGCACCGCGCGGGCGGAGATCACCGTGCCGAGATCCATGCCGATCTGTTCGCCCCGATGATCGACATCGAGCTCGCCAAGCTTATTCAGATGCACTCCGGGCGGTAGCCGCATCTTCAGCTTGCGACGAGCCTGGAGGCGCAGGGGATGCTCGGTGAGCCTTGTCGTGGTCACCGCAAAGACAAGAGAAACTTCTTGCTCCGCTCGCAAGCTTAGCGCGGTGAGCTCCTTCTCCGGATATGGATTTTGGAGCGCATAAAGCCACAAGTTCTCCCCTTGTCGATCCATGCGCCCCGATTCGGTGCGGGTCTCGCCCTGGAAGAAGCTCGCGCCCGCCGTTCTGCCGAGTGCGCAGTTTTCGCCGGTGCTTGCGTGCACGATGGGCCCCCGTAACGGCAGCGCCGCGAACGGGCTCGCGCTCCAGGAGATATGGTTCTGCTGGACCGCGAACCGCCGTAGCACCGGCACGTCGGCCTCGGTGCTGTCGACGTATCGGAGCACGTATGTCGACACCCGATCGCCGAGCGAATTGCCTTCCACAGGCAGCGTTGCCGGCCCGATCTCCCCGAAGCCTTGAGGGCTTACGGGTGGGCGGTCCGCGACCACTTGCACAAAGAGCACGTAGCTGGCCAATGTGGGCGGCAGCGCGATCACCACAGGAAGCCCCCCGGGACGCAAGGCCAGCACATCCGCTTCGGCGTTGGCGCCGAATAGAAACGGGATGCCTCGATACGTCTGCGGCCCTCGAAGCGAATCGATCCAGCCGGTGTCGCCTGGGCGGCCGCCGAACCCCTCATCGAGTTCCAGGCGGCCGGCGTTGAAATATCGCTGCAAGTCGACGGGCGCGAAGTGCGGTGACGATGGCGTTTTCATTCGATGGACTCCAGTTCATGGACCGTCGCCCATAAGCGGCCCTGGACGATGAGGACTGCTCACGTGTCCCGCTGCTGGCGAAGGCGCTCGTCCCAATCCCATGCTCTTGCCCAGCATCAAGAGATACTCGCCAGTCGACATGCTTTGCGTCTGATAAGGAAGCTTTGCCTCTGCTGGGTGGCGCAAGCGGCAGGCAGAAGGCGTTCAGTCACCGATGTAGACGCGGCCACGCCTTTTCGCGAAGTGGTAGACCACCACGCTTAAGAGCGCTATCAACGATCCGTAGACAGGAAACATCCAGGTGAGCTGCTGCCGGTTTGATGGACACCAGGTTAAGCTAATCCCACCTTGCGCTCGAACTCAACCGGGCTGAGATACCCGATGGTCGAGTGCCTGCGGATCGTGTTGTAAAATCTTTCGATATAGTCGAACACATCGGCTCGTGCCTCGTCTCTGGTTCGGTAGATCTTGTTGGCGGTCCGTTCGGTCTTGAGCGACGAGAAGAAG
>NZ_JADPKH010000071.1:0-896 GCF_023073835.1 Bradyrhizobium sp. 153 | reverse complement strand
CGATACCTGATCTCAAGAACGGCCTGGTCGGGATCGCCATTGCTGTCTCTGACTTCGATGCGATGGAGCCCTTGACGGCGACCTCGTCCATTTCGTCGGCGATCGTGTGATCCCCGTCTCCAGCCAAGCGGTCGACGCAAGTCCTGTTCAGGAAATGAGTTCCGATCTCCTTTGCTGCGCAGAAAAGCTCGTAGATGTCACTTTCGCGATCACCGATATGGATGCATCGTCCCGGATGATCCAAGAGTTGCGTAGACTGCTTGGGATTTTCCAACCACCGGACGCTTTCCTTTTTCTCGATGGGAATCCGGGGCGGATTGATCTTCTTTTTAAGCGCTGCCGTCCCCTTGAATTTCTTCCGGGTCCAGAACTTAACGGAAGCCAACCCCAGCGGCACCCCCTCGATTGTAACCGCGAGGCTCGAATGCATCAGAATGCCGCAAACCGTGTGCGATCTGAGGCGACCCGCCTTATCCCGTCCACTGTTGATGCTCTTGGTGATGCCGATCGCTTCTGACTTCTCGCGTCGATAGCTAAATTCGGTCGTGTCGTGCAGCACAAGAACGAGACCTTCAGTGGCGGCGGCACGATCACGTGTCGATTGGAAATGGCCGGCCAGAATGTCCGCTTCGCTGACCCGGTCATTAGAGAAGAAGCGGTAGGCTGCCTTGGTATTCGCCCAATCCTGGCAGACTAGCGGAATGCTTTGTCCCATGGCGCTTCCAATCTGCGTGAGCAGTTTGCGGAATCTGTCGCCGAGCCGCGCATCCCTAAACTCGCATCCACTCCTCTCTCGATCAATCCAACATTCACCTTCCAAGGACCGCAAACAGCCTTTTGCCGATCGATCCCTAAATGTCAGGCCCATAGAGCACCCTCGCGAATCAGGTGCTCAG
>NZ_JADPKH010000052.1:0-899 GCF_023073835.1 Bradyrhizobium sp. 153 | reverse complement strand
TCTGGCTAGACGGCGAATTAGGAGCCTTAGATGGGCGGCGAGCAGCCAAGCGAGCTCGGTAGCGGCAGAGCGTTCGAAGTCTTTGGAGAGGCGCCGGCATCTTCCGAACCATGCAAAGGTGCGCTCGACGACCCAGCGCCTGGGCAGGAGCTGGAAGCCTTTGACGCCGTGCGGTCGCTCGACGATCTCGATTGTCCAGGGCCCGCAGTCTGAGAGTGCGTTGACGAGCTGTTTGCCGCGATAGATTCGGTCGGCAAAGACATGCTGAAGCCTCGGAAAGCGGCCTCGCAAATCTTCCAACAGGGGCACGGCGCCATGGACATCCTGAATGTTGGCGGGATGAACATATGCGGCCAACAAGAGACCGTTGGTGTCGGTCACGATATGGCGCTTGCGCCCATGGAGGCGCTTGCCGGCGTCGAATCCGCGTGGACCGCCGGCCTCCGTCGTCGAGGCGGTCTGGCTATCGATCACGGCCGCAGTCGGTTTGGGCTTTCGTCCCAGTTGCCGGCGCGCCTTCGGAACTAGAGATTCGACAATCTCCTGCCATCTGCCTGTGTCGCGCCAAGCGTAAAAATAGCCCTGCACTGTCGAGTATAGCGGGAACCCCTTCGGCAAGGCTCGCCATTGGCAGCCACTCCACAGGACATAGAAGATCGCCTGGACGATCTCGCGCAAATCGACCTCCCGCGGCCGACCCAATCGCCGTCGCGGCGGCATCTTCCGGGCGATCAGCGCCCATTCGGCATCGGTCAGATCGCTTGCGTAACGCAGTCCATCGCGCTGATACTGGATGCGAGCGGTTTTGGTCCACGGCATGGTGTCCTCCCTCGAATCTTTGCAAATCCGAAGGAATCACAAGCCGGCCAAAACCGCTCACCCTTTTTCGGTCAGGCTCT
>NZ_JADPKH010000036.1:0-41589 GCF_023073835.1 Bradyrhizobium sp. 153 | reverse complement strand
CCATCCATGCTGGCCTCCCGCCCAGCCAGCATGGTGAATCAGAAACGAACTGATTTGGGAATCCCAAATCGATTCAACCAAACCCCATCCCGCTTTAGCCCCGTATCTTACAAAACCATCGTAGTCGGCCGGTTTGAACGCGTTTTGGCAGGGCGCGGGTTAACGTCTTCACTTGCGGGCTGGCCGCGGTGCTCGCTCAACGACGGGTTCGCTGGCGATCGGAACAGTCTGCATGTGCAAATGGACGCGCCAAGATTCCATAAGATCGATCAAACGTCTGCCATCACGCAAACACGCGATTAGGCAGCCTCCGGAATCGCGGCCTTCTTACAGAGCCGCGCGACCCATCGGCAAAAGGCGCGAGCGACTTCTGGGTTGTCACTGCGGTCCACCGCATAGGCCCGATATTGCATGCCGCTTGAAGTACGCGATCCCGGTATGACATGGAGAGCCCCTTTACGCACGAGATCGCTCACAATGATTTCGGGCGCCACCAGCAGGCATTTCCCTGTTATGACGGCGGGCAAAGCAAGGTAATTATGATCGTATCGCGCCCCCGACTTGATGTCCTTCGCGGTCAGGTTCATGGCTCTGAGCCAGGTGGGCAGTATGTCGGGCCTTGATGTGATATTCAGAATCGGCAGTGAGCGGGCCGTTGAGAGCGTTTTTCCCATGACGTGATTTGGAGAGCCTACGCAAACGAGCATCTCATTGTAGATCGCCCAATCGTCGGCCGGTTCAGCGACACAAAGATCGCGGGTAAGCAGGATGTCGAAATTGTCCGAGGATCTCGGTGGAGACAATGAGCTGATCACGTCGACGACGACGCCGCCCATCTCGGCAGAGAACGCCTGGAGGTTGGGTATCAGGAAGGAGTAGGCGAAGGTGGAAAGAGAGGTGTGGACTACGATTCGATTGGCGTCCGTTCGGTTCCTCCGCCGCATTCTATTCGCGGTGAAACACACTGTATCAAGCGGTTCGGCCACGGCGTTCGCAAAGAGCCTTCCAAATTCTGTCAATTCGCTGCGTCGACCCCGCCGTTGAACGAGATCCGTGCCAAAGTAGTCTTGCAACACAGCCAAATACCGGCTGACCGAGCTCTGTGTCGTTCCCAATGTGCTCGCCGCACGCGTGACGCTCCCCTCGCGCGCAATGGTCACAAAGACCCGGATAGCATTGAGGGGCACTTCATTGTGTTCGGCAGCCATTTTCTGCTCCGGTAGCTTCTCTGCCTCCGCTGATTGTCACGCGGGCCATTGCCAGAAGCTCCATCACATTATTCGATGTCTATAGCCGGATTGCCGCTTATAAGTGATATCTCGTGCACAAAATCTGCCTTCTTGAGGATTCGGGCGATCTGGCTCGGCGACTTCCATTGCTGTCGACGGCTTTCTAAGAGGTGATCTCCAGGTGCCGGCAAGGGGAATGACTGCTGATGTCGGGATCGACATCGAGGGCCGTCGAGATGACAGGCCCGAGACTTCTTAGGTGCGTTCAGGATTGCGTGCGAATCAGAGCTCGCTGCTGAGTGCCGTCTCAAAATCTCGCTGGCAGGCATCGGTTCAGCGTTTAGCGAAGGAAGCGAGCTTCAGCCGCCTTGGCCTCTTCCATCTTCTGGATTCTGAAGATCTCATCCACCGGAAGAATATCCTTGTGGACATTCTGGACGCCACCGCCGGCGATGATCCGGCGGAAGGTTTCCTGCATGGCGGTTGCAGCAGCACGAATGCCGTAATTGCCATAAATTATCATGCGGATGTTGCCAAGCATTTTGACCCGTTTGGCGTCGAGATCGGGGTAGCCGTTCGGCACGATCACCAGCGGCACCGTTCTGGTCCAGGCGCGCGCAAAGCTTTCGATCTCGCAAGGAGTCTTGCTTTTCGAATGGATCAGGATCATGTCCGCGCCAGCTTCTACATAGGCGTGTGCCCGATGCAGGGCCTCCAATTCGCCGAGGCCAGCGATCAAGGCTTCCGTGCGGGCGATGACGAGGAAGTCCGGATCTGATCTTGCCGTGATGGCAGCCTCGATCTTCCCCTGGAATTCCTCAATGCGCAATAGGTCCTGGCGGCCCTCGGCAGCAAGGCTCGTCACTTTTGGAAAAGTCTTGTCCTCGATGACAACGGCACCGGCGCCGGCCCGCGCATATCCCGCGATAGCGTGAATGACGTTAATCGCATTGCCATAATCTGTATCAATGTCCGCGACGATGGGAAGCCTCGTGCGTCCGGCGATCGCCCGCAGCATGTCGAGATGCTGTGTCATTGAGATCAGGCTCATATCCGGCAGCCCATAAAGCGCAGACAGCTCGAAGCCGGACGCCCACACTCCGTCGAATCCGGCTTCTTCAGCGAGCATCGCTGAGAATGGGCTGTGGGCGGCCATGACGTGGACAAGGCCAATCTCGGCCATGCGGGCACGAAGGCGTTTGGCAGAGGACATCGGAAAATCCTTTTAGGACAGGCTCGCGCCGGCGGCGATGATCCGGTCGCAGGCGCGCGTGAGGTCCTGGAGCGAGGAAGCATCGGAGATGCGGGTATAGGGCGAAGCCATGAAGCCGCTGCCAGGCACGACAGTCACGGCGAAAGCGTCGAGCAGATACACGGCAAAATCACTGTCGGTCTCGATCATCTTGCCGTCGGGCGTGCGCTTGCCAATGACCCCCGCGCAGGAGGGGAAAAGGCACCGTCCGGCACACGGCAGGCAAGCCCCTTGGCCTGGTTCAGCTTGGCGATAACAAGATCGCGTCGCTGCATAAACGCGCGCGCGAACTCTGTGATATGGTCCCGTCTCCCTGACAGCGCCTCGAGCGGCATATTGAGAAACTGAGCTGGTGTGCGAAGAGGTCTGGCCCTGGATGAGGTTCATGGCTTTGATCAGCGCCAAAGGCCCGGCACCGTAGCCGACGCGCCAGCCGGTCATCGCGTCTGCCTTGGACATCCCGTTGACCGTTAAGGTACGCTCGCACAGGTCCGGCGCGACTTGCGGCCATCGTTGCAAAGTCGGCGTCATAGGTGAGCTTTTCATAGATGTCGTCGGATAGCACATGCACATGGCCATGCCGGCGCAACACCGCGGCGAGCGCGAGCAAATAACGACTGTAGACCGCACCGTCGGATTGCATGGCGAATTCAACATCAACCATTTCGTGTGCGGCGTGATCGCCTGGTCTAGTGCCTCGGGGCGCAGCTTGAAGCCATCGCGTTCACTGCAGTCGACGAGCACCGGCTTGCCGCCTGCAAGCGTCACCATGTCGGGATAGGAGACCCAGCACGGCGTCGGGATCACAACCTCGTCGCCAGCATCGAGGCGGGCAAATAGTGCGTTGAACACAACCTGCTTGGCGCCGCAGGCCACCGTGATCTGGTCGATACCGTAGTTGAGGCCATGATCGCGACGGAGGCTCTCGCCAATTGCTGCCCGCAATTGCTTGATTCCGGCGACCGCCGTGTACTTCGTCTGCCCGGCACGGATGGCCCGGATGCCAGCTTCACAGATGACGGACGGCGTATCGAATCCGGCTCGCCTTGGCTAAGCGTGATCACATCGGTTCCCTGATCTCGCAGCTCGGCGGCGCGAGCCGTCATGACCTTGGTTTGAGAGGGACTGACGACCTTGAGCTGTTCTGAAACGAGAGACAAGACACAATACCCTACGCGTTCGAATGAGCGATTGGGGATCTATCCGAACTCGAACGGCCAGACGAGCCAGGTGATCGCGGCTTTGGATATAATCATCGAAGATTACGATAATTGTATCGCTTCTTCGTGCGGCTCTGTTAGCGCTCGCATGAGTCGTTTGCGTCTCAGCTCCTCCTCATCATCGGCCTGCCGATCATCGGATAATTGCAAGCGCACATCGACTTATTCGATGTGTGTCATTCTGGCGTAGCAGTTCAGGCTTTTAAGCTCGCGCACAATCGCGAATTTGAGCAACAAAAGCGCTCGATTTCGGGGATCGAGAGTTCGTGCCGGTCGAACAATTCACAGGCTGGCATTCGCATCAATGGACGTGGAACCGGAGGCCGTGATGACCCGTATCGATCTGACGCGACGGCAAGCCATCGCAGGTAGCCTTGCCGCAAGCGTGGTAGCCAGCACAGGCGCCGGCGCTGTGGAGAGTGAGCCTAAGACATTGCCGCGTCGCCGCCTCAAAGTCGGCATGTCCGGATTTCCGCGATCGTTCGACCCGGTTATCGCGACCGATACTGCCATTCGTCGGGTCGTGCCGCAGCTTTTTGATACGCTGATCAGAGTAGACCATGCTCACAACATGACGCTACGGCCGGGCTTGGCCGAGCGTTGGGAGCGGATCAACGCGCAGTCGTTGCGGCTGTTCTTGCGCAAGGAAGTCGTTTTCCACGATGGGGCGCCTTTGACGGCTGAAGATGTTGCCTTTAGCCTTGGTCCTGACCATCTGCTGGGACCTGGACGCAGCGGCATGTCCGAGGCGCTTCAGTCGCTTGATCGGCTCGAGAAGGTCGAAATCGTCGATCCTTACACCGTCATTGTGCATGCAAAGGGTGGCGACGCCCTCCTCGAGCAGCGTCTGGCTGCTTGGGGATCTGAGATCGTGAGCCAGCGCGCCTTTTTGGCGGCGGGCTCGTGGGAGCGCTGGACCACTGCCCCTGTCGGAAGCGGTCCCTATAAGCTCGTCGATCACAAGCTTGATATTCGTGTCTCATTGAGCGCCCACGATGCGTATTGGGGCGGGCGGCCGCCATTCGATGGCATCGAATACCGTATCATTCCCGAGCTTTCCGCGCGCGTGAACGGCCTGCTCGCCAGCGAGCTCGACATTGCCACTGACATTCCGCCCGACCAGTTCGCGGGCATCCAGAAGCGTGCTGATCTCGAGATCGTGGGTGGTGCCGTGCAGAATATCCGCTCGCTCGCCCTCGATCAGACTGATCCCATTCTCAAGGATGCGCGTGTTCGCCGGGCGATGAGCCTTGCGCTCGATCGCAAGCTGATCGTGCAAAGCTTGTGGGAGAACCGGGTCCCGATTCCGAACGGCTACCAGCTGCCGAGCTACGGGCAAGGCTACATCCACGAATTCCCCTCGCTTGCCTACGATCCCGGCAAGGCCAAGGAGTTGCTGGCTGATGCTGGCTACAAGGGAGAGCAGATCACCTATCGTCTGCTCAACAATTACTACCCCAATCAGGTCTCTGGCGCGCAAACGATGATCGAGATGTGGCGCGCGGTTGGCCTGAACGTCAAAATCCAGATGATGGAAAACTTCGCGCAAGTTCAGCGCCAGCCGGTCCGTGCCATCTTCGATACGTCGAATACGGCGCTGTTCCTTGATCATCTCGGCCATCCCTGGCGTGAATTCGGGCCCAGCGGCACCCTGCCAAAGTCGATCGGAGTCTGGAGGAACGAGGAATATTTTGCGCTGGGCGCCAAGCTCCTGGACGCCGTGCAGAGCGAACAGCGCCGGCCGATCATCCGCCGCATGCTCAAGATCATCAACGAAGTCGATCCCCCTTGCGTGATCCTGCACGTCTCAGGCCAGTTCTATGGCAAGCGCCGCGATGTGCCATGGCTGCCGGGACTGACGCTCGACCTCAATTTCGGCCCATTCAACAGAGCTCTGATCCGGACCTGATCGCGATGACGCATACCTTGAATCGGCTTAAAGCCGATGCGGCCTCTATGATGAGGGACGAGCAGGGGCCTCGCATGGAGGCGCTTCTTCAGATCGAAGGGTTGCGTGTGGCGTTCGACGGTGTGCCGACGCTGCGCGGAATCAATCTCACGCTCGCGCGCGGCGAGTCGCTGGGCATGGTCGGTGAAAGCGGTTGCGGCAAATCGGTGACATGGCTTGCTGCACTTGGACTGTTGACGCAGCGCGCTAAAGTAACGGGCAGCGTACGCCTGGCTGGAGAGGAGCTGCTCCATGCACCAGCCTCTCGCCTGGACAAGATGCGGGGTGGGCAGATCGCCATGATCTTCCAGGACCCGGCGAGCGCGCTTAATCCTGTGCACAGGGTGGGCGATCAGATCATCGAGGCCTTGAGGCTCCATCGTGACATGGACCACCGCACGGCGCAGGCCGAAGCGCGACGTCTGCTCGACCAGGTCGGTATCCCCGATGCAGCGCGCCGGCTTGGCGCCTATTCGCACGAATTCTCCGGTGGGCAGAACCAGCGCGTCATGATCGCCCTGGCGCTTGCAGGACAGCCCGACATCTTGATCGCTGATGAGCCTACCACCGCCCTGGATGTCACAATTCAAGCGCAGATCCTTGAGCTTCTGCGGCAAATCCAGCGCGAGACGGGCATGGCGCTGGTCTTGATCTCGCACGATCTCGGTGTCGTCAGCGAAGTCTGTGAACGTGTCATGGTGCTTTACGGGGGGCACATCGTCGAAGAATTGCCCGCCGACCGTCTCTTGAACCAACCTGCTCACCCATATACGAAAGGTCTTCTTGCGGCTCTTCCAAGTCTGGATGGGCCGCGGCAACGCCTCTTCGCCATTCCCGGTGTCGTGCCGAACGCAGCCGCGTTTCCGCCAGGCTGTCCTTTCGCCCCTCGATGCGATCGGCGGATCGGACGCTGTCATGAATGGGCAATTGAGCTCGCCTCGCTGGATGGCGACATCAGACACAGGGCTGCCTGCTTGCATGTCACGAGCGAACGGCCCGCGGGCGAGGTCGTGGCTGCATGACCGGGGCTGCTCCGCCGATGCTCCAAGCAGACGGGCTTGTCCGAAATTATCGATTGCGGCAGGGCCTTTTCCACCCTCCAGCGATGGTCCACGCGGTCAATGGGCTCTCCCTGCAGCTGGCTCCGGGCGAAACCCTCGGACTGGTTGGCGAATCCGGCTGCGGCAAGTCGACTGCGGGCCGGCTCCTGATCGGCCTGGACCGGCCGGATGCCGGCAAGGTGACCTTCGACGGAGAAGCTTTGCCTGCTATCGGCGATAGTCAATGGCGCCGGCTCAGGATGCGAATCCAAATGGTGTTTCAGGATCCGCTGGCTGCGCTCGATCCCCGCCTGACGATCGGCGCGCAAATAGCCGAGCCGCTCGAAATTCATCGGCTTGGCAGCAAGTCTGAACGAGAGGAGCGGGTCAATGCGCTTCTTACGGATGTGGAGCTCAGGACCGACCACCTCGGGCGCTTTCCGCACGAGCTTTCAGGCGGCCAGCGCCAGCGTGCCGTCCTGGCTCGTGCGCTGGCCACCGATCCGGATCTCCTTGTCTGCGACGAGCCAGTATCGGCACTCGACGTCTCGATCCAGGCGCAAGTGATCAATCTTCTGCGGGACCTGCAGGAGCGGCGGCGCATGGCGATGATCTTCATCAGCCATGATTTGCGAGTGGTCCGGCTGATCAGCAATCGGATTGCTGTGATGTATCTCGGCAGCATCGTCGAGGAAGGATCGTCTGAGGCGGTTCTTCTGGATCCTTTGCATCCTTATTCGCGGGCGCTCGTTTCCGCGGTGCCGAGGCCAGGACGACATCGCTCTCGCACCATCCTTCAAGGAGATCCGCCCAATCCGGCTGCGCGACCGGGCGGCTGTGCATTTCATCCTCGCTGCCCGGTCGCTCTTCCGCTTTGCGCGCGGCTCGCTCCAGAGCTCAGATACGCTCCTGACAGGCGGCGCGTCGCCTGCCATCTGATCGGCGATCATGGTGCCGAACTCGACAAGGAGACATGATGGCTCGTTTTGTTCTGGTCCGCTTGGCGCGCGCGTTCCTGACCATCGCAATTGTGGTTACATTCGCATTCGTGGTGCTGCGCGCCTCTGGCGATCCCGCCCTGGCGTTGTTGTCGCCGGAAACGCCGGCGGAAGCGGTCGAGGCCTTCCGAAAGGCCTGGGGGCTCGATGCGCCACTCTGGGTGCAATACGTCAGATACCTCTTTGCCGTCGTGCATGGAGATCTTGGCCAATCGATGCGTGACGGACGTGCCGCGATCACCGTCGTTGCCGAGCGCATTCCTATCACGCTGATGCTGACTGCGCCGGCGCTGATCCTCAACCTGATGATCGGCATTCCGGCCGGCGTCTACGCGGCCCTCAAGCGGGATAGTCTGGCAGATCGCTTGGTGATGATGGTCGCCGTTATCGGCTTCACCGTGCCATCTTTCGTGCTTGGCCTCCTGTTCATACTCGCTTTCGCAGTCGAGCTCCCCTGGTTCCCCTCGGGCGGCGCCGGCACTTGGCACCATGTGGTGCTGCCGGTCATCACGCTCGGTCTGGGCGGCGCGGCCGTTCTCGCCCGCTTCAGCCGCAGCGCCATGCTCGAGGTGCTTGGACAGCCCTATATTCGTGCGGCCAGCGCCAAGGGCGTGCCTTGGGCCAGGGTCGTGACCGGTCACGCTCTGCCCAACGCCGCGATAGCGGTGCTGACCATCGTCGGCTTCATGGTCGGCAATCTCATCGCGGGAACGGTGCTGGTTGAAAGCGTGTATTCGTGGCCAGGCATTGGCAGTCTGCTGGTCGTGTCAGTCGCCAGTCGCGATTTGGCTGTCGTCCAGTGCATCCTGCTCGTCGTGGCCGCCGCCATGATCACCACCAATCTTACGATCGATCTGCTCTATGGCATGCTCGATCCACGTTTGCGCCAGTTGCACTCTGGGAGGCGATAATTGAGCATTTTCGCAGACCAGGTTCTGCCGTCTTCAAAGATGCGACAGGTGTGGTGGTGGCGCGACCGCGCGATCGGAATAGCAGTCGCCTGGCTGGTTTTCATGCTTCTTGTCGCGATATCTGCAGATCACCTCGCTCCGTATGACTATGCAGCCCTTGACCTTCATCATCGCCTCGCTGCACCTCTTGGCCTTGGCGGAACTATCGCGCATCCCTTCGGTTCAGATGAACTCGGTCGGGACGTACTGGCACGCCTGGTCATATCCATTCGCATCAGCCTCCTTATTGCTTTCGGGGCGACGTTGATCGGCGCCATCCTTGGCATCACGCTCGGCTTTTTGGCCGCTCACTTCCGCGGCTGGGTAGAGCAGATCATCCTCGGCTGTGTCGATTTTCAGGCAAGCATGCCGTTTCTCGTTTTGGCGCTCGCGGTGCTTGCTTTCTTCGGCAACTCTCTGCTCCTCTTCGTTGGGCTCATCGGTCTCCACGGATGGGAACGCTACGCCCGCGTCACCCGCGCGCTTGCGATGAGTGCCAACGAGCAAGCCTATGTGATCGCCGTACGGCAGCTTGGCGCAAGTCCATGGCGTCTCTACCTGCGCCACATCATGCCGAACATCGCTTCGACGTTGATCGTCA
Organism: Bradyrhizobium sp. 153; assembly: GCF_023073835.1. Lineage (NCBI taxonomy): Bacteria > Pseudomonadati > Pseudomonadota > Alphaproteobacteria > Hyphomicrobiales > Nitrobacteraceae > Bradyrhizobium > Bradyrhizobium sp. 153. The sequence goes on along the minus strand of NZ_JADPKH010000036.1, from coordinate 32,351 downwards.
CTATGACACTTGCCTTTCCAGACGTCATTCTGCTCGAGAGCGGCCTTAGCTTTCTTGGACTCGGAGTGCAGCCGCCGCTGACTTCCCTTGGCAATATGGTCAGCTATGGTCGTGACTATCTGACCCGTGCTCCCTGGATCCTTGTTCTGCCTTCGCTGGTCATCTCGCTTACGACCTTGTCGATTTCGCTGGTCGGCGACTGGCTGCGCGACCGGATCGACAAAACATTGTCGTGAGACTTTGAAACGCGAGATCAGAGATATCTCATCGCTCGCATGGGAGACGATCGTACTTTTCGGCAACATAGCAGAGAAGTTCATGCCTTCGTCGGATCTTTCACGTCTCAAGGTTGTTCTTGCAATGGCAAGGCAAGAGAAGCGCCGGGCGCCGGGTTCGGCTTGGAGTTTCCTGGCTGGCAAACCTCAAGACGCGTGTCTCACCAGCGGGGCTTGTTCGACAATGATCGTCAACAACAATACCGCTAAGGCGGGTTGGACGTGCAGCAATGCGAGTTTGCTTTGTGCCGACCTCGATCTCGATTTACATGCTGTTGTAGCCTGATAGGGGTCGCACGCCGCGGCCTCGAGCGCGCAGTTTGGCTCAAGCTGATGTTGGATGCTGTAAAGCGGCTTGCTGTACGCGGGTGCCCGCACGAGCCGTCCAGGTACTTCGCGGGATACTTATTCCAGTCGAGCCTCTCCCACTGCATGCCGCAGGGAAGCGTAGCAAGGCGATGTTGAAGGTTATTCAGAATTCGTAAGACGTCGCAAACCTCCGAAAGGAGCGGTGGTCCCTATGAGCAGGGCATGCTTTTTGGCAACCTTCACAAGGTGCGTCGGTCCTGTTCTTTCAACAAGCTTTTCGCATTATGAGTGGGGCTCGACGCGAAAGAACCAGTAAAGCCTTGCGCAAATTGCCGGTCGAGACCTGCACAATACCAGCCTTCTTAAGGCTTGGCGCGTGCCACGCGACTCGTGGCGCTCATCGCGCTCACTCGGTATTCTGGCCGGGCGCGCCTTTGCGTTGCTTTTCATGAGGCCCTCCTCAATGGCTGAATGGGAGGTAATGGGTCAGTTCTAATATGACGCAGGGCCTTACGAGGGCATGGCGTCAATTGCTGTTTCTAGCGAGAGAAAAAACGTTCTTGATCCCATCGGACTCTCGATAAATTCGGCCTCCGTCCAAAAGGCGGGGGCCTTTTCATCGATGGCATGCACCAGAATAGCGCGGATGCCGATCGTTTCTGATGCGTGTACGATTTGATGTAGCGCGTGCTGAAGCAGGTCTTGGCCAAGACCTTCACCCTTATAGGTAAGGTCGCGAGCCAACCGTCCTATGATGGCGACTGGCACTGGATTTGGCAGGCCATGTCTTTTCATCGGAGGCTTTGGGATCGCTGCCCGTTCAACGCTGCCAGATGCTATGCAGTATAGCCAATGATTACATTGTCCTCACACACCACGTATGTGCGAGCAGTTTTGCCCTCGCTTTCGAGAGAGCGGTTTTTGAGCCAATCGTTCAGCGCTTCATTGCCACAGCCAAAACGGCTGAAGTCGTGCGTAGGCTTGAGAAGCGTGGAGGTTGTCATGCCCCCACGTTTCCCCGGATGTTGGATTACTTCTGCCAAAGCGGCTTACGCTTCATCAGTGCCTTCAGCTTGGTTCCGGCCGGAGGCGGGTTATCAAGCGCATTCAAGAAGGCGGCGTGCTTCTCTGGATCGAGAATAAACAATCTTTGAGCCAAAAGCATATCAATGGCATGTTGCCGCGCGCTATCCAGCATAAATTCGCTAAGCGTCTTACCGACTGCAACGGCGGCAGTATCGATCAGATGCTTCACCTGTGCGGTAGCGCGAATGTGGATATTGGTTTCGCTCCGGACGCGGCGCGACCTTACCCGCGCCCTAGGGCGCTCCAGTACTGCTGCTTCCATTGCGGTTACTCCTCACTGTCTCTCTGGACCTCTTATATTGCCGCCGCAGGACAAACAAAATGCACGTCTAAACGGGCGTTAATCTCCGAGGGGGAGCAATGTCCTGCACTTTGCGATGGCATCTTCCAGAACGCCATCGGGGGCCCGGCACGCGTAGTCCGACTTTCTTTCAAGCCAAGACATACTTTTGAGCTGATCGGCCACAACGCAGCCGCCGCGCTCCGTGCCGCCAGGAATTTCAAATTCCTCCGGGAAAAGCGACTCGAACGGATAGCCCTTTACCTTGCTAGTGATCGGGAAAAGAAGGCAAAGGCGGGAGAACTGATTATATTTGCGGGGCGACACCACTAACGCGGAGTGTCGTCCCGCCATTTCACGACCAGCCTGCGGATCGAAGTTGAGCCAGATAATATCACCCACGTCTGGGCAATACGGCTCTTTAGGAGCCGAACTCTTCGCCGACTGCAGCAGTCGTGTTATATTCCTCATGCAAGTTCTCGGGAGTCATGCCAGCTAGAAGCCCGTCTAACGTGTAAACGGGAGTCTTGCGCGGTTCTACGACTAATCTGCCGTTTTGAACCGTGATTTCGGCTTCCCGACCCGCGAACGCATGGATTTCCTTTGCGTAGGCGCTCGGAATGCGGAGAGCCAAGCTATTGCCCCACATTGCAAACTGAACGACCATCGCTACCTCCAAACGAGATACCCGGCAGGTATCAACAACGAAGATACACTAATAAAGTTGCTGCGCAACTAGATAGTGTAGATACATTGTATCGACAGGAGGATCAAGGTTCGATGTAAATAAGACTATAACGATAATTCAACTATGGAACCGACGAATGAAGGCCCAAAAGGCGAGAAGCGCCACGCCGACACCGTACATCGGCAGGATTGCGACCGGTGAGGTCGCGGACACGCCCAGCAAGGCGCCGGGACGGGCTGCCGGCGGCCGCGGGAGGTCCTAAGCGCGGCTTAGTTGGCTGGAAGGCTCCGGCCGCCAAAATGAGTGCTGCCGACCCGAAAACCCTCTGCTCTTAAGCTATTCGAGCGCGCTGGCCGGGCCAGGGGAGATAGGTTCGAGCCAGTCCTCGGCTTTGGGGCGTCCGACATCGCCTCCTTGTCTTCTTTCCAGTTCCGGCCCGATACCATTCCTTGAGCCCTGCAGACCATGCTTGGCCAGATTTGCCTGGGCGGCGAAGCCAGCCGGCGTATGTCCCGTAGCCGGCGCATAGCGCTTCTGGGCAGCGCAGATATATCGGGAATTCCAAACCTCTATTGCCTCAAATCGGGCTTACAGGGTGATCTGTTTTAGCAGATCAAATGCCAGTCGCGATCTGTTTTTACACCTCCGAACGGCCCGGCAGGCCATCGGCTTGAGTCAACGCGATCTGAGTGCCCGGATCACAGTACCGCAGAGCCACATTTCCAAAATCGAGAGCGGCGGCGCCGATCTGAGGCTCTCCAGCCTCGTCGAGCTCGCGCGCGCTCGACCATGAAGTGGTTCTGGTTGTCGCGCAAGCTTTTGCGGGCGGTCGAGGCTATCGTCCGGAACGCTTCGTCTGCACTTTCCGATGACGCGCGCTTGCGCTCCAGCGTGCTGAGCCGCGCGCAGGCAGCCGTAACCAGGCTAAATCGACTGCATCAAAATGCGACGGGCCTAGAAGGCCTGAACCAAGCCTTACGCCAGCTCGCAAATTTGCAACTCGGAAGCTCAGAACTTGAAGCGATCCGGCGCATCACCGACCGGTTGATGAAGTTGCCGACGGGTCCGAACGCGCTACCTATGGTCCAGAGCGCCTCAAAACAACTGAGAGAGTTGCGCAACCGCATCGCCCACGCGTTGCCGGAAGCGCCGCGCCCGGCTTACGCACTCGACGAGGAGGAGGACGATGCCTGATGTTTCCGTCCTCGACGTTCTGCTGTATGGAGAGCAAATCAGGAACCCTGACACTCGTCCAAGCCACTCAAACGCTATGCACCAATGAAGTCGATGGACATCATTGCAGCCCTAAAGGCCGACGGTTGGACGCAGGTAGCCCAGAAAGGCAGCCAGGTTCAGCTCAAGCATCCGACCAAACCGCGCGTGACGGTCCCTCGTAATTTTTTCCTGCTTATCGCGGCGGCAGAACTCGGTACCTCAGCTTCGTTTGGCTCGGGGCAAATGATCATCGCTCTCGCTTGCATAAGCTTGAGCTGATGCCATCGGGACAAAGCCGATTTGGAGGCCGAAGGCCTTACCAATTTTGGCAAGAGTCTCCGCAGTTGGCTTGGCTGTCCTTTTCCTCAAAGCCCTTCCACTTTTCGCGCTTGATCAACACCTTTAGCGCGGCGTCGACAATTGCGAAGTAAAGTGTCGCCGCTTCAGCAGGACCGTTGCCTTTGACGAAGTTCATCGGCAGGTACGCCATGGACGCTTCCTCCAAGCGATCGGTCGTGGCGGCGCAGCCGGCAACGGCAGTCTCTCATCGCCCAGCTGTCCCCTCGGCCTGTCCCTGGGGCTGTCCTTTCGTCACAGATTCATTGAGCTTCTCAGCGGCGTCAAGGACCTCAAGCCTCTCGAGGATCTTTCGTCCATGCGCAGTGATGATCCAATATCCTTCCTCCCGCTCGATCAGCCTTTGTCCAAAGATATCGAGGTTCGGCTCGCGGCTCGCGATGCGCTTCATGCGCGCTGGCCACTCGGGCCCACTGGTGTAAAAGATCGCCAAGTGCTGTTTGACGAGTTCAAGACTGGCTCGGCCGCCCGGTTGCCCGGCAAGTATCTTCAGGATGGGCAGCTGAAAGCTCATGTGGGCACGTAATGATTCAACGAAAGCGAGACAATGCCGGCGTTACCAGAGGCACGTAGCGCACATCATCGGTTTTCAAACGGAAACCTTGCCGGCTAGGCCAGAGTACCGCATTTCATGTGCAGCTTTCGAGCGTTCATGTTCCCTTGCAGCTCGGAATCGTGCTGCTTGTCGGAGCCGAGTTGCGCGTCGCCTCACGAGACTGCCGATCGGAGACCTGACTCTTCGTTCATAATTTGTTCTCATGGCCTCGGCGGTCGATCCGCAAGCTGGCGCATGGCATCGCCGACGGGCGCGAGATCGTCGTGGCGCGATGGAGCATGCCGCCATTGCACCAATCGCTACTGGACGCCACTCAGAAATAGAAGATCGCGAACGGCAAGACAGTCGATCCCGAGCAACTGCTTCGCATAGGCCGGACAGTGGCCACCAATTTAGCGTCAACAGCGCGCATTGGAGGCGCTGACTTGGTCAGGAGCACCGGTGGCTCATGCCGTTCGCGCGCTTCAAGCCAATACGATGGGATTGACGACAGGAAGGTGCCGGTCTGATTGGCCCCAGACAAGACCCGTGCCGTGCTCGCCTTCGCCGGGCCGTCATCGAGGCCGCGCAGCTCATCGATATGACTGCATATCGATATCTGTGATCCAGTCGAGCAAGCGCGAACATTCAGAGCTCGTGATGATCATCCCGGCAGGTCTTCATAACCGGTGAAAATCGCCACTCACTGTGGTCGCATTGGCGCCCACTCGGGCTGAACGTGCGATGCCGATCGTCTTATTAGCGACATGCTGTCGATCCTCCGACAGGTCGGTTTGGGATGAATGCAAGCATCCAGCTGTCGCAGTTGGCACGAGCTTTGAAGGATTGGGATCTCATCGATCGCTCAGGAATGCAGGAATGGCTTACGGGATGATGAGCCTTCAGTTCATCGGGTTGATCAGGTCCAAGTTCGGTCCTCCAACCTTTGGCATCAACTCAGGAGCTCGCGCATGAATTCGCCTCCCTGATCGAGCTCGCTCGACTCCGATGCGCGCCGTCACCATTGCGCGAGTGGTAATCGGCCAATCAGTTTGAGACGGCATCTGCAAACTCTCCTCTACTTATCGCATGCGACAATCGCTGGCCGCGCTGGTCGAAGCCCAGCGCGAACGTATCGTCGACTGACTCACGAGTTCACGTCAGCAGGTGGATGCTTTCGAGAAAGAGGCAGTGCTTCGCTCGCCGAGGCAAGCGGCGCCATGATGACATGGACAAAATAGCCGAGACAAAACCGACATCGAATTTGCGCCCAAAAGTGACGAGACGGGCGGCCATGCATTGTCTCGCTGTCGAGCTCGGCGAAATCGCGAAACTCGCGTGGCCAATGGTGCTGACGCAGGTTGGGCAGATCGCGATGATGTCGACTGATCTTGCCTTGATCGGTCGGATCAGCGCCGAGGCGCTTGCTGCGGCCGCGCTGGCAGGCCGGTTCTATCTCATTAGCTTCGCCTTCGGCGCGGGGCTACTAAGTGCCATCGCGCCCATGGTGGCGCGGGCGTTTGGGGCAAATAATCTAGCCGCAGTACGGGGTGCGCTGCGCATGGGGTTATGGGCCGCCATGATCCTGTCTTTCCCAATTATTGCTGTGGCGCTGCGAGCAGAGCAAATACTGCTTGCGTTGGGCCAAGCCCCAGATGTTGCGCGGCTCGCCCAGCAATACCTCTTTGGATTAGGATTCGGCGCCGCGCCGGCACTTTCGTTCTTGGCCATCCGCAGTTTCATGGGCGCGGTCAATCGGCCACAGCCGGTCTTGTGGATTACTCTATCAGCGACTCCCCTGAATGCTTTGCTGGTCTATATGCTGGCCTACGGAAAGCTTGGACTGCCTCGGCTGGAGCTGCTGGGGGCAGGTCTTGCGACCACGCTGGTGAACTGCAGCATGTTTTTAGCCGGCTTGTGGTTCGCTGCACTGCGTCGTCCGTTCCGTCACTACCATGTACTTGCACATCTCTGGCGTTTCGATTGGCGCACAATGCGACAGCTCATCGCAATCGGAGTGCCGATATCAATGGGTTCATGGATCGAGTCGGGACTATTTTGGGCCACATCGATTCTGGCGGGCTTGATCAGCACCAGTGCACTGGCCGCTCATCAGATCGCTGTACAGATCGCCGCGATCCTGTTCATGATTTATGTGGGCGTTGGCACGGCGGCAGCCGTGCGCGTTGGCTATGCGGCCGGCCGCAACGACATTGCAGGGGCCAAGCAGGCATATCTGGCAGCGATGCTGATCGGTATTGTCATAGCTGCATCGTTAACGCTCGCACTGATCGCTGCGCGCTTTGAGATCGTCGAGCTGTTTCTGGGCAGATCGGCCGGTTCGGCGGCAACGATTAGCCTTGCTGCAGAGCTCCTCGTGGTCGGCGCAACGCTGTTTATCACTGACGCTGTCCAGTGCATTGCGGCGGGCGGCCTGCGCGGACTAAAGGACTCGCGAATGCCGCTTCTGTTTGCGATCATTGGTTGGTGGCTGATCGGCTTTTCCCTCAGCTATTGGCTCGGCTTGAAGGTCTGTCTTGGCGCCACTGGTATATGGATCGGCTTGTCGACCGGAACGACAATCTATGCGGCGCTTCTCGTCCTGCGATTCCGCAACTTGACAAGCCGCGCTCACTGATGCGGGCGTATCGCTGATGCCAAGCGGCGACGATATGCCAGGATACTTGCACTGGCCGATACGAGCGGGTCGAAACTCGAGATTGGCTGAAAATTGGACGTTGCTCCTGATGGCGCGACTGCAAGCGTAAAGAGACGCCTAGCATCGCGTTATTCGATCATTCCGTTCCAAAAAGCGATACGCAAAGTGGTTAGCTCGTTCGGGAGCTAGTAGGACTCCTCAAGGCGTCCTTCGCAATTCGCGAGCTTTCCAACTTGTTACCCCCGACAGAATGGCTCAACGGGTTTTCCCTTCGAAAGCGTTGCTGTGACAGGTAGCCACATGCAAAACGCGCTGACGCGATGACTCTCAATCAGGGCATATCGACTTTCCAGACGCTGGCCGTTGACTGCGAGCTCCGCAGCCGCGGAATTCCTGCCAAGCACCCGCGATATATCGCAATCGCCGGAATCAAGCTGCCACACAATCCGCGGCAGCAGCAGTCACAACGCCGGGCTCAACCGCAATGTCGACCAGATCAGGATCGGCTACTGCGCCGAGCGAGCTTGATTCGACGAAGCATTTGTTATTTTTGTTTGCGAGGCAAGGCTGCCCTTGGCTTGTTGGATGTCTCACCTGACGTCCTCGCTCAGAAGCCGCTAGCGATGCAGTCGCTGTCCAATCTCACCCGGTGCAGTCTAAGACTGAGGAGAGCTGCTGGCGCTCGCACGCCACTGATCCCGGCACGGTGCCGGTCGGCACGCCGGCCAGGCGTTGGTCGGCATGACTGGGAGCTCCATACCGGCATCACCCTCGCGCAAGCGATCAGCGTCCATCCCGAAGACAATGGCGCTAGGCTGCGTCAGGTCAGCCAAGCCCCGGCCGATCCGCTACGTCCCAGCTAGACGAAAGCTTACGATCATGTTCAACCGACCGGACCGGTATCGGGTTCTCATCGTGCTATTTGATGGGCTTCGGCCGGATCTCATCAAACCATCGCTGACGCCGAATCTGGTCAGGCTTCAGCGCCGCGGTGCGGTGCTGGCCCGGCAGCGCACCGTTTATCCCAGCGAAACACGGATAGCGCTCACGAGCCTCATCACGGGCGCAACGCCGGATCGCCACGGCATTGTTGGCAATCAGTATCTCGACCGGCATTTTCCGGCACCGCGCTTGGTTGACACAAGTAATGCGCGTCTGATCGAGGACCTCGATGCCGCGAGCGACGGCCATCTACTCGGTGTGGCGTCACTTGGCGAGATCCTCGCGGCGAACGGCAGGACATTGTCAGTCCTGGCATCCAACTCGGCGGGGGCAACCCGTCTGCTGAACCATAAGGCCCGAAAGTTCGGCCAGGTGACGCTCTCGGGCCACTTCCCTTCTATCGCGACCTCGGCCGAGATGCTCAGCCAGGTGGAGAGCCTGCTTGGGCCGACGCCTGCGACGCCACCCCCCGGCACCCCGGATCTTGCCTCTCAAGCCTTTCTGACTTCAGCGTTCCTCGACGTCATCTGGCCTCAGATTCGGCCCGACGTCGCAATCCTCTCGTTCGGCGAACCCGATAGTTCCTCCCACGATTGTGGAACCGGCGCGCCAAGAACTCTGGAAGCGATCAGCTTTGTCGATCGGCAGTTTGGCCGGGTGCTCGATTGGTGGGAAGCTGAAGGCGTGTGCCAGGGCGTGCACCTGATCGCAGCCTCCGATCACGGGCACGTGACGGTGCATGCGCGGGCCGATCTCTTGCAGACGCTTGAGGCTGCGGGGCTGCGCTGCGGCCCGGCACCGGCGGCTGGGATCGACGCCATCGTCATACCTGGGCAGGTCGGAGCAATTTACCTCGCCGAGCCCTCGCAGACCGTTATCCGCCGCGCCGTCGGGGCAATGATCGAAAGGCCCTGGTGCGGTCCGGTGTTCACCGCTGGCGGCGCGGTCGATGGCATTGCACCCGGCAGCTTCGCCCGTCATCTCGTGTTCGCCGACCATGCCCGATCGGCAGATATCCTGTTCACGTTTCGATCCGATGGCGGCCTTGATCGTTTTGGTCTTATCGGTCGCAGTTGGAGTGCGGATGGGCCAGTCGGCTTAGGAGTGCACGGCGGGTTGCATGCCAAGGAGATGTCGTCTGTCGGCATTTTGGCAGGACCGCTCGTCAAAGGCGGCTTCGTCTCAAAAGTCCCCTCAAGTATTTGCGATTTTGCGCCCACAGTGCTCGGTCTTCTGGGCATCTCGCGGCCAGCAACGATGACCGGCCGCGGCCTCACTGAGGTCTTCATCGACGAGGGAGGGGACGTGCCTCGGACGATCGAAAAGGTCTACGAGACCAGCAGCGGCGCATACCACCAGCACCTCCGTCATGTGCAGGTCGGTGAGGCAGTCTATCTTGATTCTGCTGACGTGGTGGGTCGTCCCAACAATCTCACATAAAATGAGCGTCGATCCGCAGGCCTCATCAGGGCGATAACGCGCAGAAATCTTTCTTTTTGCTGCGTAAGCGCATCGGTCGAACGTGATCGGCAGCCATGCGCAAGCGTGGCGCGCAGGTGTCGCCATGTCACAGACGCGCAAGAAAGTGGCGTCGGGGAAGGGCAGTTGCAAGCGGAGAGCCACGACGGATCATGCGCTGACAGTGCACGCAAGAGACGGGCAGGAGTGCCAGTCGCGCCCCCCGTCTAGCGTAGAAAAGCTGTATGCAGCAGCTTGGCTGCCTCGATCAAGCCGCCGGTGAAGTCATCGCTGCCTTGGGACGCCGCGGAACGACACCGGGCCGGTGATCGCCAACGGTACGCCCGGCGCTCAGGGCGCCAAGCCAGCGCTATGCAGCAATCTTCCGCGAGCGATCCAAGTTGTGTCAGAGCGCCGCAGGGTATTTGCCCGCCCCGTTGGCCTTCCTCTATTTCAAATCGATAAAATCAGTGGTTGTATACGGTCATTTCAGCGACCGCGGTCGCTCTATCTGTAGCGCGTCGATCTGGATGGGAAGGCGCGGCAATCTGGATGGCGAGTCAGTGTCGCGGCGAAGTAATGATTGCCGCGCAGATTGTCGTGCGCAAGAGTTTTGTTGAACTCTGATTGTCGCGGAGCGTCAATCAGCGACGGTTTTGGGTGTCGCGTGCAAGGTCGGCCGTCCCGGACCGCGTTGCGATAGCTCTCGACGTTCATCTCAACGATGGTGGCGTGGTGAACGAGACGATCGATGGCGGCGAGCGTCATGGCGGGGTCCGGGAAGACCTTGTTCCATTCGCCGAACGGCTGATTGGCGGTGATCAGCATCGAGCGTCGCTCGTAGCGTGCGCTGATGAGCTCGAACAGCACGCTAGTCTCGGCCTGGTCCTTGGTGACGTAGGCAAGATCATCGAGGATCAGGAGATCGAAGCGATCAAGGCGGTTGATGGCGGCCTCGAGGTTAAGCTCGCGGCGAGCCAGCTGGAGCTTTTGCACGAGATCGGTGGTGCGGGTGAAGAGGACGCGCCATCCGTTCTCGATGAGGGCCAGGCCGATAGCTGCCGCCAGGTGGCTCTTGCCGCCGCCGGGCGGCCCGAACAGGAGCAAATTGGCGCCCTTGCCCAGCCAGCTGTCACCGGCGGCGAGCGCCATCACCTGCGCCTTCGAGATCATCGGCACGGCCTCGAAGTCGAAGCTGTCGAAGGTCTTCCCGGCCGGCAGCCTGGCCTCGACGAGATGGCGTTCGGTGCGCCGGCGGCCGCGTTCGGCGATCTCGTGCTCGGCAATGGTGGCGAGGAAGCGGGCCGCCGGCCAACCTTCCTTGTCGGATTGCTCGGCAAATTGGGCCCACAGCACCTTGATGGCTGGCAGGCGGAGCTCGTTGAGCAACAGATTGAGGCGCGCGGTATCAACGGTGTTGGCCACGCTCATGTGGCACCTACGGTCTCGGCGGTACCAATGAGGCATTCGTAGGTGGCAAGCGGCGCGAGCTGCACCACGACGTTGGGCAGGTGGGCGGGGTCAGGAGCGAAGTGAGCGCGCAGCCGGTTGAGTTCGGGAAGTCGGCCGGCGTCAAGGTCGGCCGTGAGCTGATCGGCGAGCTCGGCCTCGCAGCCGCGCTCATGAGCGAGCGCGAGGAGATCGACCATGATCCGGCAGGCCTTCTTGTCCGGTAAGCGCTCGCGCAATCGGTCGAAGGTTCTCCGATAGCCCTCTCGCGGGAACAGCCTGTCCCGATAGACCAGATTGAGAAGCGCCATTGGCTTGCGCCGCAGGGAATGGATCACGTGCCGATAATCGGCGACCTGGTCGTACTTGCCGTTGGGATGCGGCCGGCCGCGCGGCAAGGTCAGGAGATGCGTGCCACCGACGAACACGTCGAGGTGATCGTCGTAGAGCCGTGCCCGCAGCCGGTGACCGATCAGGCGCGATGGGACCGTGTAGAACACCTTGCGCAGTGTGAAGCCGCCCGAAGACGTCACGCGGACGATCACCTCTTCGTAGTCGGAGGTGCGGCGATCGGGCAGCTCCCGCAATACCACGCGCTCGCTATCGATCCGCTTGGCGTTGCGGGCATTGCGACGGCTGACGATCTCGTCGATGAAGCCGCGATAGGTGGCAAGATCGTCGAAGTCGACAGTTCCGCGCAGCAGCAAGGCGTCCGCGATTGCCCGCTTAAGATGACCGTGGGGCCCTTCGATCGAGCCATTCTCGTGGGCGACGCCTCGATTGTTGCGGGAAGGCCGCATGCCGTAATGGGCACAAAGGGCCTCGTATCGCTGCGTCAGATCATCCCGTGCATCGCGATCGAGATTGCAGAATGCGGCCGACAAGCTGTCGGTCCGATGCTCCCGCGGCGCCCCACCGAGCGACCAGAGGGCATTCTGCAGGCCTTCGGCCAGGGCAACGAAGCTCTCGCCGCCAAGCACGACGTGGGCGTGCTCGAAGCCGCAATAGGCCAAACGGAAGTGATAGAGACGATGATCCAGCGGTGCGCCCGCGATCGTCACACCCAACTCGCCCATGTCTGTGAAGTCGGAGAGGCCGAGCTGGCCAGGCTCATGGATCTGGCGGAAGATGACTTCCTGCTCCTCGCCGTGGATCGCCCGCCAGGCACGGATACGACGTTCCAGGGTACGACGGATACCGGTGCCGAGATCAGGATGACGTCGAAGCATCTCCTCGAACACCGCCACCGGGCGTAAGCCAGGTGCCGACTTCAGGATCGGGACGATCTCGGTCTCGAACACCTCGCTCAACGGGTCCGGTCGTCGCCGGCCGCGGGGAGCCTTCTTTTGCGACGGAAGTCGGGGATCTCTCTCGATCCGATAAGCGGTCGACGCACTGAATGATGCCTTGGCCGCCGCCACTGGCGGGCTATCGGTCTGACGGTACTTCATGTAGAGCCTCATTTGGTGATCTGTGATGTGTCGGCCGGGCAAGCGAGTGATTCCTCTTGGCGGAAGAATCACTTGCATAACCTGCCGGCCGCGATCACCAGTCGGCGCGGTCCCTCGCGGATCGCGCCGACGCCGGGCTCGCAACTCCGGTCGGGCTACGCCCTCCCTTCGTCACGAGCCCGGCGAAACTCTCTCACCTTGATTGACGCGCTCTTCCATCCTGATCGGCGCGCGACACTCTATCGCTTTTTGGAGTTATCGATGAATTACACAGGCCTGAGGTGGATCAAGGACGACAAGCAGCGCCAGAGGATTGTTGCGGGGCTCAGCAAACTGCGCACCGGGCTTAAGAAGAAGGTGCCTGCCAAGAGTGACGGTACGCTGCTGCTGGCAACCTGGAATATCCGCGAGTTCGGCGGGACCAAGTATGGCGGCCGAACGACCGACGCAATGTACTACATCGCGGAGTGCATAAGCCGCTTCGACTTGATCGCGGTGCAGGAGGTACGGGCCGACCTCAAGGCGCTCAAGGAAATTCTACGCCTGCTTGGCCGGCAGTGGGACGTCATCTTCACAGACGTCAGTTTCGCCGACGGCGGCAATTTCGAGCGGCTCGCTTTTGTCTACAACACGGCCAAGGTCAGCTTCACCGGACTTGCCGGCGAACTGGTTCTGCCGAGCAAGACCGCCACCGAGCGAATGAGCCAGGTCGCCCGTACCCCCTTCGTCTGCGGTTTCCAGGTGGGCTGGGCCAAGTTCAACCTATGTACGGTCCACATCTACTACGGTACCGCCAAAGCGGAGGATCTGCGGCGTGTCGACGAGATCAACGCGCTTGCCAAGCTGCTTGCCACCAAGGCCAAGGATTACATCAACACAAGCGCCCCGGCCGACTACTCGCCCGAACACCTCGTACTGCTCGGCGACTTCAATATCTTTTCCCGCACGGATAAGACTTACGAGGCGATCACCAGAAACAGGTTCGAGGTCCCGGCCGAGCTGCAAAAGCTGCCAGGGAGTAACGTGGACCAGAACAAGTTCTACGACCAAATCGCATTTTTCAAGCAGAAGGTAGGTGTGAAAAGCACTAACGCAGGCGTTTTCAATTTCTTCGACTATGTCTTCGACGATCCGAAGGAATTCAGAGGCGGTAAAGGCGCGCCGACCGCTAACATGTTCAGGCAGTGGCGCACCTTCCAGATGTCGGACCACCTGATCATGTGGTGCGAGTTCAGCGTTGACCAAACAGATGCCTACCTGAAGGCGTTGGCCGCTTGGAACGGCAAGTAGGACGGCCGATCGCAGCTGGGTCTCTCGTTACGTTCGGCAGAAGAGGGCGTTGCGTGTCCCGCTGCAAAGACGATCGCGAAAATAGCGTCTTACCTCGGACGCTGCTGATGGACGAGGGTATTTCTAGTTTCAGATCTGCCGAGTCTGCTGTTGGAGGCTGTGAAGAGGTACCGTCCGGTTCCGTGCGCGATAGGCGTTGCAGGCGTCGGTGCCGCCGCAGCTATTGTCTATACTGCGTTAAAAGAGGACAGCAGAAGCGCCGCCAACAGCGCGGCTATCATGCTGGGCTTCATGATCGTGCTGCTTGCGTTCGCGAGCCTGATGCGAACAAACAGCACCACATACGTTATGCGGGCTTTCCTCATGATGTGGGTGATGGTGGCATGCTTCTGCACCATCTTTGTGCAACTGAGTTCATTCATTTTTCGGTGGCCAACGGTTAAATTTGGCACCGGCGAGTCCTTGAAGTGCGAGGAAAGCAGAAGAAAAAGCTGCGGAGAGGACTTGTCGGACAGTTCAACAGATCAATGCGTCCTCACGTATAGGAGTTCCTCTTTCCTCAAAAGCGGCTCGCCTAATGACTGGCAAAGGCTGACCGAAAAGGCGAGGACCTACGCAAGATCCGTTAGCCAGCTCCCAGTCAGATGGCCAGCGAGCCTAACCTGTATGCAGCTCTGGCGGGCGCGCGTTTCACGCACTTCAATCAACTGCTGGATCGGAAGAGTGGGCTGGCCGTCGATCCACTATTGTGGAATGCGGTACCGCCGCTTGAACTCCGACGCTTAGAGAGATAGCGGATGAGCTGAGGAATAAAGCCGCTGTCATTTGACGAGACCCTCGCGCGTATCCTCGCGGCGGTAAGAGCGAGGAGGCGCTCGAGTCGACGATCCTTTGCTCAGGCATGCCGATTGAGTACGACGTCATGTGAGAAGAAACCGCCGAGGAACACGGAGAGCCGCTCACCGCTCACCGCACATCTGACAACGCCTAAAAGGCTTGCGGGTCGAGGCCCGAACCAGCAAGGTACTCTGCGGTCTTCCTGAGCGCCCTTGCGTCGCCGTCTCCGAGCTCGTCGCCTGCGATGTGGACGTCCTCATCGGCTTCCCCGGCGTCCGGGACGGCCGAGCCGTGCGACAGCCGAGGAGTGTGGAGCAAGAGAAAGGGCTCTTCGCGGGAGCATTCACCACCTATCCGATCGGCCGGAGCCGGCGTGCAGCATGCGTTTCGTGTCCGACCTCAGACGCTCGGCCCGTTTCAAAATCCACCGATCTTGTTGCGAAGACAACATCGAGGTCGAAAACCGCAGCGAATGCGCATTGCGTCCGCTGGCCTAGATCCTGCAAACCGCAACCGCTGTGGAAGCGGCGCTAACAACGTCGGCCATTTGGCTGTCGTTGCAAGGTGGCGCGCGTCTGTGTTCGTGAGGTGAAATGCGGTCCCAACTTCTTTTTTACGCTGTCGCAACAGCTGCGCTCATTGCAGGCGGCGCTGTCAATTCGGCCGATCTCAAGCCGGCAGTAAAGGTCCCACTCGCCGTCTGGAGCTGGACCGGAGGATATATCGGCGGGCACGTCGGTGGGGGCTACGGGCGAACATCATTCAGCGACCCCTATGGCCAGTCACTCTATGGTGACGTTGTCGACACCCCTGTGTTCCTGGCCGGAGGTCAGATCGGCTACAACTGGCAGAGGGAACGCTGGGTTGTTGGCGTTGAACTGGACGCCAGTCGCGCTGTCTCAGACGGCAGAAACACCTGTCTTGCCGCCTCCAGCTCTGTCATCAGCGCAAACTGCAGCGCTGGTCCAAGCGTCTTTGCGACCGGGACGGGTCGCCTTGGGTATGCGTTCGGCCCGCATGGCCAAACACTTGTTTATCTCAAGGGGGGCGTGGCCTGGCAGCACAATAGCGGCGTTGCCGCCAACAATAGCGAATTCCGTAGCAGAAGTCACCCATTTGGCTTGGCGCCACAGAATGCCACCGATTTCGATTATGGTCGTGTCGGTGGCACGATCGGCCTGGGCGTCGAGCAAGCACTCGCGAACGCATGGTCCGTGACGTTTGAGTACGATTATCTGGGATTCACCGGTCCAAGTGTCGCGACCCCTCCGACCCTACAGAGGCCGCCCTTGGCAACCATCCCCGCCAACACCACCAGCCTGTCCAGCAGCTATCACATCGGTAAGCTCGGTCTGAACTACCATTTTGACGCACACCCACGGACGCCAGGATGGTCAGATACGCCGCTATACGCAACGAAGCCGACCGTCAGCGCCTCGCCGATTGGCTTCGCTGATGGGTGGTCGCTGGAAAGCGGCACACGGCTGTGGTTAAGCCGCGGAAGCTTTCAATGGGACCACGGGAGTACTGATCTAGTATCAAAGCTCACCTACCATGGGCAGGATGGGATTTCCGGTGAGTTGTTCGAACGGCTGGACAGCCCCTGGGGAATCTTCCTGAAGGGCAATATCGGGTTTGGGCGCTTCAGCAATGGAAAGATGAACGATGAAGATTGGGGCGTGGACCCGCTCGCTTATCAAAACACACTATCGGGCCAGGGCAACGGAAGGTTCACGTACTTCACCGCGGATGCCGGTTACGATTTCCTGCATGGCAGCACCTACAAGGTTGGTGGGTTCATGGGCTGGAGCTACTACGGCCAGAAGTCTGACACGATCGGATGTGTGCAGACCGCCTCCCCCAACGTTGCACCTTGCCTTGTGCCGGGCGATAGAAGGATTGTCGGCAGCCAAGACACTGATTGGAATGCGCTGCGCATCGGCCTTAGCGCTGAGACCATGTTGTTCGATCGCTGGCGCGTAAGTGCCGACGTTGCTTACTTGCCGTGGACGGACTTCCGAGGGCGCGACAACCACCTGATGCGCCAATTCACGACCTTCCTTGATCAACGCGGGAGTGGTGGCGGTGGTGTGCAGGTTGAGGCAGCCCTATCCTACTTTATCACTAAGAACGTCAGCGTTGGCTTCGGTGGCCGCTATTCGGCTATGTGGACGCCAAACCAACGTAAGACGCTCGCTACCGGAGCCAACCAGGAGAACCGCCCTCCTGCTACCTCTGGGCCCCTTCCGGGGGACTATCGCATGGAACGATGGGGCACGTTCTTACAGGTCTCCTACAAGTTTGACTGAACTGCTTGCTCCTTGCTCTAAGCGTCGAACGGCATTATGGCGCGGATACTGGTTACGCCTCCGTATTCTTCGCGGATGCGGAGGGCGTGATCAGCACGAAGCCGATCTGGAATCCGAACGCGGGTCCGATTTTGTGAAGCGTTTCTGAGGTCGGATTGGCCACACGCGTTCGATCTCGGCTCGGATCCGACGCTCCAGTGTGCGACGGGTGCCGGCTCGGAGTTCGGCATGGCGCCGAAACATCTCCTCGAAGATCCCGACGGGCCGCAGCCCGGGAGCGGCCTTCAGCATCGGCACCATCTCTGTCTCAAACACGCTGGCCAACGGGCTCAGCCGGCGACGGCCGCGGGGAGCCTTCTCTGCGATGGAAGCCGGGGATCCTTCTCGATCCGGTAAGCGGTCGAGGTGCTCAACGAAGCCTTGCCGCGGCCGCTGGCGGGCTATCGGTCTACGGTACTTCATGTAGAGCCTCAGCGCTGTCTGGCTGTTTTGAGGGGCGAGCGCCGGAAGGCCACTAGCTTCGCTCCCTCGGAGCGGAGGCTGTGCCTTTCAATGCCGAAGGATGTCTCAAGTCTCGAATGCTCGGTGACTGAAGACAAGTTGCGCTAATCAGCAACTTCTTTCAATGCTTCCACCAAGAGTTTATTGTCTTCTTCAGTGCGGCATGCGATGCGCAAGAACCGCTTGCCATTTTGAAGCGTCTTTCCGCCACTGTGCCTGATCAATATGCGTCTATCTTTTAAAAGCGTTGAGGCGATCACGTCCCCATCCGGCCAGTGGGGCGGCAGTTCGCAGAACACGAAATTCGCGTCGGGCTTTAGAACTCTCATTCCGTCGATGCTGCGCAGGTCTGCGTATAGTTTGTCTCTGTCGCTGCCTACCCTCATCCAACTCTGCTGTGCCGCGTGCGCGAGGTGAGGGAGCCTGCTCAGAAAAAACTCGCCAACCGTATTGACATTCCACGTGGGGAGCGCCGCTCTAATTTCCTTCATCATCTGTTCATTTGCGGATGCCGCATACCCCATCCGCAAACCGCATGTCCCGTAAATCTTTCCGAGGCTTTTGAGAACGATCACATTGGGAAATTCGAGCAAGTGATTTTCCAGGCTAGCACTTCGTCCGAGCTCACTAAACTCTATAAATGACTCATCGATCAGTAGCAGTTGCTGTTGAGCTCGAAGCGCGGAAGCGAGATATAGTAAATCCGCATAGGGAACCATCCGCGAAGTGGGATTATTCGGCGATATCACGACTGCGCCATTGACGCCATTTGTACGCGCAAATGCTGCGTAGCGGTGCACATCGAGTTCAAAATCTGGCGGTGACAGAAAAAAGCGTGACAACCGCCCGGGCAAGGCGGTGGTTTCATAAGGATTGAAGGTTGGGACCGGGACAGCAATCCTCATTCCCAGTCGACCAAGGAAGATGGGAATGAGTTCAGCCACGCCATTGCAAATGACAAGTTTATTCGCTGGCGTCTTCACCGCATCCGCAAGAAGCTGGACCATCTGCGCATTAGGAGAGGGATAGCAGGTAATAAGCCGCGGTAGCGCGTTCTTAAGTTCGTCAAGGAACGCCTGCGGCGGAAAATAAGGGTTTACCAGAAGGACGAAGTCCTTGATGTCATATTTCCAATAGCCGCCGGGGAATCGGTTGATCAGGTCAGAGACCTCGTCCGACCTAAGGGGTGGGTCCATTTGTGCTGCCCTCTTCATGCGTGCGACTAGCTCAACATTTCAGGACAAACGAAAATTGCAAGATGGTTGCCATCTCTCGACAAGCTCACGGCGAACAAGCATCGAGCAGTGCCGATGGGTGCGGAAATGCTCTCGGCAACAAGTCTGGTGCACGCCGCGGTTGGCGAGACTACACGTCATCATGTGACCTGCATGGAGGGAAGCCTGCAACACGAAGAAGGTAGTCGCTGGATCATACTTCCATCCGCAATCAAAAGGAGCGACTGGCTAAAACCACCGACGACACGACGGCGAAGATGCTTATTGCCGTATACATTGTTGCGCCGAGTGGTGGCACGCGAACAGGCGCGACATGCGCTGTAGCGAGCAGCAAGAAGCCAATGTTTACGACGTCAGGAAATGCTTCAGCAGGAATAAGAGGCTTAAAAAGAAATAGAAGCGCCAGGAGCGGCACGTCGTATGACAAGGGGACGCCCAAGAAGCGTCCATCGCGCGATCTGCCGAAGTTCGCAAAGTAGCTAAGCCTTATTGCTCCGGTCACCAGTAGAGCGGTTGCGGTCGCAAGCGCGAGTCGTGAAGCTTGGCTGACTTGTACCACAACTACCGCAGGCACGACGGCTCCATAGACGATATCTGCAAACCCATCGAGGCTCGCTCCCATTCTTGCGACATCTGGATCGCGACCTTTCGTGCGACCTGCCACAACCCCGTCGAGGTGGTCCGATAGAACGGCCAAAAGCGCTGCTGCCACGGATAGCTCAAGGCGGTCAGAGAGAGCTAAAAACAGGCTGGCGGAGGAAAAGAGAAGACCTGTGATCGTTATGGCGTTCGCTGGATCCCAAAGGTATTTTAGCATTGCACTCTCACCTCGTTTGCAAATCACGTCTCGCCGTGTAGGCCTTCGTTCGGTCCTTGAAAATGCGCTCGGCAATCTCCAAATCGTCAGCGTTATCAATTTCGTACCAGCTGAGGCCATCGCATCGCGCCGCGGCGAGCTGGAGGCCTCGCCTCTCTATCAGATAACCCAAAAGTTCTTCGGTGTAGGTCTGCCGAGCTCCAGCGGCGACAACATCGTCCAGTGTCGGAACGATCGTTGCCTTGAGTGTCGGCGCCGAAAGCCGTAGAAGGTTCATCGTCTTGAAAAGCTGTGGGCCATCCGCAACAAGATTTGCCGCGGTTTGCTTCAATCGAAAACCTGAGATGAAGCCGTTCTGCGACAACAGAACGGCCGACCCTTCCATTGAATCATCGAAGGGAACGACTGCAGCTACGTCTGTCCCCCGGCAGACCATCAAGTGTCGCAGCGCATCCTCTTCGAAAAAGACGTCGCCCTCGAGAAGAAAGCAGTCTCCGGAGAGAAGAGCGTCGCGCGCCAGCCACAAAGAATAGGCGCTTCCGGTCCGGTCGAAGACGGTCGACTCGACATATTTGATTTTGAGTTCGCCAAAGTGGCTACCGCAGGCATATTGAATGGCATCTTTGCGGTAACCCACCACGATCGTCACCTCTTCCACGCCAACAGCTTCCAGATTGCGCAGAGCGTTGTGAAGAATCGAAGTGCCGTTGACCTCGACCAGCGACTTCGGCCGCAGATCTGTCAGAGGACGCAGGCGAGAGCCGCAGCCAGCGGCGAGAATGACGGCGTTCTTGGGAGCATCGGTCACCGTTTAGTTCCTTTTTCGTCGCGCCTCTAGGGTGAAACACCGACAGCTTCTTCGTCGCCAGCGTAGGCATGCTGAAGCGACATCAGGTCTGCGGGAGCCATCTGAAAATGGAGCCCAAGCGTGAAGACAAGCAAATGGTCCTGGTCGGTCCTTTCTCCAGAGAGAAGGAAGGCGCTGGATCCGGTGCCTCGAGCTGCCGAGATGGCAAAGTGCGCATTTCGGTTGAGTGAGGCGTGCTACGCCATCTAAGAACATCTTAGTGCAATGGTTAGGGATTTGAGATTGCAGTCGAACCTGGCCAGCTAGGAGGAAGTCCAGGACAGTAGGTCTTCGACCATGACTATGCGCTCCTATGTCGACGAAACCCTATTTGCGCAGTTCAGCGTCGGGCCGCAAATATCGCGTTTCCGCACGGGCCAGTTCGTCGTACTTGAACAGTTCGAAGACTTCCTCGAGAGTGGCAATATGCGGCTCAATGCTCGCGGTGCTTTCCTCAGCGATGATGCGACCGCAGACTTGACGCATTGCCGCCGTTGCCGCTCGCATGGAGTGGTTGGCCCAGATCACCGTAGAGATGTTGGCTTTGCGGTATGCAGAGATCGGTGTTCGATAGTATTTCGTCGGAACGATCACGACCGGCAATCTGTTCTGCCAAGCGCGCGCGAACGAAAGGATTTCGTCCGCGGTGCTCTTTCGCGAATGAATAAGGATCGCATCGGCTCCCGCGTCGGCGTAAGCGTGAGCGCGCGAAAGTGCTTCGTCCATCTCATGCCCAGCGATCAATGCCTCGATCCTTGCCACCAAGATCAAGTCGTCCGCGACTGTATCCTTCACTGCCCGGAGGCGGCCAGAGAATTCGTCGATGTCGGCGAGGGGGTGCCGATCCCCAACAAACGAGTTCATCTTCGGAAAACAGCTGTCCTCGAGCGCGACGCCGGCTGCTCCACGCTGACGAAGCCTGCGTGTGACGAGGCGTGCATTGTTGAAATTCCCGAAGCCGCCATCTCCGTCAACGAGCACAGGCAGTTCGCCCGATTCCACGATCCGCTCGACTACGTCTACGAGTTGGCTCCACGACGCTTCGTTGGCATCGCGGTAGCCCAGGGAGCAGGCAATAGACAGGCCAGACGCCCAGAGGCCTTTGAACCCTGCGCGCTCAGCGATCGCGGCGGAGAGACCATCATGCGCTTCCATGAGGAACGATAGCTCTCTGCGGGAGCAGATTTCGGCGCGCAGGATTTCAGCACGTGAGGAACCGGCGGATTGATCAGGGCCGTTGGCGAGAACAGATGGTAATCGGTGTTGCATGCCAATTCCTTGTGATGACCGGCGTAACGTGGAGACCGGCCGATTTCATCAATCGATAGGTGACATGCTTCCGTCATCTAGATCAATTACGAGGGTTGGTAGTTGATCGGGCCCGCAAACCTGTTCCGTCTCGCAGTGCTCGAGGATCACTGCTAAGCTCCGCCGATCATTTGAGTGATGGCACAAATTGAAAGCACAGTTGTGCCCTGGTCGAGGCGCCGACCAACGGCATCATCGCTCTTGCATTTGTCCACGCGGTTTTGAGACTGCACGATCTGCGCGAAGGCTTCTGAAGTCGATAGCATTCTAGAGAGTGCGGGCTCAAGCAAGTCAGGGCGCGAATTCATTGTGGACGCGCGCGCCTTTAAGGTTTGGGGAGGGCGCAGTGCGCCAAATTCTGATCCCCGCAGCGGCGGCATACCATGGCGACCGTCGCTTTCTAGGGGCGGGAGACGCCTCGGTGGCATACTGAGAAAATTGGTGGCTCAGTGCCCCGAACTTGAAGAGAGCTCTTCAGCCAGCTTTAATTCGAGGATCGGGATGATGTTCGCGCTGAGGGTATTATGGAGTCGCTTCCTTCGGGGCATGGAAGCACGGCGCGGTTTACTTCAGCCGGAGATTCGGCGGTCGATCGGGCGGGCGAGGAAGGCCTTCACCTTGTCGTCGATCTCGCCACGCAGCCGGCTGACCTGGCTTTGGAGATGCCAGTCATGCCCATCGCCTGCACCAGATCGCCCGCCGAACGGGTCGAGACGCCCTGCACATAAGCTTCCTGCATGCGGTGAGCGCCTTCTCGGCCATGCGGCGCGGCTCCAGGAAACCCGGAAAGTAGGAGCCTTTGCGCAGCTTTGGAATGCACAGTTCGACCGCGCCGGCGCGGGTCTCCCAGATCCGCTCCCGGTAACCGTTGCGCTGGGCCAGGCGCTCGGGGCTCTTCTCGCCGTAGCTCGCCCCGGTCTGGCCCTCGACTTCCAACTCCATAGACGCTGGGCGGCAAAGCCGATCATCTCGCGCAGCAGATCGGCATCAGGGTTTTCTCTACGAGTGTGCGCAGGTTCATCATGCCGTCGGTCATCGGTGGTTGCTCGGTTGGGTTGGCGTGTCGCAACCCGATCTTACCGGAGAACTGCCGTTGACCAGCGCACGACCGCCCGCCCGCTACGGCGCTATTGGGGGCGCGTCCGGGCGGCTTTGCTCTACCGAGCTACACCACCACCGGGAACACGACCCGGTGTTGCCCTGCTGAAGGAATTAATGTCAATACCGTGGCCGTCGTCGAACCGCAATTCGGAAGTGCCTTCAACTGGTCTCACATTGTCCAAGATTGCCGAGTTCGAGAAGGCGCATGCGGGCGGCGATTGAGCAATGGCATTCGCATCTTTCAGCGCCCGGAGCCAATTCCCGAAGGTGTCTGTCTGGCAGACTCGAGCATGCGTCCTAATACACAGGGCAGCCGGGAAGTTGGCGGCTACAACACACAACCGAGAGGAGGGTCCTTCCATATTCCCAAATTTCTGAATCACCTTGGCGTTCCCCAACTCGACGCTCGATGGATCGGTCGTCCTTGAGAAGGCGAGGGTGCAGGCAGACCTAGCTTGCGCGAGAGAGCTGCGGCGTGCCTGACAGTCGCTTGGCGCTGAAACATTCCGTCGCCTTCCGGGCGCGTTGCCTTCGTCAGAGGGGGCGAAGGACAAAGCAAGTAGTAAGTCACTTCAGACATCAGTCGTATCCGCGAGCTAAGCGCGCCTCTTTCAGGGTACTCACTCGATAGTCCCTCCACATGGAGTCCAGCCGATCTGATAGGATGTGTATTGAGCCAAATCGTAGATCCCCCGGTTCATCCCGCCGCGCAGTTTGCAAAGAAAGCGATGGGATACCGCAGCCTACACTGCAGGCGAACTCCAAAACCGTTGACGGCCCCTATGAGCTTCTGTTGATGATCGCGAGTTTCAAACCGTTTGATGAGTTGCGTCTCGAAATTGCCCACCAAAACAAGGGGGCGACAGCATACTTGGTGCAGGGCAAGTATGCTTTGCGAGCGTCCTCTGCTAGGCCGCTTGCAGAGAAGGACAGTCGGATGATTGCGCCGATTCGACGTAACTGGAATCCAAAAGACTTTTTCGATGAGTTGACGCCGGCGATGTTCACGGCCGGACCATCGACTGTGCGCGCACGTCGGGACAAGTTGTGGCCTGAGTTGTATACTGAATACGACGCGAGGCACTTAAAACAAGAATTGTTCAACCGAAATCTGATCGCCACCAACGAAGCTGAGGCGTTCTTTAGTGCCTGGGCCGCGGATGAAGAGCGCCACACCGATGCTTTCATCCGGATCATGGAGCTTGTCGCTGGTGAATCCGAAAAAGATCTTCGAGACAGATTGGAAGCTCGATCGCATAGTTTTTCTGCAATCAATGCATACTTGAAGGACGAATTCTCTCTGATCGTTATGATCGCATTTGATGAGATGTGTACTTGCCGCGCCTATGCTGCGGATAGAGAGTTCTATGCCGGACTTGGCAGCAGCTTCCTTCGTTGCCTGAGAGAGGTGATTGCCGACGAGGCAGTTCACTCGATGAACGCTGTTAATGTTCTCCGTGCCCGTTACTGCGAGCGCATTCCCGAAATCGGCGAGATTCTCGACAGCATAATCTGCAGCGTGGGCGATGATCCGGATTATACCGGCACCTTCGTGCTGGATTACTTCGGCGGGAATTACACGAAGCAGATGTTTGTCAACTGCCGCGCCGCTGTCCTGAGAAACGTTGCTAAGCCGCTAAAAGCCGCAGTGACGGATTGAAGCGTCGGCGCGCAAGTGGACCAACGAGCGTCTGCGCCTCATCTCCTGTCGGTGCCTCAGAACTGCATGTATTGGTCGGTCAGAGCGGATCGGCTCATAGATGAGTCAGATAGCCTGCCTGCGCTGCCCTTGAACTTTTCCGCTTGTTTCAAGTGTCTTGGCAAGCCACAGGCAATAATGAGCGATCCAGCGGTGCCTTGCACAAGGGGTACCGATCAGACGTCAAGAGAAAATTCAGTCAGGCAATCATCACGAACAACCAAGCCAAATGGCGCTGTCGGCTTTCCTCCTGATGTCGCGAATACTTCAACGCACGCGCCCGCGGAATCTATCCCAATCCTCAAGTCATTGTCGTTAAATACGATTTTTTGGGCGGTGCAACTGGTACGACACTTGCTGTTCTCATCGCCAGGTTCTCGCCCTTCCGGAGATGCGTATGCAAAGTGCCCTCTGCACCAAGCAGAATTTTCATGCTCGCCGGCAAGCCGAACATCGGCGGTGACACCGGCCTCCTTGAGCTCGGGATCACGGAGCGGCTCGGCGACGGATTGGAACTTGCCTCCGCTCAAAACCAGCTCAATTGAGCGGCGCAATGCCGACCTTTCGGGCCAGCCTGCTGAGGCGCCACAAAATGGATCTTTTCAGCTTCACCGAATGCGCGACGCGAACACAATGCCTCAGACCGCTTTTCGAGCTTCTCGTTAGCTGTGCGAGCGACGAAGGCTTCAGCGAAGTCTCTTACGGAGCGCTCAATTTCGCGGAGCCACTTCGTCTACCGGAGTATCCGCCACCGGCGGTGGCCGTAAAGTGGCCGCCTGAATGGTGTGAACGATATTTTAAGCGAAAGTACCACAAAATCGATCCAGTAGTCCGGCGGACACCGACGCTTTCGCGGCCCTTTCTGTGGGATCAACTCGCCGAGCAATATCAACTACAGCCCGACGAACGGCGCGTACTTGATGAGGCCAGAGAGGCCGGTCTCAAGCACGGCATGAGTGTACCGTTGTTTGGGCCATTGGGTCGGTTATCCGTCGTATCGTTTGCATCTCGGTTCGACGATGCCGATCCTCAACATTCCAAAGGCCATCTCAACGCACTAGCCTGGCACTTTCACACCGCTTGTGTGGAGATCACACGTCCGGCCGAAGATAACTGCAATATGAGAGTTGCGCTATCGCAGCGGGAACTAGATTGCCTACGGTGGGTGGCAGAGGGCAAATCGTCATGGGAAATCGGGAGGATATTGCAAATCAGCGAGAATACGGTGAACTTTCATCTTAAGAACGCGATGCGAAAGCTGGGCGCGACCAGCCGGATCCAAGCCGCCATTGTGGCGATCCGCCTCAACCTTATCTTTGACGTCCATGTTGCGTGAGCATCTTGATGGGACGATGATTGTATCGGAGCCAGTTTGCGTATGAAAACTGCTGTGAAGACAAAAAGCGATCCTATGGGCAATCGTTCGCCAAGGCATTGAGCAAGCTCGACCTGCCATGTGAGGAAGCCACTTGCTGCTAGCGCGCACGTCGTATACGTCAACTACGAGCTTAGTCTCGGGCATTCTTTGGAGCGGCAAGTTAGAATAGGTCTGGCTAGGGAGTCCAGCATTTGCAGGTGTTCGTAGGACGTGAGGGTTTCGGTCGATCGTAGCTAGGCGCCAATGAAGATCGGTAGTTTGATTCGAGCTGATCGGTTTGCTTCAGTTGATTTTTGTCATGAGTTTAAAACTGCTACTTCCTTGACTATCTTACAAGTATGAGTCGATCAAAAGACCAGCTTCTAGACCTAGTCGACAAGCTCCTTCTGGAGGGCATTGCGCGCATCCGGTTTTTAGCCAAGCGCCGGGCAGCCGGCATCGGTGACGGCGGTACGAAATGAAGCAAGCAGCGTGCCGGTTGAAAACTGAAGGTTCTCTAGTCGCCTCATGTTGCGCGGGCGCGTCAGATTGGAAACATCGATATCTCGAACCTGACAATCGCGTCATTAGCCTTGACCGTACACACCACGCCGTCAAAGGTCGAAGGCTGGGATCTGGCGCGTACACCCAGTGTGCCGCTGCCGACGGGGCGCATGTCGCCGGCGCCAGTGCAGAAGATCATGTCCCTTGCGTAACTTGGAAAGGCGGCGCTTCGGCAAAAGCGGCCAGTTAGCGCTGCGCGAAAGAGCACTCCGAAGAAAAAGCCCCGACCGAAGGTCGGGGCTCCTCGATCCGCCGCAAACGTGTTGAGATCGCCATTTTCCAACCACCGGAAACAGCTTGTAGTAAAGCCGAAGGGTCATCATATCGACATCCTGGTGAATGCGATCCGTCCCGACAGCGGGGAAGGTCACGTTGCTCTCCGGCATGAACAGGTGGTCATACTCGACGCCAACTGACCAGCTGGGCGCGAAGTTAACTTTCCAGGCCAGCCCCTACGGCGCGCCCCCAACGGACATTATCGCTTTTAGCAAGCTCCGCCCCAGTGACCGTCGGAGTTGGTCTGGTCTGTTTTGCTGGTCATCACAGGACCGCCTGGCCTAAAGCAGCACGGTTTTGAATGCGTAGCCGAGCTAGCCGGTGAGCAAGCCGAACGCATCCGTCTTGGTTCGATTGATGTTCGACGGGAAAGCGGTGCTGATATTTGGAGCCGCTGAAGAGTGCCCAGTTGCCCTGGCCTTCAACGCCGTAGACCACATTGAAGATCTGCCAGCGATAGCCAATCTGGCCACCGATAGTGCCGGCCGTCGTACCATGGCAGCCTTCGGGAGTAACGCCTGCGAAATCCTAGCAGTTATGGCTCGAACCCAGCCGCCGTTATGCCCACTATAGTAACCGGTGCAGTCACAGATCGCGGGAGCGACCGACAGCTGCGGCGCGTTGGTTTGGACAGGCTGTGGAGCGAGATCGCGCCAAGTGCGGGACCGCCGCGTTGGTGCGACGATGCTTGCAGTCAGAAGCAGAAAATTCTTCATTGGAGTGCTATTCCACACTTGAGCCCGGCTCTGCGCGTCTTGGCAACATCATCGTGAATTGCTGTAACTTCAGCACAACATTCCTCAGAAACGAAATCGCCCTAATCTCACGTTGCGTTAGGTACTGGAGCTAGAATCCCGCCATTTCCAGAATTTTAGCGTTGATGCGCGTATTGGTTAGGCACGTGGGAGTTAGCTGCCCAACTTGGGAAGGCGGCTCGCATCAAAGAGCGCAGTTAGTGCAGATCTCGGCAAAGCGCCCGAGAACGAAATGCGCGTCCACGGTCCGTGAGCAGCGGGTTCGGATCTTGGGCATCGTCGACTAACTTCGGAAAGCGTTGAAGGCATCAGACCCTTCCGAAGGTTGCCTGTCGGAACGACCACCGAGCTGCGCAATCATGGTCTTGACGCATCGATGATGGGCCATCAGTGATCATCGAATGCTGCCGCGCACAATGTCTGACGTCAAACAACCCTCAACTCCTTAAAGCTTTGCGGTATGTTGAGGAGATGTCTGATGCTCAGCTCCTTGAGCATCCGGCTAAACATGTCCATCGACATATTCCAAACGCCCGCTCAACAACCTCATCAGCCAGGACACGTTCGCGGTGCAATTCCGCATAGTCTACCCGGCGTCGTCAGAAAGTTATGCAACCGCTTTGTGGCCGGTGACGTCCTCGAGCTCTTTCACTTCCGTATGTGGCTGTTGCGCCAAATCGCGGTCTCCTCTCTCGTGATCGCCTGGTATTCTTCAAAGAGCTTGGAGAAAGCGGGAACGATGGCCGGGCCTGCGTGCTCAAAACAGCAGCCCGGGATCGAGCATCGCTTTGAAGTACAAAAGCATCTAGCCGATGCTTTCGCCATCCGTGTGAAGGCGACGCTGGAGAACAGGAAGACATGGATTGTAGAGATTTGTTTTGGGTGCGTCGCTGCTAATTCTGCTGTGATTCGTCATCCGTTAACGAAAGCGCAAGATGAGGCAAGGTCAATTCACCTTTGCCTTCGGCGAGACAGGTTTGGAACTTTTGCGCGGCGGCAGTCAGAACTGGGACCTTCAACGCGGTTTCGTTCGCTAATCGCACGCTGCAGTCAATATCCTTTTTGGCGTTTCTGATCGATATTGCCAAAGCATTCGGCTTTTCGTCCAACAAAAAGGCTACAAAGTTTTGGAATATCCCGCTGTTGGTCGCGCCGCGACTGACCAAGGAGCGTAAGATTGCAAGGTCGACGTCAATGGCATCGGCAAGCTGGCAAGCTTCCGCTACCACCGCCGCCATGCCCATCGTCATGCTATTATAGACAAGTTTGAGCTTATGGCCCTGTCCAATATCACCCACATGGACGATGTTCTCGCAAAATGTGGTAAGAACACGAGCCGCCATAGGAAACGTGTTCTGATCAGATCCAACGATGGCGTTGAGACGCCCTTGCTCTGCTTGTTCAGGGCTTCGTGTTACGGGGGCATCTATGAAGTGCAATGCATGCTTTTTGGCCTGTTCGGCTAGAGTGAGGGTTGAAGCAGGATAGGACGTGGTGCAGTCAAGTATCAAACTCTGTCGGGGCAAATGTGCAAATAGCCCATGTTGCCCAAGGCAGACTTCCTCGACCTCGCAACTTGAGGGCAGGGATAAAACGACGGCACTTACATGCCGGGCCAATTCGGAAATTGCGGTGTGCTCATGAGCACCCATGCCAGTCAAGCGTTCCGCGCCAACACGGGTTCTGTTGACTTTGATATGCAGTTCAGTGCCATGACGCAAAAGACTGATTCCTATGCCTGTTCCCATGCACCCTGCGCCGATTAGGCCGATTCGTTGTCCGACTTTCCCAGGCGTTTCAGTTGACGGAGTTTCAGTCATGCTCTGCGTCGTTATGAGTTCTGAAAAAGACCACGCTCCTGCAGAATGGGCAGCAGCTTATGATGGTCCTCGATGAGATAATCCGGCTGCGCCGCTCGCAGACGCGTCTCGGAAACAAATCCGCCCGTAATGGCTACGCTGATCAAGCCAAGTTCGCGTGCAATATCCGTTTCGACCGGCATGTCCCCGACGATGAAAGTTGAGCTGGGGTCCAGATTGTATGCTCGCATATACAGACGAAGCCGCTCTCCTTTGCTTATGCCTTTATATTGAGTAGCGCGGCTTTCAAACGCCAGAACCTCCGCGACACAATCTTCGATTCCATGTCTTCGCAATTGGGTAATAAGGGGGTCGACTATATGGTTACTGACAATAATGCTGGAAACGTGTTGTTGACGTGCCGTTTCCAAAATGCAACGCGCGCCGTCGCGCAGATCGGCTTTGCTCGCCAGTGGTTCGTAGGTGTCGTGAAAAATAGCACTGTCATGGCTATCCACCGTTTCTATTTCACTCTGCGACATTCCTAGATTGCGGAAAAAAACCGAAAGTGGAACATCGAAATGATCCCGAAAGGTTTGCATATCAATGGCAGCCCGGCCTAAGCGACCCAAAATGGTGTTCGTCGTTTGTAGCAAGGCGTCGGCGTCGTCGAGGAGAGTGCCGTTCCAGTCGAATACAAGAGCAGGTTTCATCATGGCCTCATGCTGCAGACGTTTTCGTTGAGGTGAGCTCGGCGATCAATCTATTTAAATTCTCGTCTGCGCGTTTTTGCCCGCAAGGGGTCGGCATCTCGAACGTAAACGCAGAAAGATCGATTCCCTCATGTCCCCGCGGCAGCAAGGAAAGCAGATCTTCAAAGGGCAAATACGTAATGGTAGCAGCGTTGATCGATAGAGCAATTTTGCGTTCGATCACCCGAAGCGTTTGCGGCGCGATCCTATGAAAGCGCAGGCTATCCTGCCGCGTTTCGGGTGCCAGGCTTTTCCATATTTTCCAGAACGCTAGCTCATCTATGGTCTCGATACCCATGCCGTAGTAATTTGGTGCAACGATAGGCGGTGAACCGATTGCCCAATGCACAGCCTTTGCCCCAGCGGCAAGGAGCATCTCCGTCACTGCGCGGCTTGTATCGCCGCGAATAAGAGCTTCATCGGCTACGACGATGATTCTATCCGTAACGTCGTTCGTTGCGACGCGGTACTTTTGCCAGATGAGCGAGTTGCGCTCGCCAAGAGACCCGATAAGTGTGCGCTGAGAGCGGTTTACTGCGATCACCTCGCGCCGTTGGACGAGCGCACTTTGCTGCTTGGCCAGCGATGCAAATAGACCGTCGGCATACGGTGTCCCGGTGCGCGGCATGGAAGAAACGATTATGGGAGCGGAGCTTGTTTCGACCGCTAATCGCGGCCAGACAATTCGGCCCAAGGTCATGCCTATATCATGACGAGTTGCTAGATGAGATTGCCCTTGCACCAACGTTCTTGCATTTCCCAGATAAAGCGTTTCGTAGGCGCAAAGCTTGGGACTGTGCCGAGCCTGGCCCACAAAGTGATCAAGGCAGTCTCCCGTTCTGCCGTTCACATGCTTGATGTGACTTGGCCGAATTTCGTCGACTCGGCCTTGTAGACCAGAGAAAGCACTGTTTTCTGAGGCAAAAAGTAGAAAACCATCTTCGGTTTGCATGAATTCCAAAGGCCGCAAGCCCATGCGATTGCGGAAGGCGGTCAGATTTCCTAGGCCATCCAACAAGAGTGCACTGACGGCTCCGTCAACACCCTTGTCAATGTCTTGGAAGACCTTCTCGTAGTTAACCGGCAGACCGTGCTGCCAATAATCTCTTTGACAAATGCTCTCGATAAGCTTGAGCAAGAGCTCCGCATCGGTGTTGCCGCTGATGGAATGACCTTCGGCGTGCAGTTCTTTCCTAAGTTCATCAGCGTTGACCAGAGCCCCGTTCAAACAAACCGTCAAACGGCGGCAGGAGGTTTTATGATTGTCAAAAGGCTGGAAGTCGGCGTCACTCTTCTCTCTGTGAGAGGGAGTGCGAACGTGTGCTATAGCTACATGCGGTCTGAAATGCGCGTCCTGCTCAGTGAAATCAACACCTGCTAGTTTGCCTGCTGGCCGGCATGACTTTGTATGTTGAAACCGTTCTTCATGCATAAACGCGGCAACGCCGAACCCCTCCTGTCCACGGTTTTCAAGCCTCGGCACCATGTGCTTGAGCTGATCGTAAACCGTCCTTTGTGAGCGGCTTGAAGGCAGCAGAAATGCGCCTGCAACACCGGACATGCTATGTCTCCTTGATCGACGATTATGGATATCGCCCGTTGCGCGTTGTTGTTTTCCACCCTGTCCGGTTGCAGACATCCAATGTCTGGAACCGACACCGAGCGGAGGTAATCCGTCGGCTCGCGCGAAGCACATGGTTTCGCGCCTCAGCAAGCAAGGCTCGTACCAAGCCCTCTTTCGCGCGCATGAGGCTTCGCCGAGATTGGCAAACGAAGTGTGTGATTCGAAAAGGCCGCCCTGATCCGGCTGCCGGACTCCCGAGATGGCGGCCACCAAAAGTCAGCTTTGGTGGGCACGGTGCCTGATGGGGGCTATCCCGCGATGCTCCGCCTAGAAGCCGCAGCAAAGAGGGTTACGCGACTGTTGCCGCGGCGGGAATGTCTTTGTCCAATCCTCAAGCGGCCAGTCCCAACCGTACGCTGAAGAACGAAGACGTTCAGCGAACTGGACGCCCCACCGAGGGACCATCGGGCCCTGTTTGCTGTTTGAATTCGTGCGCGCTCCGATCTCCTTGATGTCACGGAGCGAACAGCGCTGTCCGGTAAGCGCTTAGCCGGAGCCCTTGGTTCGGGATCGGGATAGCTGTGCGAAGAAGCCTCCGGGTTGGACGGAGGTTTGAGATGGGATTGGACAGCAAAA
>NZ_JADPKH010000141.1:0-41984 GCF_023073835.1 Bradyrhizobium sp. 153 | reverse complement strand
TTTCTACTCCGCGGGTTGCAGGTTCGAGTCCTGCCGGGATCGCCAGGAAAAACCTTTAGCGATCAAAGACATTCGCCAGACGCGCAATAAAATAATACACGTTTTGATTAGAACGTGTGTGGCACAAAGCGGCGATTTGGGGCGCGGTGGGGCACAAAATCACCGGAGAAATCACCGGAGCGATACCGCTGTGCGGAACGCCCCGCGCTCTGGCATTCCAGCTGCCGGATGCCTAGCTGCGAGCCATGCCCCAACCGTTCGAATTCTGCGTGCCGAAGGCGGCGAAGGCCGTGCCTGTCGGCGCCGACTGGCTCCACGAGATCAAATATGACGGCTACCGCGCGCGCCTGGTGCGCGCCGGCGACAAGGTCAAGCTCGAGTCCAAGGCCGGGCTTGACTGGACCTGGCGCTTTCCGTTCATCGTCGAGACCGCGCTGAAGATGCGCCAGACGCACTTTGCGATCGACGGCGAGATCGTGGTGCTGGACGTTCGCGGCATCTCGGATTTCGACGCGCTGCATTCCCGCCGCCATGACGCAGAGGCGCAGCTCTACGCCTTCGACCTGCTAGCCCATGACGGCGACGATTTGCGCGACCATCCGCTGCACGCGCGCAAGGCCCAGCTCGGCAAGCTGCTACGCCGGCAGCCCGAGGGCATCTTCGTGGCGCCGTTCGAGCCCGGTGCGATCGGCCCCGACCTGTTCGTGGCCGCCTGCCGCATGGAGCTCGAGGGCATCGTTTCCAAGCACCGCGAGCGGCGTTATCGGCCCCGGACCTGCGACTGGATCAAGGTCAAAAACCGAAAGCACCCGGCAATGACCCGGGAGTTCTAGTCTCTAAGGCTCTTCTGATGGCAGCTTGGTTTGTATGGCTCCGCGGGTTTCGCGGCCCTAGGGCGGAGATCTGGCGAGACCACGTGGAAATCTATCGCAGCCGAACTGAGGCCCAACTCCTCGGATTACGCAAGCTCACCGATGCCGAGGAGGACAAGCCGGTGGATTGCCTGGCCAAGAAGTATCCTCTCGAAACGATGCCCGACGATTGAGGAGCGGCCAGGAGCTGAACACGAGCAGATGCACTCGCCGGACGTTCCCATTGGACGTGACGACCGCTGCTGGCCGCCGCTCAAATAAAGCGGGACTCGATCCTGCTCAAGAGCCGAGTACACCCGACGATGGAGCGGGGATTTTGAATCCGTCGAGCCGGGGCAGCAGCCGCCGCAGCGCCGCACGCGCTGGGCGCTCCACCAGGTAATGCACCACCACAGCGAACAGCAGGGCAAGCAAAGCGGTCACCGGCAGCGAGACGGCCGGCGCGTAGTGATGAAACACCAGGCGGAACATGCCGTGGGTGAGGTAGAGCGCGTACGAGATCTCGCCCAGAAACACCATCAGCCGATTGCCGAACAGCAGCTGGCCGAGCCCACTGTCCGTCGAGATGCCGATGATGACCAAGCTAGAGCCGACCGCGATGGTCCAGTCGAACACAGGAGGGTGCGCATGGACCATGACGATCCACAAGCCCACAAGCAAATGCAGGTCAAACAGCCGCTGATGCGGCACGGTCGCATGCAGCCAGGCCGTCACGCGCTGCAGCGCCATGCCAGCCAGGAATAGAAAACCAAAATGCGAGACGTAAAAGCCGTATGAGAGCGGCAGGTCGCGCGATAAGCCGACCAGGCGCAGCAGGCGGTCGTAGGGCACGAAGCCAACGCAAGCCAGACTGATGCCGAGCACCGCCGCGCAAAACAGCACGGACCGGCGCGCCAGAGCGAAGGCAACAAACGGGAACAGTAGGTAGCAGAACAGCTCGATGCTGACGGTCCAAGACAGCGCGTTCCAGGACGTGTCGCCGGTAAAGCCCCAGGCCTGGACGAGCAGCAGGTTCTGCACGAAAGTCACAGGCGTATCGCCAGGCAGCCGCGGCACCAAGCCGAGTGCGATGAGACCGCCCCACGCGACCAGCGTCACCAAGTGCAGTGGATAGATCCGCGCGATCCGCGCCCACATGAACGGGGCATAGGTCGCTAACGGATGCCGCGCCGTGGAGGTCTCATAGACATAGCTGAGGATGTACCCGGAGAGCAGAAAGAAGATGATGACGCCCTGATTGCCGACAGCAGCCACGGCATACCAGAAGCCGGCACCACTCCAGCCGGCGCCAATCGTGTAATGCAGTGACACCACCCAAAGCGCGGCGACACCGCGCAGCCCCGTCAGCGTCCGCACCTCCCGCACCGGAGCGAGAACCCCATTCCCAGTCATCAGACGCTTTGCCCCCTCAAGGTTGCGAACATGGATAAACGCTCTTTTTTTGACGCGCAATCGAAAGGTGTACGGAAACTGATCACTCTTTTTTGGTTCACACGCATCAAGAGCGGGCATTTTGTCCACAAGCAAACGAAAGCCCGGCACGCTGCCGGAATCAGCGTGCCGGGCCGGATCACCCGTCGAGGGGACATTCGACCAGGCGATCATCGTCCGCAGGAGGCCTTGCGGACGAATTCAGGTGGCAGGCGGCGCAACGAGGCTCGCGCTCGACGACAGCGACGCCGAATGCAGGTCGTTGCTGACGTCCTCGCGAAGCACCTCGCGCCAACCGACACAGCCGTTGCACGACACCGCGACATGGCTCGAGGCGTCGTCGACCAGCAGGTCGATCGCAGCGTTGGCATTGGCGAGCGCCGCGGCCTTATCGCGGGCATGGATCGCCTGGCTCGCGACGACTTCGTCCAACTTGGCGGCGACAGCCGCTTTTGCGGCCGCCTTCGTCGGGGCGGTCACCTGGAATGAATAGCTCACTCGAACCTCCGTGGTTTGATTGCAAATGCCGGGAAACCGCCCGGCGCGGATCTCTAATCGACGACCTCCGCCTCGACGCGCGCGATGCCAGGCCCAAGCAGGCCGAGCTGCGCCGCCGGCGCGCGCGCGAGATCGAGCACGCGACCGCGAATGAACGGGCCGCGATCGTTCACGGTGACGATGACGGATCTCCCTGCCCGGCTGACGCGCAGGCGCGTGCCGAACGGCAAGCAGCGATGCGCCGCGGTCGGCAGAGCATCGTCGAAGCGCACGCCGGAGGCCGTGCGACTGCCGCTCTCGCCATTGGAATAGTACGAAGCAAGACCGGCAAAGCGCCGCTCGCAACCGCTGGCGGGCATCGCCGCGTGCACAGCGAAGGCCGCCGCCAGCACGGCGCCGACAAGCCCTAGCGCAAACCAGCCGACCGCTGCCGAGATGCCGCGGCGCAACTCCGACAGCGCCGCCATGGCCGTGCACAGCGCGAAGATGACGGCCATGCTGATCAGGATCTCGGTGACGGCTGCGCCGAGCGCGGCGGCATCATAGCCGTGGCGCAGAATCTGGGGCTCGAGCTTCATCATTTCAGCGACACCGAGAAGAAATGCGAGAAGACCCAGAGCGCGGCAGCGCCGCCGCCGCTACCGAAAATCAGCCAATGCACCCAGCGGCCCGCTTTGACTGCGCCCCTGACCTGCTGCCGCGCCTCGATAACACCGTCGACGATCGGCTTCATGATCGCGATGTCGGAGATCGCCGCCTTGACCAGGCCCTCGAGCGTACGCAGATCGTCGACGAGCGCGTCGATCTTCTGATGCAAGTCGCGGCGACCGAGCGAGGCTTTCTCATCCTGGTCGCGCCATTGCCGCGTCAGCGTGGTGACAGTCGACTCGAGCCCGCCGATCGACTTCGCCATCTCGCGCAGTGCCGCCTGGATCGATTCACTTTCCGTCATGCTGCCCCTCACCCCCGTAGCTCTGCCGAACGCCCTCGTACCAGGCCCGGCCAGCCGCGAGCCGGTCGTTCGCTTCCCTCAGCGCATCGCGCGTGCGCGCCATCCGCTCGCGGGCATCGTCACGGAGTTTTGCGGAGGGGTCGCCAACGGGCGCGAAGATCTGCGCCGGCGGCTCCGGCAGCTCTCGCTGCAGGTCCGCAGGCACTGGATTTGATGCGCATCCCGCGCAGATCATCACAAGTGAGACTGCAAGCGTTCGGCTTGCCGGCAACCGCCAGCGCCTCGTTCTGTTTCTTAAGCTGCTCGACATAGGCATCGGTCCCCGCCCTTTCCTGCTCGGCCCGTTGAGTGATGGCGGCTTCGCGCAGCGCCGCATCGGCCGCCGCAGCGCGCGCGGCATCGCGATCGGCGCGCATGGCTGCGAGCTGCGCCTCGAGCGCCTTCTCGCGCCAGGCGCCGTCCGCCGCCGCATAGCCGGCGTTGTATAGATGCACGCCTGCGGTCACGGCCACGATCGCGACCAGCAGCGCGAGAATGGCGGCGACCAGCGCGCCTGCCTTGAACGGAGACAGCTTGACGCCGGCGAGGCTGGCGAGCTGCACGATGACAGGAATGATCGCGCTCATGTGTTCTT
This sequence comes from Bradyrhizobium sp. 153, assembly GCF_023073835.1. Lineage (NCBI taxonomy): Bacteria > Pseudomonadati > Pseudomonadota > Alphaproteobacteria > Hyphomicrobiales > Nitrobacteraceae > Bradyrhizobium > Bradyrhizobium sp. 153. Next base: position 37,597 of record NZ_JADPKH010000141.1, on the reverse strand, counting down.
GCCCGTGCGGTAATCGGCGACGCGCTTGGTCTCGATCTTGTGCGCGACAAACCAGACCAGCACGCCGAGGCCGGCGATCAGCACCAGCACCACGACGGCCGCGAGCAGCCAGACGATCGCCGCCGGCGGAATACCGAGGCCGCCGACCGCGTCGCGGGCGCCGGAGAGCGCGGTCGCCTTGTCGGTGACCCAGGCGAGCAGGCCGCCGACGCCAAGCGTCGAGGAGCTGCCGAACAGCTTGCCGGCCCAGCCCTTGACCTGGTCGGTGATTTGAATCGTCTCCGAGCCCTGCTCGCGCAGGTCCTTCGCGGTTGCTTGGCTTCGGATCTCCGAGACCTGGCGCGGCTCAGCCCGGACCAGCGCGGCGAGCAGATCGTCGTCGATGCCCGGCACCAGCGGCAGATCGTGCTCATGCCGGAACGCCAGGATCGCCGCCTCGGTGCGGCCCTTCGGCACCAGTTGACCGTCGATCGCGCCGGCATCGAAATAGCCCAGCTCGCGCAGCCGGGTCTGGACCTGGACCACGACGTCAGGGTCCGGCGCTGGCGCGACGTGCTCGAGTCGGGCGTGCTCCTCCGGGTGGTGCTCAGCGAGACCCTTCTCGAACAGCTTTGCTTCGCGCTCGCGCCGGGCATAGAGGCCGGAGGTTTTCGGCCACAGCCGCTGCATCGAGCGGATCAGGCCGGGGATGCGAGCGAGATCGCCGGAGGCGACGCAGGCGCGGATCTCGCGCATCTCCGCATAGCGCTGGTTTGGCTTGACGAAGCCGGCAGCGTCGCGGTTGAAGGCGATCGACCACAGCACGCCCTTGCAGTCCGGCCCTAGGCGGCCGGCGCCAGGACAATAGCGCTCAAGGACCTCGAGATAACGCGGAAGGTCGTGGTTTGCGAAGACATCGAGCGCGACATCCCAGGGAATGTCGACCTTGCCGCGGGTCGCCCGGCAATAGGCCGCGGCCGCCTCGCCGCGCTTGCCGGCAGCGCCGACCAGCACACCCAGCATTGCGGCATCGACTTTGTCGCCCCAATCGGCGCGGATCTGTGCCTTGGTCTGCGCGCCGAAATCGTAGCCGATGCCGCCGGTCGGGCCGGAGCTTTCGCCGGGGTACTCCAGGACATGGCGATATCGGCGCTCATAGACGGGCTGACTCGTCACTTCCTCGGCGACGACAAGATCGAACGACGCACGCGAAATGCCATGCAGGTCGAGCATGAGAGAGGTTTCCATTGCTGTCAGTTGCGGGAATTCGCAGGCGATGGCGCGAGGGCAGCTCGTATGCGGCCGGAGCGCCGGTCAGAGTTGCGCGGGGCTTGGCCTACGCCATCTCGTATTTGATGGTCCCGGTCACCTTGCGACCATTGGCAAAAAACGAGCCGCCCGAGGCGTTGCGAATGTAGACATTGTTTGCGTCGTTCACCGTCGGATTGATCGCCGCTGTACCGGCCGCGCCCGCAGTGTCGTATTCGTACACCGCGCCAACAAAGTTCTTGCCTGCTTTCGCGGGGAACGGCAGCGAGACCTTGATCGCCTGGGCTGCCGTACCCGCTGTGGTGATTTGGATGTCGAACGTATACTCCACGCTCTTACCGGACCTGAGGTAGCTCGCTGCGCAAGTCCCGAGCGTAGTGATCGTTCCGCTTTGCGCCGTGACGGTCGGCGTCGACGCCGTCCAGGCGGCACAATCGCCGTCGATAACGATCTGCTGCGCGCCGCCGTTCAGACCAGCGTAACCTTGTAGGCAGTTGACCCCAAACGATTGCATATCGGTCGTGATGATCGCAGTCGTGTTGCTGACAGCATTGATGTTCCACTGGGTGCGCGCGTTCACCGAAAATCCGGAATTGCCGACGATGGTGACGCGCCCAGCAAACGACGCCTCGAGCTGGACAGATCCGCCGACCACGTCAGTCGTGAACACGGTGCGGCATCCGCTAAAGTTGATGGCGCCGCCACTCGGCGACAACACACCCGCCGCGCCGGTCGATGCAAGCATGTTTGCGCACTCGACCACGGCATCCTTGACATTAATGTTCCCGTAGACGTTTCCAGTGCCACTGGAGAGACCCGTGATTGCGGTCAGCGAGCCCGTCGTGTTCAGGACATAGAGCAGCTCGCCACCATTGATGTTGAGCGTTGCTCCCTTCGCCTCGAGACCGATGTTCGGCAGACTGCCCCAGCTGCCTGGCGACGTTCCAAAATCCGACTGCCACGTACAGCCATGGGTATTAACGACCGTGTTCTTCCCGATGCCGATGCCGATACCAGGGCACCCATAGGTGCGGCCGCCGAAGAAGTTGATTTCGCTGATCGTGTCATCTGAGCGGGACGTACTGCCAAACGCCCAGCCAATCTTGCAGGCGTTAAAAATGACGTTGGTCAAATTGAAGTACTGGACCGACTGCCCCGCCCCGGTCGTATAACCATGCAGCCCGTAACTATAGTTGGTGTTGTAGTTGCCGTTGATTGAAAAGTGATCATAGAACGTCACGTCGACGCAATTAATGAAGGTGAGAATCGAATCTGTAGCCGATCCTGCGAGACCGACGAGCCCACCCCTGCCAAAACGGAGGCCGGATTTGCCAGTGATGACGACCTGGGTCACCGAGAAAATCGCGCCATCGAAGTCGAGCGGGACGCCGGTCGTGGCAGCATAGTTCAGGGCTGTCGTCACGGCCGTGGTCTGATCTGTGCCATTATCCCTAGCACCAAACATTTTCACACTGACCGGACCGATCAATTTCCAGCGGGCGCCGTCCGTCGCGACGATGATCGTGCCGCCGTTGTCGCTGCTCGTGGTATCCGTCGAGTCGTACCAATAGACACGCGGCCGGCAATCACCCAGGGTGTAATAGCCGTTGACCTGCATGCGCGCGCGCGAGGTCTTGTCGGTACCCTTCAAGGCGGCGATCGTGTCGACTGAGCCCTCCGGCACAAGGGTTTTCGGAGCAATCTTCCGAAATTGCCCGGAGGTGTGGTCGTATGCCAGAATGAAGTCGCTCGCGAAGTGCGGCGTGAGCAACTCCGCAAGACTTTGGATGCTGAACTCCTCCGCAGGAGCGCCTGCCGCAGCAGGATTGCCGAGCAACGTCGCCGCGCCGATGGCAGCGAGACTAGCAATCGCGATGTTCGTCAGCGTGTTCGAGCCGCCGTCGATCGCCTTGTTCGTCAGCGTCTGTGCATCGCTGTCCCCGACGATATTGCCCGTCGGCAGCAGCTTGGCCGGCTTGAAACGGAAGCCGTCCGCCGAAACGATACAGGATACACCGTCATCGGCCGTCGTGGTGTCCGCCACGTCAATGTAATAGGCCTGCTTCAGCGACTTGACCTGCACGGCGTTCTGTCCGGCCAGGGTCGTGCTGCGCAACTCGCTCACGTCGGCCAACACCTGGGCAACGCGCCCCTTGCCCCACGCGACGATGTCCGCTTTCGGAACGTTCGCGCTAGAGGTCAGGCCGCCGATCTGCTCAATGGGATTGGTAGTCATTTACGCGGCCTCCTGCACCGAGAGGGTGCGATTGGTCAGGTTGATGTTGTCGAGACTCAGTCCGTTAACGTTGGACCCGCCGCTCATGATGGCGACCTGGTAGACGTGCGAGGCGGTATCCGATGCCGTGATCTCGAAGACGTCGTTGATGCAAGTGTTCATCGCCGCAATGTTGAGAAAGCACAGCTCGACGCAAAGCCCGACGATCTTCCATGCGATCGCGTTCGCCTCGGAATCTCGAAATAGAGCGAGCACCACTGGATTCTGGTTCTGATTGATGCCGCTCGTTCCGAGCGCGATGCGGCAGTCTGCGGTGTAGTGGAAGCGGAGCAGCGCTCCCGCTTTCTTGGCGGCATAGGACAGACCGGTGGCGATATCGACCGATCTTCTCTGCAGCGAGTTAGGCGGTGTCACGATGCTGTAGGTGTAGCCGTTGCTGTTCCCCCCAGGACTGCTGACGGATCCACCAGCCGAGAACGCGGAGGCCCGGCCGATCCAGACGCCGTTCGTCGGCTTCCAGGACGCGCCATCAAACAGGTAAGAGGTCTTCAGCGCCCGGTCGTAAGCGAGCCAGCCATTGGTCGGCGTGTAGATCGTGAAGGATCCAGCGACCTCGCAAATGGCCACCTTGCCGTCATTGCCGGCCCAGACTCCGGTCGCGCCTGGACCGATGATATAGGCATCTCCGACGGCGGGCCCGGCCGGCGGCGCCGTTGTCGTTTGGTTGGTGACGCGGACGAAGGCACCGAAATTGATCGCAGCCGACAGCGGCACGGACGCGGCCGGCAGCGTCTGCGACCCGAAGCCGCTGACCCAGGTCCCGCCAGCATTCTTGTGATAGTAAGAATCCGTCGCCTCGACGTAGATAAACCGGCCGACACCGAAGTTGACGAATTCCCAGCCGCGCTTGGTGTAGACCGCGACATAACCGCTCTTGGCAGCCCAGGCGCCTGTCGCGGCGGCCGCGACCAGATAGGCATCACCAGCGGCCGGCGACGCCGGCGGCGTGCTCAGCGCGTTGGAAAGGACAGCATACGCGAAAACGTCTGTCCCGCTCGCCAGCTTGTAACGCCGCCCCTCAGCCGAGACCAGGCAGGTGGTGCCGTCATGCGCCGTGGTCAGGTCGGCCGGGTCGTAGTGAAAGACTCGACCGAGAAACATGATGTCGACGATCGCGGCACCGGTATCCGGATCGAGCGCGACCAGGTTTAGCGCGGAGTCGACATCGGCCAGGACGTAAGGCATCCGGACCGTCAGGAGATCACGCAACAGGATCTTGTTCGCCGGCGCTGCGGTCGGCAGCGCGGCGACGGCGTCATGGTTGACCGTCATGTCAGCTCACTGTGAGATCGGCGAGGACGAAAGGCTGCTCGTCGTTGGCGGCGAGATAGTCGGTTTCGATGCTGGCGTCGTACTCGATCAACGTCAGCGCGATGGAAGCGAAGTTGTCGGCGAAGCCCCACTCGGTGCAGAGATACGTCCCATTCGCCTGCGCAAACAGGACGCTATCGAATGTCACCGCCGAACCAATCAGATCGTCAGCGCATTCGGCCAGCAGCGCGACGTCGCAGGTGCAGACGATCTGGCGGCCGAGCCGCGCTGTCTCGAGGAAGGCCTTTTGCAGCCGCTGCGCGCGGCGATGATCCATGGTGAACGGCAGCTCGAGCGTGGCGTCGAGCAGTTCGCCGTCGGCAGCGCGCAGATCTGCACGGTCGAGCACGGGACCATCGGCCGTCTGATATTCCCGCTCCTGGGCGACAAAACGAACCTTGACACGGTTGGCCATGTCCCGCTTGGGTTTTGCCGCCCGGTACTCGATCGCGCCGGTGAGCAGCTCGTCGCGGATCGCGGCGACGGCGCTCCGCGGCACTGACGAACTCGGCCACATCTTGCCGGCGCTCTCGAGAACGAAGCCGCGGTTTGCGGAAATCATCGCGCCCATCACGTCCGCGGGCGACTGGTTGAGCGTCACAACGCCATCGATCGTGTGGCGCTTGATGAACGTCCCGTCCTTGCAGGCGACCAGGCCGTCATCCCAATCTGCCGCGCGGGCGACCTTGTCCCAATTGATGCGCGACGGATTGATCCGCCCGCCATAGCGCTGCGTCAGATAGTGCGTCTGGACGAGCGCGGCATTGTTGCTCCAAGACCAGCTCGCCTCGGCTTCGGCAACCGAATCCGGATCGCTTGGATCCCAATCGAGGATATGACCTGGCTGGCGCGGGTCCGGCAGGGCGACGCCGTCCACCAGGAAATAAGGCGATGGCCGCTGCACCTGGCCCCAGAGCTGGGTGAATTCGTTGTAGTCGATGCCGTAGTGATAGCGCAGGACCGCGGTCGCGATGCCGCGCTGACGAAATTCCGCATAGGGCAAGACTGCGCCGACGAGTTCATAAAACACCAGCTGCGCCAGCGTAACGATCCCGAGTGGCCCGGCCGCGGCATTCGAGGCAACAATCCTAAGCCGGTGAAAACGGTAAGCCGTACTGGTGTCGATGCCGCTCTGGACAGCCTTGCTTTCGCCGCCGTCATACGTCGCCGGCGGCACATGCGCGAGTGTCGTCACCGTCGCAAAATTGTCGTTGGATCCCTCGAGATAGAACTCAAGCGTGCCGACCGGCCTCGCGTCGGTCGGCATGGTAAACACGAAGTAGGCGATCTTTCTGCTGACGCCGACGCCCCAATCCTTGCCGATGTAGCCGGTGGTCGAGAGCGTTGTCGCGGCGCATGAGGCGAACGGCTTGTAAACGACGCCGTCGAACGCCGCAGCCAGCCCGGCGCCCCGCGTCAAGGTTCCGATCGGCGTGCCGTTCGATCCCGACAGCTTGACGAGCTCGTCGTCCTGCAGGAGCAAGTCGGCCGCCTGGTCACGCGAACCGAGCCGAAACGACACCGCCAGGCGCTCCGGATAATTCGGTTGCCCGGTGATGCCGAGCGGCGTGAGGACGGCGTCGGGCGACAGTGTAGAAAACGAGATCTGTTGCGAGCCGATCCAGACTTTCCGAAACGCGGTCACTTGCTTTGCGCAGATCAGAAAGCCCTGGAACAGAAACGGCGCCTTGACTTGCTCGAAGAACAGGGCGCCGCCGACCTGCGCCGTGCCGTAAATGATGCGCTTGGACGGGATCGGCTGGCGCTCGTTGTATTTGATCGCCGGCGAATTGATGCTCGCCGCTCCGACCTGGTCAGCTGAATTGCCGAGCGAGCCCGATCCCTTGGACTTCTGCGTCAGCGCCGCAACCGCATAGTTGACCGCAATTGAAGCGCCGATAAGAACGGCGGCCCCGACGATCGCGGCGGCCGTGGTCGACGCCGCCACGCCGACGGCCGCGAAAATGGCGGTCCCGATCGTGATCGGATCGGCGCGCAAGGTGCGCTCCTCCGGCGTCATGCGCGGATAATCGCGCTTGAGGCGCCGTGCAGCCGCGGAGATCTCCGCGGCGAGGCGCGGATCGCGCTTGACGCGCTCGATCGCCCAAGCCGAAACGTGCGGCGGCAAATAGGTCATGTCAGACGATAGCCCAGATGATGCGGATGGCACTGGTGGGAAGCGCGGTGAAACCGGCTTCATTGCGGCCAACGAACCAGCCCGGCGCACGGCAAATGACGGTCGAGGCGACGCCACTGATCAGCGCCAGGCCGATGTCGCCAGGCAGTTCTGCGCCTGGCTTTACGCGCCGCCATTTGTGGCGCCGCGCCGCCTCGCGCAGCGCTGCGGCAAGCCCCGCCTTTCCAAGCACCCGATGCGCGCCGATCTTGGTCCGATAGCGGCCACGAAAGCGCGCCGCGCCGTCGTAGGTCAGCACCTGGCGCAGGATGTTCGCACACCAAAGTGCGCAATCATCCCGGCCCCATTGCATCGCCGAGCGACCGGCCGCATCCATGGCGGCAACAACTGCGCGCTCGAGCGCCTCTCGTCTTAGGCCGGCGTCCATTGCAGATCCTGATTTTGCAGAGCCGGGATCATGTCGAGGCCGGCATCGGCCGGATAAAGCAGCTTCTGCTCTTCCGACGTCCACGCCTCGTCGAGTGCCCGCTCGAGAGAATAGAAGCCCGTCCGGGCCGTGATGGAGATTGTCGCAACGCCATCGGCCGAGGCCGCGAAGGTCTGGTAGTCGAGCTGCGCGTCGACGACCTGATAGGGATCGGGGACCACGCTCTGGCCCGGATCGATACAGGCAAGCCACACCCGCCCGGCAAGATTGCGGACGTTATCGTCGAGCTTGGCGACCTCGAGCGGATCGACGCCGGCGAGCCCGAAATTGATCTCCTGGATTGCCAATCCCGAGGTGTGCTTGATCGGCGTGATCGTGCCGAGCGTCCCAGATCCTCGGAACGTCTGCCCATTCCATTGCAGCGGGCCGACACCGGTCCATAGCCGAGCCGCGCCACTCGGATGCTCGATTTCCGCCAGCAGCGCCAGCGGCCTCCGCGCGCGCAGCGCTGCGGCCATACGTGCAGTGAGCGGCGCGGTCATGTTCGCTCGATCGCCTCCACCAACGAAAAGCCGTGGTTGGCAAAATTCGGCGCTGACAGCTCGATCTCGCCCTGGCTGTCATCGACCAGATGAAAAACACTGGTCGGATAGGACAGCACGACCATGTCGCCCGGCGCGATGTCGCGACGCAGCCGCGGCCGGATCTCGACGCCGGTCTGGCCGGTGGGATTGGTCGCTCCCGGCACCATGACCTCGTACAGATGCGGAAAATCCGCCGGCACGCCGTTGGGGCGGATCTCGAGCAGATCGCCAGGCTGCAGTGCTGCTGGGATTGACGCCGGCAGACCGCCGACGACCAGGTCGGAATCGCCGCGCGACCTCGCCGCGGCAACATAGGCGGTTGGCGGCAACATGCCGTTGGCAAAACCGCTGCCGTCGCTGAAAGATGAGCCGTCGGAGAAGCCGGCGATCGTCGGCGCCCGCGCCATATTGTACTGCGGCGCGATCCGCGCCGGATCGGAGATCCGCAGCAGGCCGGCCTGACCGCCGAGCCGGGAAAAGAACGCCGCGCGCGCCTGCCAGCCATCGCCGACGATCTGCGCGACCGTCAGCTTAGGCATCCATAATTGCGCGTGCGGCCCATAGATTGAATTACCGCCAGCCCACGGCCGCGGACTGACCTGCGAGCTTGCGCGCAGGGAAAACGAGATCTTCAGGAACGAATACCACTCACGCGGGAATTCATAGATGGTAGTCACTTGAACGCCCCCGGATTGTTGGCGCGCGCCCGTGCCATCACGGCCAGCACGTTGCGCTCGAAATTCTGCCGCTCCTGCACCTGGTTGGCAGCAAGCCGGGCGACCGCGGCCGCATCGGCGCCGCGGGCGTCGATCTGCGGCGCGTAGGTGATATTGACCGCCTGGTTGCTGTTCGCCGCCATCGCCATCGAGACGTCGTGCGGAATGACCCGCGTGCCTGACGGCAGATCGAGGATCTCGCCGCCCTCCTCGTTGACGATGGCCGGACCGCCCGGCGCCGAATTGGTGCCGCCGGCAAACATGGGAAATGAGAGACCGCCGGTCCCCGCACCTAGACCAGATGACCAGGTGGGGACGCTTCCGCTGCCGCCCAGACCGAACAAGCTGCCCAGCCCGCCGAAACCGCCGCCGCTGCCGCCGAAGGCGGCCTGCCAGAGCTGATCCGCCGCCATTTGCGCCAGCTTGTCAGCGATCTTGCCGAGCGCGGAGAGGCCCGCATTCTCGAACGCCTGCCACAGCCCCTGCCCGTTGCGTAGGTTCTGGCCGAACTCGACGAACAGACCGCGATTGACCTCTTGGCCGAGCTGCGACAACTCGCGCAGCGTGGTGTTGAAGCGGATCTGCGCGGCCTGCGCGCTATTGAGCGCTTCAGCGACGCTGCCATAGGCGCCGCGCAGCTGCTGCGCGATGGCGAGGTCACCAGGCGAGAGGAACGCGGTCTCGCGGTTGAACTTGATATCAGCGCTGACCTTGGCCCGTGCCAGCGCCTGCGCAGCCTCGCCGGCTCGCTCGGCGAGGTTATAGAACTTCCCGGCATAGTCCTCGAGATTGGTGATACCGGCCTTCTGCGCAGCGTCGTACAGCAGCGCCTCGGTCCGCGCCTGCTCGAGGGCGCCGGCGCCCTCACCGGCCGCCTCGGCTTCGGCTTTCATCTTGGCAATGTGCCGGTCGATTTGCTCGATCTGCTTGTCAAGCGCATTGCCGCCGGACATGTCGGGCAGGACGGTGCCGTTACCCTGGTTCGGCGTGACCCGAATCCGACTCGCAGCCGCGTCGTATCGTCCCTGCAGCTCCTCGAGCTTGCGATCGATATCCGCAGTGGTGACGTTTTCCGGCAGCTGCAGTGAGCCGGCGAGATTTCCCGCCTTGAAGCCCGCCACCGAGTTCATCCTGGTCGTCTCATTGAGACTGCCACCCAGCGCCTCGACCGCCTCGCGCAGGCGATAGACGTCGTTGATCTGGTCGTTGAGCTGCGCGGACGTCATCTGGCCTTCCGGCGTCAGCCAGCGGCCGACCGTGCCCGATACTGAGCCAATGCCGCCGAGGATCTGGCTCGCCAGCGTCGCCAGCTGCGTCAGCAGCGGCAGGATCGAGGCCATCGACGCCTTGAATTGCAGATCCCAGGTCGCAACGGCCTCTTTCCATTGGCTATTGAACTCGCGGGCCTTGGCGATGGTGGCATCGTCGATGATGACGCCGAGATCCTGCGCGCGCTGCTTCAGCCGCTCGAATTCGTCTTCGCCGGCTTTGAGGAACGGAATCCAGGACGCCGACACGCCGACGATCTGCGCGAGGCGCTGCTGCACCTGCGGCGTCGCCCCCTGCATCAGGCCCATGATGTCGGTCAGCGCCTGCTTGGTCGTGATCAGCTCGCCATTGGCCTGCTTGATCGCAAGGCCATTCTGCCGGAACAGCTCGCCGAACTCGGTGGTCTTCTGGCTGGCCTGGGCGATGTCGGCGGCGAGCTTGTCGATGCCGGAAAAGAAGTCCTTGTCGGAGACGCCGCTCGCACGGGCCGCAAACAACGACTCCTGCAACTCTTTCATGCTCATGCCGGCGAGATCGGCCTTGTCGGCCAGATCGACCAGCTCCTGCGTCTGCCGGCCGACGTAGTCATAGAAGGATCGCAATCCCTGCACCGCGGCGATCACGGCGACGCCGACGCCGGCGATGGCCAGCGTCATCTGCGCCGCACTCGCTTGCGCCGAGCCGGCAGATGCGCCGGCACGGTCCATGGCCGCCGAGAATTGATCGGCGCCGGACGTGTCGGTGTCGATAACCAGCTCGGTAACTGCTTGCGGCATCACTTACGCCTTTGCAGACATGATCGTGCGATAGAGGTCGTCGAGTTCCTCGATCAGGCGGACCTCGAGCGGCATGAGCCGGATCCCGCTCAGCCGCTGGAACGCCTCGATCTCAAGGAAACTGATGGGCGCCGTTCCGAAGCCAGAGGCGCGGCGCGCCCCGAGCCGGGCAAAGGCGTTCCAGATGTGCGCCAGTGCTGGCGGGCACGGCGGGCAGAACAGCTCGGCCTCATACTCGGCGCGACGCTTGGGATCGCGGGCGCGTTCGATAAGCCCCTCGAGCACGCCGCGCCAGGTCACCCCATCCTGTTCGGGGCGCCCCAGCTCGAACGTCTTGGTCGCGAACGCCCTCAGCTCGTCGCGGAGGGCGGAATAAAATTTTCCTCGGCTCGCAGGAACTCCATGACCTGCTTCACAAGCCAACCCTTGCGGCGGTCGAGCAGCAGCTCAGTCGCCTTCTCCTTGGAGAACACCAGTTCCTCGCCGTTGAGCTTGATGGTCGAAAAGCCCTTGGTGCGCGCGACGATGCCATCGACGTTTTCGCGATTGAGATCGTCCGGCGATTGCTCGTCTTCCTTCCACTTGCGGCCATTGGCTTGCGCCTGGCGCCGTGCCGCGGCCTTACGCAAGGCCTCACGCGAGAAGCGGTCGGCCAGCTCGACGGTGACCGGATGGGCCGGACCGAAGAAGGTCCAGGTCCACCCGGTCGGTGCATCGGTGGTGGGATGGCGGATGACGAGCACCGCCTCGTCGAGAGCGTCGAGTGACGCCAGATCCAGAACGTCGTCTTTCAAGGTAGCCTCCTGTTGTCCCCGGCGCCGTTGGCCTTAAGGCGCCGTCGTCTGAAACGAGATCATCGAGCCATTGCCGGTCGCCGAGGTATCGACACCGACCAGCGCCGGCGGGATGGTGATCGACTGCGTGCGCGGACCACCCTGCTTGGACAGCGCCGAGGGATCGACGCCGCCGAGCGTGAAATTCGGCACAACAATCGACATGAAGTCCTTCGGCTCGCTCATGTTGTCGACCGCGAGCACGTGCAGCGAATATGGCGTCTCGGCCAGGAAGTCGGAGAAGATCGCCAGCGACTTGCGCAGCATAGTGAGGTTCATGCCGATCTTGAGCGGACCGGTGAAGACGTCGGGCGAATATTTCTGGCTTCCCGAACCGAAGGTGACCGGCGCGTTGGGCTGAATGTCGAGTGACAGATCGAAGCTGGTCAGCTCGACAAGGTCGGTGCCGCCGAACCGGATGGTGGCATCGACGACCGAGAACGGCACGTCGGTCGGCGCCACCGGCGAGGTGAAGTAGGGCGAGGCGCCCGTGGTCAGCGCCTGCGCTGCGCCGGTGCCGATACCACCCGGATCGAAGCGGATCAGACCGTCGGCGGACATCGACAGCTTGCCGGTGCCCCAGACGAAATCGGTCAGCACCGTCGACTGGTCGATGTCGGATTCGTACTCCTCCAAGGTGAAATAGCGCTTGACCAGGGGCGCGGAGTTGATGAGGCGCTTGCCGGGCCGGGTGAGCGAGCATGAGGTGTCCGCAACCGCGTTCACCACAAGCGTCTCGGCCACCGTAATCGTCGTGGCGCTCAGCGCGGTGATGCGGAGGTTGCGTCCATTGTTTCCGGCATCCGGCAGACCGGTCGCGCGAATGACATCGCCGACGCGAAAGCCCATCGCGATCGGACTGCCGCTCGCCAGGATGATGGTGTTCGCCCCGGTCGTCAGCGAGGTGAAATCGGCCTGCGTCTTGGTCAGCGCGGTCGCGTCCCAGGTGCCGCGCATGATCGCCTCGACGATCGGATCATGCGAGCCGAGCGACATTTCGCCGTTATAGGCGCTGGTGGCCTTCTGCGAACCATGCCGGCCGCGGGTTGACAAACCGTCGTTGCGCACCTCGACCGATTCCGTGGCGGCCTTGGAGACCTTGGCGCCGGGGCCGCCGGCGATGCGCAACAGATTGGCGCTGAGTGCCGAGGCCTGCGTGCCAAGCGAGGCCTGCACCTTGTAGGCGACCAGGCCAGCCGATTGAGACTGATACATCTGCGTCCGCTCCTATTTGACGTAAAAAAGCTGGAAAGGGATCACAACGGCCGCGCCGAACCAGTTGCCGTCGTCACTGCTGCTGTCGCCACCTTGGATGCTGGGCCCCTGCCCCTGCTCGCTCCAAAAACGCAGGGCCACGCCGGGCTCGCCGTTGTAAATGGTCTTGCTGCGAAACAGCGTGTCGAGCTGGCCGGCGATCGCCAGGTGATCGGCCAGGCCATAGCCCTTCGGCACGAACACGTTGATGCTGATGCGACCGATCGCGAGCCAGACCTGGTTTCCAGGCAGCCCGACGCCGCGCAGGCGATCGTCGAGCTGCACCATCTCGAAATAGCACCAGGGCAACGGCGGCGACGCCGGCGGCCAGGGCCGCTGCGGCGGATCCTCGTTTTGAAACTGGACCGGCGCGGCGCTAAAGCCAGCCTCGAGGAAGGCGCGCGCCGCGGCGACGGCGCCGGCATAGTCACCCATCGTTGTTACCTTGCCCTAATTTCGATCGCCGGCTGGCGCGAGAGCCAATCCTGGCGCGCCTTCTCCGACATGCGCCGGCCCGGCCGGATCTGTTTCGAGAACGCCGCGAAGGCCGCGATGCCGCCAAACCGCACCGGCATGAACGTAAACTTGACGGCGGCGCGGTTGCCGTAGCGGCCGCCGACGATCGCCGCCGCGTCCTCATAGATGTGCGGCGGAACGGACATGGTCAGGCGGCCGATTTCGATCTTGCGCGCATAAGGCACGGGATTTGAGATGTTGATCTGGTCGCCGGACCGGAACGCGTCGACATTGCCGTCCGGCACCACCTGGCCGTTCAGGAACACGGTATGACTGTCGCGGTAGAGGCCGGGATGCTGATCCGTGCCGGAGCCGACCGGCGAGCGCTCGCGCAAGGTCGCCAGCGCGAAATCGACGATGTCCTGCATCGCCGAATAACGGAAGATCAGCCTCATACCTTGATCAGCTCGTCCGCCGCGCCCCCGGTGACGATCTGCTCCACTTCGACGGGCAAGACATTGTTGGCCCGCTGCGCGTCGTCCGCCGCACGAATGGCCCTGATCAGCTCCTTGCGCGCGTGGCGCAGCGCTTCCTGCTTGGCCAGCAGGATCGACTTGCGCGCATCCAGCGGCCCAGAGCCAGTGCCCGTCGCCCAACCCTCGGCGATATCCGACACCTCGTCGCCAATCGAGATGTTCGAGCTGTCGAGCGCATCAAGGCGCCGACGATAATCGGCCTGGTCGAATACCTGCCCCATCAGCCGCGGACCTGGATCTCGAGCGCGATCAGCACGCCCTGGATGCGCCTGGTCTGATCATCCACGCCCTCGATTGAGACCTCGGCGCCGCCGATCACGAGCGCATCGGTATGTTTGGACAACGGCAGCAGTGACGCGAGCGACACCTTGCCGGACGGAACGGCCGCGGCGGGATCATTGATCACAATCGCTTTTCGGTCGCCCTGAACAACCGCGCCGACGACCTGCTCCGGCTTGTACATCGCGACCCGGGCCAGCGCGTCGGCTTCGGCCGCAACGGCACGCGCCGCGCCCTTGCCGGCGTAGCGACGCACGGTCACGGTGCCGCTGCCGCTTTCGGCGAGCATGCGCCGATGGCTGTCGAGCGCCTCGGCCGGCGTCATAGCTCGGCCTTCCCCTCAATCACTTGGCCGACCGCGGCGCCGCTCGAGTCGCTCGAGGATTCCGAACCATCGTTTGGGCCGCCGTTGCTCCCGGCGGTCATGCGGCTGATGACCTGGTCGAGCGCCGAGCGCGTGGCCTCGAGGGAGCCCACATGCGTCTTGAGTGCGGCATGCTGGTCGTCGATGTCGGCCAGCACGGTGTCATAGCGCTCGCCGGTGACGGCGAGCTCAGTCTCGAGCTTCTCGGCGCGGGAGAGGCGGCCGGCGAAGCCGGCGAGCTGGATCGGCCGGCCAATGGTTCGGTTCATGTCGATAGCCTCCAATAATTGCGGGTTGCGCTCGATCGCGACCAGCAGCCGGCGCAGCCGCAGGCGCCGATGCGCAACGATGACAAGCGCGGTAACGGCATCCACGTCACTTGCTCATGACCCCGAGGTGGATCGCCTGCTCGAGCGTCCGCCCGGCGGTCGTGGTGATGCGATTGAGGATCCGATACAGCTCGCCATTGGCGCCGCCGGAAATCCGAACCTCAGCCACCGCGCCGCTGTAAGTCGACTTGCTGGCGACCACACCTGGCGGCAGCACGAAAGTCGACGATGCGATTGTCTCGTCTTTTGCCAAGCGCGACCGCCAATCCGCGCCGTAATCCTGCACCTCGTCCGGCGATTTGGACGGCCAGGCGGCCCGCGCCAGGCCCTGCGGCAGCGCAACGATATGGCTCGACATCAGTAGACCGACAGGTTGGTGAGAAGCCCGGCAATCGCCTTGCGGGTCACCGCAGCGAATTCGGGATTGCTCTGGTAGCGCTTCGAGCCGACGCCCTCGACGCGGTCCTCGAACAACATCTGGTCCCGCTGCAGCAGCGGCAGCAGCTCGCGCACGGCCAGGCACACGGCGGATTTGAGCTGGCGCGGCATCACGTTCTGATTTTCGTCATAACCGCAGATAAAGCGGATCCGCACCGAGGCATCGTCGGCGCGCGCAACGGGCCAGGCGCTATTGTAGACCGGCGCAATGGCTTGGCGCTCAAGCGGCGCGCCGAGGCCGAGAACGCGATAGCCGGCCCCAAAGGCCAAGGTCTGATCAACGCCTGACACATCGTAATACTTGACCGAAACCATCGACAGCAGCGGCGGGTAAGGCAGCGGGATCGCCAGCGGGTTCGCGAACGGCGCAATCTTGGCGCGCCGGTCATCGAAAGAGCGTAGCTGCAGCTCCCAGGTCTGCGACCGCAAGGCGCGGCCGAGCCAACCGGAAGCGGCGTCAAGATTGTCGACGGCGGCATAGATGGCCGCCTGAATGAGCACGTCCTGCTCGGTCCCGCTGATGCCGAGCATCTGCTTGGCATCGGCCAGCGTGACCACGTCGTCAGTCGGCGGAACGACCAGAACCGCACGGCCGCCATCGCTGATATCGTTATTGCGAAACATTGCGAGATCCTCGACAGCGGCCGGACGTGGTCGTTACTTCTGTGCCTTGGCAGCGGCCTCGGCGGCTTCCCGCTCGGCCGCCTCGCGCTCGTCCATCCACGCGACGATGGTCGCGACGATGTCGGATTTCTTGGTCGCGCCCTTCAGATCGATGCCGCGCTGCTCGGCACCCGCCTTCAGCTCGTCGACCGTCGATGACTCGAGCTGCTGGCGAAACTTGGATTTCGCCTGCTCACGATCGTGCGCCTCGAGGCGGGTCTCGTCCTCCTTGGTCGGAAAGCGCGCGCCGCCAACGCCGACCAGGCGGCGGGCCTCGGCCTCGTCGTGCTCGTGCGGATCGCCCGGCTTCAGCTCCGTACCGTCCGCGAGCGTGTGATAGGACGTCATGATCACTTTCATGGTTCTCGAACCTCCTTGGGAAAATTGCCCTTACATAAAAAGGGCCGGGAGATGATCCCGGCCCCTCCCCCCCCAAGCATGCGACCCGAAGGCGATCAGGTCGCCGCGTTGACAAACAGCTTCACCGAGCCGCCGACGTCGATGAAGTTGCCGCCGGAGCGCATCCAGGCCAGGAAACCGACCTGGCCGAGCTTGGCGTAAGCGGAGTCATCGAAGCGGAACAGCGTCACATCCATGACGTCGCGGATCTTGTAGAAAGAGAAGTCGCCGAACGCGATCGACTTGGCGTTCGCCGCCATCTGGGCGACGTCCTGGTTGACCTGGATCGGATAGCCGAGCAGCCGATCCGGTGCACCGCCGGGATTGCCGGTCTCATAGCCCGGCGCGAAGATCGGCCGCTGTTGGCCGTCAACGATCTTGCGGATCACCTTGACCGACTGGTCATGCATCATGAACCGGCAGTTGTTGAGGGCGCGATAGGCCGGATCGACTGAATGCACCAGGTCGATCAAGCTGCCGTAGGTGATGGCCGTGACCTGGCTGGTCCCGGCGCCCGCGGTGACGCCAACGCCGGCGGCCGTGATGACGCCATTGGGCTGGCCGGTGCCCGTGCCCACGGTGAAGTGCGTGTTGGTGATGCGGCCAAGACGGGTCACCAGGCGCGAGCGCACGAAGGCCTCGACGTCGATCTGGCTGTCCTGGATCAGCTCGAACGGCACCGCCACAACCTTGGACGAATACTTGTAGACGGACAGGGTGAGCGCGGCGAAGGTCGGATCGAGGCCGGTCGCGGTGGTGTTCTGGCCGATCAGTTCGCCGACTTCGGAGGTGCCATCCGAGGTCGGGAACGAGATGTCGTTGCCCTGTTCGGTCTGGAACACTTCGGCCACAGCGCGCATGCCGCCGAACGCCTTGAGCGCGTCGAGCAGCTGCTTTGCGACCGAGGTCTGCACGGTGAAGCCGCCCTGGCTGCCGGTGGAGGTCGACAGCGTGTTGCGGATGGTGGTGCATTCCTCGATCGTCAGCGCACTGACACCGCCGCGCAGCCATTTGGCGAACATGGCGAGGCCGGGCGAGTTGCGGTCATGCGCGAGCTGCTCGGCACGGCCGGCGACGGTCTCGTTCTGGATCAGCTCGGCGGTCAGCGCCAGGCTGGTCTCGATGTTCTTGATCTGCGCCGACAGCGCGTCGTGCTCGGCCATCATCGCGTCCCACACCGGCTGGTCGACAGCCGGATTCCAGTCTTTCTTGGTGGCGTGGTCGTTGATCGCCTTGGCTTTCGCCGCGCGCTGCTCGCGCAGTGCCTGAATGCTCAGCATTCGAGTGCTCCATTTTGCAGGTTGAAAGAACCGCGGCGAGGCTTCGACGCGGCAGGTCTGTCCTTTGCGCGGCGCGCCTAGGCAGTCGTTTGGAGCAGCCGCGCAGCCGTGACGCGCTTGCGACGCTCGAGGTCAGCGGCCGCGGCCTGGTCGGCGGCGGCCTGAACCGCGGCAGCCTCACGCTCTGCTGCGGCCTGTTCGGATGCTTGATTGGGCGCCGGCGCGGCTTTCGGCGCGCGCTCATATGCGGAGAGGTCCCAGAGCGCCTGCGCCTCCGGCTTGTCCTTGTCGGGCGTGACCTCGTCGCAAAGCCCGGCATCGATCGCCTCTTGCGGCGTGAACCAGGTCTCGGCCTTGAGCATGGCCGCGAAGTCTTCGGCCGAGGTCTTGCCGCCGGCGCGCTTGACGTAGGCCTCGACAAGCTGGCCGTCGATCTTCTCGAGCAGCTCGGCGGTCGCGAGCAGATCGTCGGAATTGCCGAAGCCGAAGGTCCAGGCCTTGTGGATCATCATCATCGAGCCAGGCGCCATGATGACCTTGTCCGCAGCGATTGCGACGATGGAGGCGATGGAAGCGGCATAGCCATCGACGTGCACGATGATCTCGCCGTCATATTCGCGCATGAACTGCGCGATGGCGACGCCGGCGAACACGTCGCCGCCAGGGGAATTGATCCGCATGTGCACCGTGCCGCTCATGCCCTTGAGCGCGCGCCCGATGGCCGGTGCCGCGACGCCGCCAAACCATTCGGCATCGATCTCGGACGAGACGATCACGTCATAGATCTCGATCACGTTGCCGGAATTCGAGGTCTCGGCGCGGAACGAACCGCGCTTGCGGTTGGCGGCAAGCAGGTTCAGCAGGCGACTTTTCATGGCTCAATCGTCCTTGTGTGCGGGATCGGTCGGCTCGGTCGGCGCGGGCTTGGCGGCGGCGGCGGCATTGACGCCGAGCTTATCGGCATCGCCCTTGCGCGACGTCATGCCGAGCTTTTTGCGCGCCTCATCCTGGGTGATGATTTGCGGCTCGCCAGCGCGGCCGACCGCGACGCGCAGCGACTCGTACAGCGTCTTGGTGTCGGCCTGCTCGAGATCGGAGGTATCAAACCGCGTCGCCCGAGCGCGCGTGCGAAACAGCTTGCGGTCCAGCTCGCGCTCGATCTTGTTGAGATACGGCCGCAGCGAGTAGCGCACGAAGCCGATCGACATCGCCTCGACGCCGGAGCCCCAGGATGTGGTCTTTTCGTTGTGGCCGATCATGAACGGCGGCACGCCATAGGCGCGGGCGATTTCCTCGATCTGGAACTGGCGCTGCCCGAGCAGCTGCATGTCGCTGGCCGAAATTTGCAGCGACGTCATCTTGAGGCCCGAATGCAGCAACATCGGGCGGTGCGCGTTTTCGGTCGAGCGGTGCCGCTCGTCGATCAGGCCCTGCAGCTCCTTGATCTTGGGCTCGCCGAGCTGCTGATCGGTCGACAGCGCGTAGTCAGGCCGCGCCCCGTTCGAGAAGAACCGGCCGGCATAATCCTGCGCGGCCAAAGCGACGCCGCCGGCGTTGCGGAGCGAATAGCGCAGCGGCGTCATGCCGCGCAGCCCATCGAAGCCGAAGCCCGGAATGTGGATCACATCGTCCTGATCGTAGACTTTCGGCTCGCCGAGGATCTGCCCGTTCGGCAGGATCTCCGGCGAAATCATATAGACCATGCGGTTGGTCGCGGGATCGATGCCGTTGACCACGCGCAGCGGATGGACGGGCTCGATGCCGATCGGTTTTGCCAGCCGGTCGCGCTTGATGACGGCGAAGGCGTCGCCTTCGGCCAGGATCGACTTGGCGAGGAACTCCCAGCCCACCGGCGCCGGCCAGCGCGGCGCCATCTCCTCGTTGAGGACCCAGAGCAGCTGGTCGTCGTAGATCCGGGCGCGCTCGCCGCTCGCGATGTCGACGGCCATCATGTTGACCGGCAGGGTCTGGATGGCGCCAGCGATCAGCGACCAACAGGCATAGATCGCGGTCACCGTCGCCGCCGTCTGCGGCGTCAAAACCGGAATTCCGTTGACCGATGTCGGGCCGGTAAAGGCGTTCCAGACGTCGGATCCGCGGACGACCTGCGAGAGCGGGATGCCGCCGGCATTTTTCGGCGGCTCGAAATTCTCCGGCACCACGATGCCGCGCGAGCTGGAGCCAAGGAACAGATCGGCAATGTCAGACATCAGGCTCATAGCAACACCAACCCCGCTTCTGCCTTGCGCTTGTTCGTGGTCGCCATACCGATGCTCATCGCCTGCGAGACCATGCCGTCGATACGGGTCGTCGCCTTCGCCTTGTTGAACATGCGATGGCCGGATTTGTTTTGCTCATAGACGACGCCGCCGGCGCACATGCGCATCACCGGATTGACGTCGATGGTGATCCGTTGCTCGAGCAGCGCCGCCTCAAGTTTGTTGATGGAGTCGGGCATCCACAGCACCACATCTTCGGCGCCGGTCTCCCTTTGCGCTTCCTCGGCGCGCTCGCCGACGACGCGGCGCTGAAAGCCTTGCGGATGGACTTCGGTCGGCAGCGCGTCGCCGGTCACCGACAGAGACTCGTTGAGCTGCTCGAGGCCGTATTGGTCGGCGCCAATCATCACCGGGTGGTAGCGCGCATTCAGCTCCAGCAACGAAGCCGCAAGCCAGGAATACTTGATGCGCGGACCAGGCACGGCCTCGAGGTGGCCCTGCTCCACCCAGAGCTCATAAGGCGCGCGATCGGACTTGGCGCGCTCCTTGAGCGTATCCTTCGGCGTCCAGAACCACGTTTTGGAGGCGAAGCGCCACTGGTCCTTGGTGTCGTCGAGCAGCCAGGTCAGCGTGAACGCGGTGAGATCGCGCACGCGCGACAGGTCGAGACCGCCGAAACAGGGATAACCGGCCTCGGTCAGCTTATCCGGGTCGACGGCACCCTCGCACGCCATCCAGGTCGCACGCGGGATCGCCGAGCTTTCGCTTTCGGTCCACTGGCAGAAATGCAGCCGGCGCACCAACCCCTCTTTCGAAGGCATGCCGCGGGCTTCCTGGACCTGCTCGCGGATGAACGGCGGGTGGATCGACACGCCAAGGTTCGGGTTGGCCTTGATCCAGCACGACTCGTCCTCGAACGGGTCATCGCCCTCATCAAGACAGGTGATGAAGGCGAACCAGGCGTCGTTGTCGAACTCGCCGTTGAGGATCCGCGTCGAGAGATCGTGTTCCTGGCCACACACGGTCTTTTTGTCGAAGCCCGAATTGGTGATCTCGAACAGCAGCGCTTCCTGGTTGCCCTTGGTTCCGGCGCGCATCATTTCGATCACGGAGTTATCCGGGTGCTCGTGCACCTCGTCGATCAACGCGCAGTAGGGCCGAATGCCGGACTTGCCCTTTTTGTCGGACGAAATCGGCTTGAAGTAGGAATTGACGCCGGGCCGCGACGTATGCAGCTCCCAAACCGGGTTGGCGCCCTTCGGTCGCAGCCGGCGACGCAGCGCCGGCGATCGTTCCCACATGGCGACGGCATCGCGGAACAGAATTGCGGCCTGGTCCTTGTCGGTCGCGGCGGAATAGACCTCAGCGCGCAATTTGCGACACCCTAGCAGCATGTAGTGGCCGATGCCGGCCGCCAGCGGAGACTTGCCGTTGCCCTTGCCGATCTCGACATAGGCGCGGCGGAAGCGGCGCACGCCCTGGCTGTTTTTCCAGCCGAACAGCGAGCCGATGATGAAGGCCTGCCAGGCCTGCAGGTCGAACGGCGCGGCATAGGTCGAGACCTCGCCGAATTCGTCCTTTTCCTCGACCTCGACGGTCAGGATGTCGCGAAAAAAGCCGATCGCGCGCTGCGCGGCATCGACATCGAACGACAGGCCGCGATCGGCGCCGTGCTCGAGGTCGGATAGGTGCCGCCGACACGCGGCGCGGACCAGCGGGCCGGCGACGATCTCGCCGGCGAGCACAGCGCGCGCGTAAGCCGAAACCTCGTCGAGAGCCTCCGCATCAAGCGGCGGCAGCGGCGCGGCGTTCGGCGTCGCGATCGGCGGCGACGTCGTCGAAAGATCGACCATCAGACTCAAGGGTTGCGGCAAGGCCGGTGAAGGCCTGCCAGCGCTTCACGGCGACATCGACGTAAAGCGGATTCAGCTCAATCGCGTAGGCGCGGCGCCCCGTGATTTCAGCCGCGATGATGGTGGTGCCGGAGCCGGAGAACGGCTCATAGACGCCCTCGCCCGGCTGGGAGTTGTTCTCAATCGGGCGCTTCATGGCCTCGACCGGCTTTTGCGTGCCATGGCCGGTTTCGGACTTCATGTGCTCGATGTTCCAGACGGTCGACTGCTTGCGGCCGCCCTCGTAGTGGCCGCGCTCGCCCTCGCGGACGGTATAGGTCGCGACCTCATGCTCCGGCACGAAATGCCATTGCTCGTCGGCGCCGTCCTTGACTGCGTAGAAGCACGGCTCGTGCTGGAAATGGTAGTCGCCGCGCCCGAAGACGTGGCGCTGCTTGACCCAGACGATATGCGCCCGGATTTTGAAGCGGCAGGCCTCGAGCGAGTTGGCGACAGCCCCGCAGAATGAACCCGCATGCCAGATATAGGCAACGTCACCGGGAAACAGCGCCCACGCATCGCGCCAGTCGGCCCGATCGTCGTTCATCACCGTGCCAAGCGCGCCATCCTTGGTCGGCCGGAATTCCTCGCGCCAGGACGGATCGTATTTGACGCCGTAAGGCGGGTCCGTGACCATCAGATGCGGCGTTCGGCCGGCAAGGACGCGGGCCACGTCCTCCGGGTTGGTCGAGTCACCGTTGGTGAGCCTGTGGCGGCCGCCGAGCAGCCAGACGTCGCCGCGCCGTGATGTCGGCACCGGCGGCGGCTCCGGCACGTCGTCGGGATCGGTGAGGCCGGCAGGCGCCTCGTGGAGCAGGCCGGCGATACGGCCCGGCTCGAACCCGAGCTGGTCCAATTCGACGCCGAGCGCGGACAGCTCGAGCACCTCGCCCTTGAGCAGCTTCTCATCCCAGCCCGTCGCCATGGTGAGCTGGTTGTCGGCCAGGCGGAACTTGCGCTTTTCGGGCTCGCCCCAGCCGACAGCGACCAGGACGCGGACCTCGGCGAACTTCTCCTGGGTGAGCGCCTCGAGCCGGCCGTGGCCGGCGATGACGATACCGTCTTCATCGACCAGGACCCGATGCACCTGGCCGAACTGCCGAAGCGAGGCGCGGATCTGGTCGATCTGCGCCTGGTCGTGTTTCTTGGCGTTGCGGTCATAGGCCTTGAGCCGCTCGATCGGCCAGGTCTCCTCGCGAACGCGGACCTCCGCGCGCGGGCCGACCGGCTCGTGCACAACGGCCGGCGCTGGCAGCGCGGCGGCTTTCTTGCGACGCGGCTTTTTCTCAGTCGAAGTAGTCATCGTTTTTGTCAAAGAAATCGCCTTGGCCGGGTAGCAGATTGCGTTCATCGGTCGGCGAGAGTCCGAGCATGGCGACCAGCGATCGCCATTTGCGCCATTCCTCGTTGACCTGCGCGATGTGCGGATGGCTCTTCACCTGGTCGCCGTTGCGGGTTTTGACCCGGTAGACCTCGTGCGCCAGCGTTGGCATCGACGCGCGGAGATCATGCAGCCGCACGGTGCAGCGGCAGTACTCCATCACCGTGTCGATGAAGCGGGGTTTAAGCCGGTCGACGGACGGCTCCGATAGGATTTCGGCAACGCGCTTGTATTCCACCTTGAGCGCCGGCGAGAGATCGCGCGGCATCAGCTTACGGATCAGCCGCAGCTGCGCCTGGCGCTTGCGCTTGGCGATATCGACATCGTCGGCCCGCATCGGGACAACGTTGCGAAGTTTCGGCTTAGCACCGCGCATGACAGGTGGCTTTTTGTATTTAATTCCAAAATTTTGCGTATGAAGGTAGGGCGCCGGTCCCCGCCCGGAGGCGCTAGACTTTTGCCCACCCCCTACCCCCTCGCGTGGACCGGCCAGCCATCAGCACCGGTCGCACTGCGCTCGCGCTGCGTTAGCGCCACAGCTGCGGAGGAGTTGAGCCAAAGGTCTCGCTCAGTCAGAGCACCCTTAGCGAAGCGAAACTCGAGCTGCTGTTTGACCACGTCGTGGTGCCACTTGCAGGCCGCCTGCCAGCGGTTACGATCCCAGAACACGTCGAGATCGCCCTTATGCGGGACAACGTGGTCGACAACCTCGGCCGCAGTCACTAGGCCGACAGCCTCGCAGCCGAGGCACAGTGGATTGTGCAGCTTGAACAGAGCAGCCGCCCGCTCCCATTGCCGGTCATAGCCTCGTGCCCTGGCGCCGCTTCGCATCTCACAAAAGGAAGGGCCGCTTGCGTTGTCACAAGCGGCCCAGTCTAGGGAGGAAACGCCCAAGGAGGGCAGTGGCGGACGCATCACCGGCCACCGCACACCCTACACACGCAAAAGCCCGGCGCGATGGCCGGGCTTATTTCACATGAAATGATTTTCCGAATCCCCTCAACTTCCATTTCGCAGCTGGTGCGAAGCTGGATGCGCCGGAGAGAGCTGCTCCGTTCGAGCCATTCAGTGCGCGGTCGCAACACCTAGGCTGACTCGATCTGACCCTCCTCGAATTCGACGGGGGTCATGCGCTTGAAGATGTCGACAAGGACATTGAGTCGGCCCTTCGAGTCAAGCCGGTCGATCGTGCCCTGAAAGGATGCGAACGGGCCGCTGTTGATACGCACCAGCTGACCGACGCTCCAAAGGCGCTTGCGACGTGCGATCGGGACCGAGCCCATGGCCTCCAGCGCCCGCACGTTCGCCATGTCGGTGCGCTTCAGATAGGGATAACAATCGCCCATCTTGAAGTAGCCGTCGACTCCGTCGACCTTGACGCCACCGAGCGCGGCCTGGAAGTCCGGGATGAAGATCGCCTGCGCAAACAGCGGCGCGGCGACGTCGCACAGACGACCACGGTGCATGGTCCGCTTGCGGACCACGGGAAAATAGGCGCTGACGCCGCGCTCACGGAAGGTCCGCATGACCTTTCGCTCCTTGTGAGGGTAGGTCAGCAGCAGAAACCAGCGCTCCGGCTCGAGCGGCACCGCGGCAACCTCATCGAGCAGCGGCACATACTCGACGAAATCCCCGATTTTATAGGCCATAGTCATAGGTTCTCCCCTGCCCTGTGATGCGTCATCGTGATGCTAGTTCGGTGATGCTTATGCAGCTTCCGAATCGGGCCAGCCCCCGTCCTTGCGCGGCGGCCATGGCCCAGGCGCGTAGAAGCCGTGTTCGCTGCCGCGCTGCTCGAGGAGCGGCGACCTCACGCCGAAAACGTGCGCGGCGAGGAATGCCTGCCACGCGGCGATTTGCTGGCGATCGGTTATCCACCGCCAAGACGCTTTGTCGCCGACCTCGGCGAAGGCGAGGATCTGCGGCGTGATGCTGCCGCGATAGATGACCTTACCGGCGTTTACGAACAGCCGCGCCTTGGCGACCGCGTACAGCGCTTCCAGCGCGCAATGCTCGCGACTGCCGACATCGGACCACACCCGTAGAGCGCTGCCATCTGCAGAACTTTCACCCTGCCGCAGCAGCGTCCAACGCTTCTCCTCGAGATAGCGCCAGCCCGCGGGGACGGACTTTCGCCCCTGCCGCTTCAGCTCGTCCAGGAACGGCCCGATGCCTTCGAGCGCAGCTTTCTCCTCGTCAGGCGTCAGCGCATCGGCGGCGTAGTCGGTCCGATGGCGATCATCGACAGCCGCTGTCGGCCAGCGCTTGCGGAACTCGGCCTTGAAGCGCTCCTTGCGATCCCTCGCGCGCGCACCCGCGTCTCTCTCAGTCGTTTTAAGGGGGCGTTCTAAGGGGTCGTTATTGGTGCCCGCGTATGTGTGGGCACCCGTGCCCGCGCTAGGATGGGCACCCGTGCCCATGGGCGGGCACCCCTGCCCACCAGCGGGCACCCCCTCCCCATTTTCCGGCACTTCCGCGATTTCTGCATGGCTCGCGTCGTCGACGTCGTCGTTCTCGCTTGCGAGGCCTTTCAGGTCGATATCGTCGCGGTCGAGCTTCACGCGATATGCATAGCTCGACGACGGCGTCGAATCTTCCGGGCGCCAAGTGTCGCGCCGCCGCTTCTCCACCCAACCGGCCTCATAGAGCCGCTCGAGCGAGCGCTGCAGCGTGGCGCGGCCGCAGCCCAGCTCTTCGGCCATGCGGACCTGGCTGCGCATGCACCAACCGGCGCGATCGATGTGACGGCCGAGCAGACACAGCGTTTGCAGGTCGCGCGGCTCGAGCGAGCGATCAGTCACCGCCCCCGCGGGAATGATCGACAGACGAGGATTAGACACGTGATGCCTTGAGAATTCGAGTCAACTGGACGCGGTAAGCAACTGGCACAAAGAAACGTTTTGCTATCGCGGCCCCATCAGCATGATCTGCACGATGCGCTCGTCGGAATAGTTCCAGAACAAGCCGCGTTCGATCGCGTCGCCGAGGCGGACCAGCCAGATGGCGGGAAAGCGCTTCACCTTGACGAGATGGTCACGGACCACGGCGAGCTTCTCGGGCGCCATGGCATCGACCTCATCGTCGCCGAGCAGCTGGTTGGTCGATCGAACGTAATTCGCGATTTCCAGCTCGCCGAGCTTGCCGGCCTCGATCACCAGCTGCTGGATGACGTTTGCAAGCTTGGTTGAGGGCTCGCCGCCAGCGGAAAGTGTGGTGAGGATGAGGTCAGCGGACATCGGAGCCCCCTCGTCCGGCAAGCCGCTGTACGGCGGCCGTAGCGGACCTAGTGCGCTCGTCGAGCGCCGACCGGCCAGGCGGCGGGTCGCCGAACACGCCGCCCGTGAGGCCGCGCTCGGCGATGCGCAGCATCAGCTCGGCACGCTCGCGAAGGCCATCGAGATCAACGGCGCGATAGCCGCCATGCTCGGCCGGCAGCGGGATCTTCATCTCCACCGGCTGCGCAGGCCGGTTCACCTTCGGCCGCGGCTTGCCGCCGCCGACCGGCCGCCCGCCACTGCGCGCTTTGCCGTAGTGGTTCGCTGCGTTGACCGCGAACAGCTTGGTGTAATAGCGGACCTCGCACGCCTCTGGCGAACGGCCCAAGCGCGGCCCGATCGCGTTGAAGCGGAGCTTTTCGCGGTCGCGCAGGAACAGCAGATGATCCTGCTCGGCGTCGTCCCAAGGCAAGGGCATAGGCCTACTCATGCCGGCACCTCAACAGCCTCGCACGCCGGCGTGCCGCCTCCGCGCTGGATCAGAGCGGTGCCGCGAAACCATTCTTTCCAGTGCTGGGCAAAGCCGCGCTCGTCAGTTTCGTGGCGCGAGACGCAGACGATTTCGCAGCCCTCGCGCTCGCAAACCTTGCGGGAGCTGTGGCCGTCGTCGCTGCGGACCTTCTCACTCCATTTGTGCTTCATTCCGCCGCCTCGAACATGTCGGACGGCTGCTCCAGTTCACGAGTCCCCGCGTAGCCAGTTGCGATGAGTGCCCGCGCGACCAGATGCCAGACGTGGATGCGCAGACGCGGATAGGCCCGCACTTTGCCGGCGCGCTGACGGACGCCCTGATCCAGCTGCTCGCGGCATCTGCCGCGCAGAGTTTCGACGTCGTAATCGCCGAGATCCTTGTCGCCGCCGACGTTGCAGATACGCATCCGCGCCAGCTCGGTCACCTTTCGAGTTATTGCCGAATGCAGCTCAACCCTGATGACGATCACTGCTGCGATCTCCGCACGCGCGCCTCGAGGTCGCCGAGGACGATGGTGGTCTCAGGGCCGGAGACGTCAGCAACCACGCGCGCGGCGAGCCGGCCGCGCTGCCACCAGGCGATGGTGTAGCCGAGCATGAAGCCGGCAAAGAACACGACGAAGCCGCCGCCGATCAGGATCTGCTCGCGGATCATTTGCGGCCCCGGTTGCGGTCAGACTTTTCGCCCTCGGCAATCACCAGCGCGGCGGCGCGGACCAGGTCGCGGCGATTGTCCTGCGGCTTCCACCAGTCGAGCGACCAAGGCCACACCATCGGTGGCTCCGGCCCAAAGTCGTCGTCCGCGCGACGGCGCCAAGTCGGCATGATTGCGTAAGCCGAGCCCGCGGCCGCCAGCTCACCAACCGGATGCGTGTCGTCATGCGCTGTCGACCAACCCTCCTGCTCGATCTGCCGGAAGCGCTCAGCGATGACGGCTTGCATGAACGGCGACAGCGGCCTGCGGATATGCAGGGCCTCGAACACGCGCCGCAGCAGGTACGAGCGCGCGATCGAGATCGCGGTCATGATCAGCGCAAACAGAAGGTTTTGCCGGAACGAAACGGTCACGCCGAGTAGCGGCAGGAAGTATACCTGCGCCGCGAGGCTGATACTGAACCCCACGACGATGTTGATGACGCTCTCGATGAGCGACATGACCTTGCTTTGCTTCACGGCGTTGCCCCCTGCTGTTGAACGGATGCCGGCGAAACCAGCTGCGCCAGGAAGGCGCGGCCGTCGTCGGTCACGGAAATCTTGGTCAGGCCGCAATGCGCAAAGCTCTTGCCGACCAGGTGACGCAGCATCTCGGGCTCGATCGCGCGGCCAGCGTCGATCTCGAGCAGCGCAAGCTGCTCGGCCAGCTCGTCGCCATCGATCGGCAGACGCGTCTGCAGCACGCCGTCGACTACTTCGGCTTGCGGCGCATCGTCGAGCTGGCGCGCGACGTCGAACAGGCTCGGTTGCGGCGCGCGGTAAGCCTCGGTGAGATCGGCTACCGCGACCTGACGCTCGGCAGCTTCCAATTCGCGCAGACGGTCCCAGCCGGCGCCGCGCAGCGACCACTGGCCACCGCTGCCGAGGTACGCCATCTCGCGGGCTTGCCAGTGCGGGCCGAGCACATCGCAGAGCGTGCGCTGCGGGTGGCAAAAATCGGACAGGATCTTGAGCTGCTCGCGCTCAGTGAGTTCAAGCGCGTCCAGCTCGGCCGGCGCGAGCCAATCGGAGCCGGCGAGTTGCTCGATGGTGACGACGTCGCCGGCGTCATAGGGCGCGCGCTCCAGGCCCGCGACGGCCGCAGCGGCGCTGGCCCCATCAGTTGCTTCCGCCGCGGCCGTCTCGGTCTCACCGGAGGGCCCCGGGAGCTGCGAATTCTGAGCGATCACCTCGCGCCAATGCGCGTCGCACGCCTGGTCGCGCGCGAGATCAAATGGCGCGCCCTCACAGCGGAACGACCAGCCGCACTGGCAGGTGGCGACATCGAACGAAACGTCGCCCTCGTAATCGCGCGTCATCTTCAGGACGTGCCGATCCGCAATCGCGGGGTGCTGCCAGAGCCGCGCTTCGTCCTGCGCCTCGCGGTAGGCGACGAAGGCCGCGCGGCGCGCTTCGACCTCAGCAGCAGGCACGCTGTCGGGCGCATCGAAGCCCCATGCGGCCCAGCCATCGCGCCGGCGCCGTGCGTTGAATTCCACCTTCGGCGTGGTCGGCCAGTGAAACTCGACGATCTCGTGCAGATTGTCGGGCTTCTCGGAATGCTCGCCGACTGGCGCCGAGAAATTGCTGCGGAAATGCGCGGTCGCCGGCGGCACCACGTTGCCGCGCTTGCCGACCAGGACGACCTCATGCTCGCCGGTGACCCAATAACCCGGACCTCGCGCGGCGCCAGCCCGCTCCTTGTTCCAGACCAGGCTGGTGACGTACTCGAAGCCCTGTAGCTCGAGCACCTTGATGCCGATCGCCAGGTGCGGAATCGTCACCCACTTAAACAGGATGCAATCGGGCGCGAGGCAGGCGAAGCGTTCGGCGCAGCGCGCAACGATCGCCTCGGGCGTCTGCGCGTCCGCGGCCGTCTCGTAATGCATCGACGGGCTTTTTTCGCTGCCGGTCTCCTCGGACCACGCCGCGTGATGCCACTCGAAATCCTCGATCGCGACGCCATAGAAGCTGCCGGGCAGCGCCTGGACCTTGCGGCCAAACGCCTGCTCACGCTCGGCCCGCCGCTCTTTCTTGGCCGCGATTTTCTCGACCCGGATCTCGCGAATCAGCGGCGCCAGCGCCTTCTTGGCCTCGTCGGTGAGCCGGCCGGAGGCGTCCCGCGTCAGCGCCTTGGCGATCTCGGCCTGGCGCTCGACCGGCTGGGTCGCGATCTCGGCCGCCGCGGCGACGGAGAGATCGCCGGACTTGACCGCTTCGACCACCTCCGGCACGGCCCTCTTGACGACGGTGCGCGCCCGCTCGACGCCGGCGACATCCGTCCCGAGAGCGGCAGCGGCGTGGTCGCGGGAAAATCCCGCAGATTGCGGCATTTTCCCCGGGCGGCCCTTGCCCATGGTGACCAGCTCGGCCGCCACGATGCGGCGCTGGTCGTCGGTCAGGTGCCGGCGGTTGAGGTTTTTCGAGAGGACGTAGTCGAGCGGGTCGCCTTGTGTCGCCTCGTTGAACGGATAAAACAGCCAGCTGTCGGGCGCCAACGCCGACGCCGACAAGGCCTGCCCTTCCAGGCCGAGCGCCTCCCATTCCGAGCCCTCGCCCCAGCCCGGTCCGAGCACCTCGCCGGTGGTCGCCAGCCAGACCAGTGCGCGATAGCGATTGCGGCCGTCCAGGATTGCATCGCCGAGCAGATCGATGCGATCGCGCAGGCCGTTCTCGCGGATGTCCTCGGCGAGGTCATAAAATTCCTGCCCCTCGATCAGCGGGAACAGGTTAGCGAAGCGATGGAACGAGAGCAGCGCGGTCAAAACGGCACCTCCTCCAGCTGTGCCGCGCCTGCCAAGGCGTCGGCGATGATCTGCTGCACGATGGCCTCGAGCGTGGGCGCCGTGCCGCGCGTGCGGCGACTGATCGCGTTGTCGCGCTTGGTGGCCCAGCGCAGATTGCAGCGTCGATTGTCGAGGGTCTGGCCGTTGATATGGTCGACGACATGCGCGGCTAGGAACGCATCGTCCCGGCCGGGATCGGCCGCAATCATGATCTCGCGATGCGCGCGGACGGTTGATCGCCCCGGCCCCACATTGCGCTTGGCGTAGAGCATCCAGCTATCGCCGCGACCGTTGCCGGCGTGCCAGACGTTCCACATGTTTTCCGATAGCCAGGCGTAGTCGATGGCATCGACCAGCATGAAGATCGGCTCGCGCTGCGACAGCCAGATCCGGCGGCACGGTGTGAACGACAGGTCCGGCAGCGCCGACATGTCGAAGGCGACCGCACGCGCATCCGAGATGTTGATCGGCGCCTGCATCATTTCTCGGCCTTCCGCTTCGCCATGAAGCTGTCGAACAGCGGCGGCACGTATTCCTCGGCGCAGGCCTTGCCGTCCTCGGTGCGCCAGAGCCGCATCGGCGTGCCGCCGACACTGGCGATGATCTCGCCGTTGCGCGGGACCAGCATCTGGAACGCTTCGATCACCTCATCGCGGGACATGCCGTCCCGGATCAAGCGCGCGACCTGGACGTGCAGCGGGCTATCCGCCTGCATGCCGAGCGCGTGCATGTAGACGCCATCGATCGACTCGGCCTCGGCGATCTCGGTCGGGTCTTTCTGCCGGCGCTTGATGATGCGACGCATGGCCTTGGTGTCGTAGCCCTTGGCCTTCGCCTCAGCGAACAGCACGCGCTGATCGTCCTTGAGCGCAACGATGTCCTCGACCAGGCGCTCGATGCGCTCGATGTAGGATTTCAACTCCTCGCGGGCATCGGTTCGGTTGAGCTGCTCGGTCACGACGCAAACCCCTTGAGCCAGCGCTGCGCGGCCGAGACCGCGCCGGTGTAGTCGAGGCCGCGGCACTCGGAATCCCAAACGACGAGGTGCTGCGCGATGTAGTGCGGCGTGCGGCGGCGCAGATCCTCGCCCTGCGCCCTGGCGCGCGCGGCGGCGGCCGCGACCATGTCGACGGTGATGACGGGACGGCCGCTCATGGCGCCCTCACAAGCATGGTCTTGGTGGCGCGCCAGCCGTTGCGATTGTTGGTGCCGTCGCGCGCATTTAGCTCGCGCACCATGGCGAGCAGCCGCGGCGAGAGGTCGGCGAACGCAACCGGCTCGTTTTCCCAGATGTCCGGGACCTCGTAGCCGTGCCGCCGATGCCAAGGCGCCCAGACGATCATGACGCCACCTCGAGCAGCCCCTCGTCGGCGCGGTACGGCCGCTCCTGGCCGTAGGCGAGGACGTCCTTGGCGGACCAGGTCGGCGGCACGGGCATCGGCAGGAACGGATCGCCGTCGAACATGATGACCTTCGGCGCCTGGTCGGCGACGACGACGCGGACGGCGCCGACGATCACCCGGCGGTCGAGCCCGAACAGGATGGCGCGGGCGGCCTTCATCGGCGCACCCGGATGCCGAAGCCAGCGTCCTCGCGGCGCGGCAGCATGCGGGCGCCGGCGGCGACCACGAGCACGCCGGCGGCCAGCACCACGGCCAGCATGACCAGGACGCGGAGGTCCTCGGGGTCGGCGATACGCGCAGCGAGGTCGATCATGGCTCAATCCCCTGTTCGGCTTCGGCGAGGCGGCGCTGCGCAGCGGCGAGATCGGCCCGCGCGGCCGCCAAGGTTTCGATGCGGCGATGGCGCTTGACCCAGGTCTGGCCGCAGCCGGCCGTGAGCGCGCGAATGACGAGGTCGCCGTGGGCCGAGGCGATCATGCGGGCGAGCGCCTCGCCGCTCGGCGCGCGGCTGCCGTCAAGCCACAACTCGGCCGGGCGGACATCGCGCAGCCCGGCCATGTCGGCCAAAACCTCGGCGGTTTTCTTCGGAAAATTCTTCCGGAATATCAGGGCGATAGGAAGAAACCACCGATCAGCTGATCGGTCTTTGCCGATCGGTTGATCGGCCGGCTTCTTTGCCAGTTCCGCTCGGTTCCGATAGGTCGTCCGTCCCATGAAGCCCCCGCCCCACATGACGCCGAGTTGCCCCGGGTCAGCCCCCTCGCCGCTTTACCGGCTTGATCCCCCACAGCCGTGGGTCGGCACTCTTGCCGAGCGCGGACAGCGCCTCGGTCAGGATGAGGAAGGTCGGATAGGGAAGCCGATTGCGCGTCCGCGCATTGGTCATCGATTGCGGCGTCGTCTCACCGACCCGAGCAGCCGCGACGGTCCCGCCGAGCGCTTCGATCACGCCCGCTGCCGTCTTGATGACCTGAGATTTCCCCGCCGCCGAATCATCCATGAGGGGCGAATGTATACACGACTTGCTTATTCGCAAAATCCAAGCGACGCGCTAATAGGCTCCACGACAGGGTTAGGGCACGGTCTCGCCATGTCGCGAGACCTCAAAGCCATTGCCGAACGCCTGATTTTGATACGGGAAAGCGTGCATGGCGGCATGACCCAGGCCGCCTTTGGGCGCCTGGTCGGCATCGAGCCGCAAGCTGTTAACAACTACGAAAAGCTATTGCGCCGAATCTCGGTCGACCAGGCCGTCAAGATATGCGCCGCGACCGGCGCATCTCTTGATTACATTTACCGCGGCATCACCGCCGGTCTCCCGGCGGAATTAGCCACCAACATCCAGAAGAAGCAGCGCGAGCGCGCCAAGCGAGCCTAGTCGCTCCGACGCTCGACGGGCCGTGGCCCGCGGATCAGGTAATTTTCCAGCAGGTAGGACGCCTGCGCCAGCACGCCCCGAGCCTCCTCGACATTCTCCGGGAGTTGCACCGCAATTTGCAGCGCCGCCCGCCTCGTTGCATCGGTCTCCCCGATTGATCTCGCTGACAGTCCCATTCCCATTTCCCCAGCTCTACACTAGTCCATGCTAAGCCTTGCGTGGATAACACAGATTGTGTATTCACAATCCGCTTATCCCCTCCGCGGGTGGTGTTCCGCGTCCCGCGGCGGTTGCATTCCTAGGGAATACTCCCCGTCGCTAGTTCCGGCGAGGGGAACGGAGTCAGGACTTTTACGGAGTGGGGATGTCGGTATGTACGCACCTAACTGCATCGACAGCGGCCGGGAAAATGTGGCAGACACAACTGGTAGCGCAACCGGCGCGCGCAAGACCGCGCAGCCATTCCTCGGCGCACGCTCCGAGCGAATTGCCGAGCTAATCACCTGCAGCCGCGTTCTTGACGTCGCCCTCGAGGCGTCGCTTGCGATCCCCGCGCCGGCAATCCGCACCACGCGCAAACGCGGCCAACAGGGCGAGCACAAGGGACTCCGCGGCGAGCCCTGCCAGTGCACCCCCTGGCGCCGGAAAAAGGCGATCCGCTTCCGCCCGTCGACTTGCCGCTGCCACAGCATCGGGCACGAACACTGTCCGGACGCCGAGCCCTGCATCGGCGGATGCGGCCGCAAGACGACAGCGTCACAGACCAACACCCCGGGCTATTGCCCGCACTGCGCCGGCGACGCGCGATGGGTGAAGATCGCATGAGCGGCGTCAGCATCATCCTGGCCCGCGCACTGCAGCGCGACCTCATTGCCCGCGGCGTGCGTCACATCGGCATCGCCGATTGCGAGGCGATCGTCGCCCGCATGTTCGACTGCGTGCGCGCCGTCGAGGCCGGGACCAGAAGCGATGACCACGCCCCGCCGCGGCGCTGCGACACCAATGAGGTCGACCTCGACGGCAGCTGCATGGCCTGCGGCGCCATCCAGGGCGAGGCGTGCCGGCAGCCGGAGAAGGCACGCCAATGACCGCGCCCTTCACCGAAGCGGATTTCAACGGATGGCGCTTCAATCGCAACGGCTCGCATTTCAACGGCGGCAGCGCATTCTTCGGTTATGGCCACCGCTGCATCGACCAGCCGCGGCTGCTGGTGATTGACAAGTTTTTCAAGCGCACGCGCACGACGCAGCGGTCCTACATGGTCGACGGCACCACGCCCTGCGCCACCTTGGCCGACGCGCTCGCGGCCCTCTCGGTCCCGCCGCATCCGAGCGAGGAGCAGCTCGCGCTGCTGCGCTCGCTCTCGACGGATTGGATGAGCCCGGACCGGCGCGGGCCGCTACTGCCGCTGGCGGACATGGGCCTGATCGAATGGGGCCGTGACATCGACAACAAGGTCACCTGCCGGCTCACGGCCGACGGCGCCAAGCTGGCCGCGGAGGCGCGATGACCCCCCTTTCCCCAGCCCTCGAGTCGCATTTCGCGGCGTTCGTGACCATCGACGTTCCACAGCTGGCGCGGCTGTTCCCGATGGACCGGAAAACCATCAAGCGCCATATTGACGCCGGTCGGCTCCCTTTCCGGATCAAGGGCACCGGCCGGGCCAAGCCGCACCGCTGCTTCACCCGCGCGGACGTCGAGGCGCTTCTGACAGGGGACCAGGAAGCATGTCCGTCTACCGCGACAGCCGCTCGCAATTTTACCAATACTCATTCGACATCAACCGTCGTCGCTTTTCCGGCTCCACGGAACGGGACGATGAGCATGCGGCCCGTGAAGTCGAGGCCGAGAAAAAGCGCGAAGCCCGCGCCATCATCGCGCGAGAGCTCGCCGAGCGACGCAGCCCCTTAACGCTCGGTCGCGCCTGCGAGCGCTGGTGGGGCGAGCACGGCCAGCACTTGGCCGACGCGAAGATCAAATCCAGCCTTGACCGCATCGTCGAGATCCTCGGCGCCCGTACCCAGCTCCACGACATTATCGATGATAGCGTCGCGCGTCTGGTCGCCGAGCGGCGCAAGGACAAGCGGCGCGATTCAACCGTCGTCGAGAACGGCCGCGCGCGCATCCTCTACCGTCCCATCACCGCCACAACGGTCAATCGCACGCTGGATCTACTGCGCCGGGTGATGCGGCGCGCGAAGGAGAACTGGAACGCCAGCCTGCCGAATGAGCCGACCTGGAAAAAGCACCGGCTGAAAGAAACTAAGCGGCCCGTGCGCGAGATCTCACCGGGTGAGGAACAGGCGCTCGATGCCGCCGAGGATCTCGATTATGCCGAGCTGCGGCGCTTTGCGATCATCACCGGCTTACGCCGCCGCGAGCTGCTGATCACCTGGCCGCAAGTCGATTTCGATCTCGCGATCGTCAAGGTCCAGGTCAAGGGCGGCGCCTGGCGCACGATCCCGCTCACGAAAGAGGCCTACGGCATTCTCTGGCGCCGGCGCGGCCACCACGCTGTTTTCGTCTTCACCACCAGGGCGCAGCGCAACTGGAAGAATTGGCGTAACCCGAACGATCGCCGGATGAAGGGCGAGCGCCATCCGATCACCTATGAGGGCCTCGGGTCGCACAAGGACCGCGCTTGGAACAAAGCCGGCGTGAAGGCCCGCATCCACGATCTGCGCCACACCACGGGCATGCGCACGCTGCGCAAAACGCGCAACCTTCGCGTGGTGCAGGAGCTGCTCGGCCATACCGACATCAAGACAACGGCGACGTTCTACACCGCCGCGACGGTCGACGACGTTCGCCAGGCGATGGAAGAGACGCACGGCGCGCGCGAGATTGCGCCGCCGGCGCCGAAGCTGATTGAAGGCGGTGGCGAATGATCCTCAAGCTGCGCCCGACCGTGATCGGCGGCGAAACAGCCGAAGGCGACTTCGTCGTGGTTCACGAGGGCCGCGAGGTCGGCCGCATCAGGAAAACCGAGGACCATGTGCACGGGACCGAGGCGCATGCCTGGACAATCACCGTTCCTCTACCCTTGGCCGCATGGTCCCACGGATCGTCGGCGAACCTGGAAGCCGCTAAGGAGGCCTTCCGGACAGCGTGGGAGCAATTCTATTCAAGCCTGACGCCCGAGCAGATCGCGCGCTGGCACCACACCCAGGACGCACGGAAGCCGCCGACGACCTGAAACCCACTAGGAGCCGCACGCATGACGACTACCGGTCGGCCTCCCCGAGCAGCCTGCCTGCTGAGCAGAGGCTGTGAATAGGGCGGATAAGCCCAGGCCTGTATGCGCGGCCGCCGACCACGTGGCATTTTGTCGGAACCGAATCGCTCAAGGGTTGCGAGCGAAGATCAGGAGAGACAAATGACATGGGCTGAAATTATTGCAGTTGCCGCGCTTGTGGTGTCCATCGCCTCAGCCGCGTTTGCGTTCTTCGCACCGATCAGGGCCGAGCGGCTCAAGCGCGAAACAACGCAGCGGGAGCGCGAACTAAATTGCTTCTCGATCTTAATGTCGGAGCGCGGCCGATGGGGATCGGCCAATATGCTGGCCGCCCTGAACGCCGTGAAGGTCATCTTCCGGGACAACCACGACATTTTGGACAAGTGGTTCATTTGCTATTCGAAGGTGGGCACCCCGGATGGGTCGGTCGATCACTACAACGAGCTTCTCGCCGCGATCGGAAGGCATGTAGGTTTGCCGATGAGGCGGGAGGACCTCGACAATTTTTTCACCAATCCACTCGAGCAGCGCGAGACTGCGATCCGGCAAGCCCAAGTGCATCGCGCTTTCGCCGAGCTGTCGGCAAACACCTTACCGGCCCTTCCGGGAGAAGGGTGAAGCTACCAGGAGCCCACCCAATGAGCACCGAAGCCAAAATCGCAACGGAGCTGGCGGCGCGGCTCGAGGCCGCACTGATAGCGACAATGACGGGCGGACCGGCGCCGGCGCAAAGGCCGACCGCCCTGCGGCTGCGCGGCCGCTCGTTCGAGACGGTCGAGCTGGATGACGCCGGCAACGCGATCGAGCCGCCGCCGCGGTGCCCGCGATGCGGCCCAATATTCCTCTGCAGCACGCATTCTGTGGCGACCTGAGAAAGCCGCTAGGAGCCCTGCCCATGCGCCGGAGCGACCTCGCCCCCACACAGACAGCCCCCGGGTCCGAAATAACGCACCAGCGCCGCGCTGTGCGCGACGTCGCCAGCTTCCCGCGCCGGCCGTTGCTGCTCTCCGAAAAACAGCGCGACTTCCTGCGCCGGCGCACGCGGCCGTTCCTGGAGGGCATGGGACCGGACCGACCATTGAGCCTGTTGCTCGAGGAGGCCTATCTGCAGGGCATGCGCGATGCCGCGCAGGCGATGCAATCACCGGAGAATTCACCGGAGCGCGGCGCGGAGCCGGCTTAAGCCTTTGCTGAGTAGCGGATTTTGCCTCCGCGCCCGGAATGTTTCTACTCCGCGGGTTGCAGGTTCGAGTCCTGCCGGGATCGCCA
>NZ_JADPKH010000101.1:0-43348 GCF_023073835.1 Bradyrhizobium sp. 153 | reverse complement strand
GACCAGCTCCGACGACCCGAGCGCTCCCAGCAGAGCACGCCGATCAAAGGGGTCCCTTTTGGATGCCGATAGGGGGTCCCAGTCGAACGCCGATTGACAACCCAGACAATAGGCCAGCATCAGCCGAAGTAACGACACCGCATCTGGAATTTGGCGCCGCCGCACGAAAGCCTTCGTCTGGCGCGCACTTATCTCAAGCTGCGCAGCCCCGCCGAGTTGCGTAAGCACTCTCGTCCAGTCCTCGTTCAGAAGCGATTCGTCTGCCATCCCGGCTAGGAATCACGTGTGATTCCAACACTCAAGAATAAACTTAACGCCTATGCGGCCGCCCCTGCGCCCTCCCGGCTTTGAGGGTGGAGCGACGAAGCAAAGCTCGGGCGAAATGCGCCGCGAGGATGCGAAGGCGTGTCTGCGCGTTGAAATGCACGTCGGAGAGTTACGATATCCCCTCTCGATCCATCATTGCGATGCGCCGACGGCGGTGTGTCACACCTCCCTCGTGCTCCGGACGCCAGCGCCGGGCTTGCCTGGCGATGTGGAGCTTGTCGCGGACACGAGCGAGGTGTGCACGGACATGATCAGGCAAAGCGGGTCCCCGACTCAGTGCAGCCGCGCTTCCTGTCACCAACCAGATCCGGGCGGAGCTTCTTCGCTCCTTCAAGTCGGAGATTGGGCCTCGCCGCGAGGTATCACTGTAGGCTTATCCGTGTCTTCCGAGCCACGATTGTGCTATCCGCGCAACACTCCCCCGGATTTAACTTTGATCACCGACCGTTCGCGTCGTCGCCGCTTTTTAGCCACACCCGAACATGAATAAAATCACTCTAATGTTTTAAGGGTAGCGGCCAGTCTTCGACGGCGACGGGAAATCCCAAGGTCGATTCAAATCTTGGCTCTGATTTTTCGGGTCTGAAAGGGTTGACCGGGGAAACTGGTTTGCGATGCGCGCGAAGATCGACAAGCAGAGGCTGCCGAGCCGTCACGTGACGGAAGGTCCTGCGCGCGCGCCTCATCGCTCCTACTTCTACGCGATGGGTCTGACTACCGAGCAGATCCACCAGCCTTTCGTCGGCGTCGCCTCGTGCTGGAACGAGGCTGCGCCCTGCAACATCGCTTTGATGCGTCAAGCACAGGCGGTGAAGAAGGGGGTCGCATCGGCCGGCGGCACTCCGCGCGAATTCTGCACCATCACCGTCACCGACGGCATCGCCATGGGCCATGATGGCATGCGCTCCTCGCTGCCGTCGCGCGAATGCATCGCCGACTCGGTCGAGTTGACGGTTCGCGGCCACGCCTATGATGCGCTCGTCGGCCTCGCCGGCTGCGACAAGTCGCTGCCGGGCATGATGATGGCTATGGTCCGCCTCAACGTGCCGTCGATTTTCATTTACGGCGGCTCGATCCTGCCCGGCAATTTCCGCGGCCAGCAGGTCACGGTGCAGGACATGTTCGAGGCGGTCGGCAAGCATTCGGTTGGCGCCATGTCGGACGAGGACCTCGACGAGATCGAGCGCGTGGCCTGTCCCTCGGCGGGTGCCTGCGGCGCGCAGTTCACGGCCAACACCATGGCGACTGTCTCCGAGGCGATTGGCCTTGCGCTGCCATACTCAGCCGGTGCGCCGGCACCTTATGAAATCCGCGACGCCTTCTGCATGACCGCGGGCGAGAAGGTGATGGACCTGATCGCCTCCAACATCCGGCCGCGCGACATCGTCACCCGCAAGGCGCTGGAGAATGCGGCCGCCGTGGTCGCCGCGTCCGGCGGCTCGACCAATGCTGCGCTGCACCTACCGGCGATCGCGCACGAGGCGAGCATCAAGTTCGACTTGTTCGACGTCGCCGAAATCTTCAAAAAGACACCATATGTCGCGGATTTGAAGCCGGGCGGCCGTTATGTCGCCAAAGACATGTTTGAAGTTGGCGGCATCCCGCTTCTGATGAAGACGCTGCTCGACAACGGATTTCTTCACGGTGATTGCCTCACCGTCACCGGTCGAACGATCGCCGAAAACCTCAAGAGCGTGAAATGGAATCCGCACCAGGACGTGGTGCACCCGGCAGACAAACCCATCACCGTCACGGGCGGTGTGGTCGGTCTGAAGGGCAATTTGGCGCCAGAAGGTGCGATCGTGAAAGTCGCGGGAATGTCCAACCTCAGGTTCACCGGTCCGGCCAGGTGCTTCGACCGTGAGGAGGATGCTTTCGAGGCGGTCCAGAAGCGCACCTATCGCGAAGGCGAAGTCATCGTGATCCGCTACGAGGGGCCGAAGGGCGGTCCCGGCATGCGGGAAATGCTCCAGACCACCGCAGCGCTGACTGGCCAGGGCATGGGCGGCAAGATCGCGCTCATCACCGACGGCCGCTTCTCCGGCGCGACTCGCGGCTTCTGCATCGGTCATGTCGGGCCCGAGGCCGCGATTGGCGGCCCGATCGGGCTGCTCGAGGACGGCGACATCGTCGAGATCGATGCCGTCGCCGGTACCCTTAACGTAAAATTGAGCGACCAGGAGCTCGCCCAGCGCAAGACCAAATGGGCACCTCGCGCGACTAACCACACGTCGGGTGCGCTCTGGAAGTATGCTCAGCAGGTTGGACCAGCGCTCGGGGGGGCGGTGACCCATCCGGGCGGCGCGCACGAGAAACAGTGCTATGCGGACATCTAGGCGTGCCATAGTTGCGTTTGTGTTGGGGGCTATAGCGCTGGCCGCACCGGCGCTCGCCTTCGACGGTGCGCCGGTGAACAAGGACGCGACCATCCCGGTCGTGACCACCTTGCCGGGCGCCGCGAATACGGTTCGCAGCCGAATTCCGCCGGCGGTCGTAACCCAGGAAACCTCGCTTAGCGCCCTGCAATATGCCGCCGAGGGCGGCCACCCCATCGCGCAGTGGAAGCTCGGCCGCATGTACGCCAATGGCGACGGCGTCGCCCAGGACGATCTGCGCGCCTTCGAATATTTCAGCCGCATCGCCAATGCGCATGCCGAGGACAGTCCGTCGGCGCCGCAGGCGCAGATCGTGGCCAACGCCTTCGTCGCGCTCGGCCGCTATTATCTCAGCGGTATCCCGAACTCGAAGATCAAGTCGGATCCGGAGCGGGCGCGGGAGATGTTCTCCTATGCCGCGTCTTATTTCGGCAACGCGGACGCGCAGTATGATCTGGCCCGCCTGTACCTGAAGACGCCGGACGCCTCGCGCGAGGATTTTCGCTACGGCGCGCGCTGGCTCGGCCTCGCCGCACAAAAGGGCCAGCATCAGGCGCAGGCCCTGCTTGGCCAGATGCTGTTCAACGGCGACCGCCTGCCGCGGCAGGTCGCGCGCGGCCTGATGTGGCTGACGCTGGCGCGTGACAGCGCCGGGGCCGAGGAGACCTGGATCAAGGAAAGCTATAACCGCGCCTTCGCCAAGGCCTCCGACGACGACCGCGCCATGTGCCTGCAAATGCTGGAGCAGTGGGTGCAGGGCCGCCGGGAGTGATCTGCAGAGGCGGCTCTTATGCCGCCTCAAGATCGAGATCCGCCCATACCGGCACGTGGTCCGACGGCTTCTCCCAACCGCGCACATAGCTGTCGATGCCGACATTGGCGAGCCGGTCGCTGGCCTGCGGCGACAGCAGGAGATGGTCGATGCGCAGGCCCTGGTTCTTCTGCCAGGCCCCGGCCTGGTAGTCCCAGAAGGTGTAGAGCCCGGGCTCATCCGTGACCGCCCGCAAGGCATCGGTCAGGCCGAGCCCGAGCAGGGATTGAAAGCTCTCCCGCGTCTCGGCCTTGAACAGGGCATCCTCGGTCCAGGCGGCGGGGTTGTGGACGTCGCGGGCATGCGGGATGACGTTGAAGTCGCCCGCGAGGATCAGCGGGACCTCCTCCTTAAGGCGTTCCTTCGAATACTCAAGAAGCCGCGACATCCATTTGAGCTTATAGGGATATTTGTCGGTGCCGACCGGATTGCCGTTGGGCAGATAGAGGCAGGCGATGCGCAAGACGCCCTGCTTGAGCGTTACCACGCCTTCGAGAAAGCGGGCATGCGCATCCTCGTCATCGCCGGCGAGTCCCGATTTGGTCTCGTCGAACCGGAGCTTGGAGAGCAGGGCGACGCCATTGAAGGTCTTCTGCCCATGCGTAACCACGTTGTAGCCGAGCGCCTCGATCTCCAGCCGGGGGAAGGCCTCATCGACGCACTTGATCTCCTGGAGGCAGACGATGTCCGGCTGGCACTCCTTCAGCCAGGTCAGCAGCAGGTCGATCCGCTGCCGGACCGAGTTCACGTTCCAGGTGGCTACTCTGATAGGCATTGGGAGGGGCTCCAGGCGGGGCCACCGTTAGAACAAAATGCAAACGCGCCCGTCAAGGCGGCCGCAGAATCTCCCACAAAATTAACCCGGCTTAAGCGCGCGGCGGGTCATTGATGCCGAAAAGGTGCCTCGGATGGGATGGCCGGACAAATCCATGACGCGAACTGAGCCGCGCGACGGCGTGATCGGCGCGTTGCTGTATTGGCTAGGCGGCTTCGAGATCGAGGATGGTCTGACGGCCGATCTCAGCGAGCGCGAGCTGCGGCGCATCCGCGCCAAGCAGATCGAGGCGGTGACGCGGCTGATTCCGGTGACGATGGCCGTCACCATGCTCAACGTCGCCGTCGTGCTGATCCTGTTCTGGGGCAGGGGCTGGAACGACTTCCTCGCGATCTGGGGTATGACGCTCGCCGCCACCGCCTCGCTCGCGGTCCGTTCGTGGCGGCGGTCGCATCGAAATCCGCCGCAGGAGGCCTCGCCGCGTGCCGCGCGGCAGATGCTGCGGCAGGCGTTCTTCCTCGCCGCGATCTGGGGCATGCTGCCGCTGGCGCTGTTCAGCCGCATCGTGCCAACCAGCCAGCTCATCCTGGCCTGCCTGATGGTCGGCATGATGTCGGGCGGCGCGTTCACGCTGTCGACCTTCCCGCGTGCCGGCCTTGTCTATCTCGCCACCAT
Source organism: Bradyrhizobium sp. 153 (assembly GCF_023073835.1). Classification (NCBI taxonomy): domain Bacteria; kingdom Pseudomonadati; phylum Pseudomonadota; class Alphaproteobacteria; order Hyphomicrobiales; family Nitrobacteraceae; genus Bradyrhizobium; species Bradyrhizobium sp. 153. Next base: position 38,385 of record NZ_JADPKH010000101.1, on the reverse strand, counting down.
GACGATCGCCTGCGCCGGTGCGATGCTACTGTGCGGTGACGGGCCCTATCTGGTGACCGCGGTGTTCCTGTTGCTGTTCGCATTCTTCATGGCGCGCAACATGGTCTCCCACGGCAACCTCTTCCTCGGCAATCTCAAGGCCCAGCTCGAGCTTGAGCGGCAGACCGAGATCATTTCGCTGCTGCTGAAGGACTTTCAGGAGAACGCCAGCGACTGGCTGTGGCAGACCGATGCCGAAGGGCATCTCGTCGACGTACCCCAGCGCTTCGCGGACGTGGCGCAGCTGCCGCTTCCGCTCCTGAAGGGATCGCACTTCGCCGACGTGCTCGACATGCTCTGCCCCGAGGACAAGAGCGCGGCCTACAACATCATCGGCCTGATGGAGCAGGCCGAGCCGCTGCATGAGATGAATATCAAGATCGTCGCCGGGGGCGAGGCGCGGCTGTGGTCGCTGACGGCGAAGCCCGCCCACGATCGCGACGGCCAGTTCCTCGGCTATCGCGGCTTCGGCCGCGACGTGACTGAACGCTGGCGCGCGGAGAAGGCCGAAGCCGAGAGCCGCGCCAAGTCCGACTTCCTGGCGGTGATGAGCCACGAGATCCGCACGCCCATGAACGGCGTGCTCGGGCTTGCCAGCATGCTGCTGGAGACAAAGCTCGATCCGGAGCAGCACGAGGCCGTCACCACGATCCGCGAGTCCGGCGACAATCTCCAGCGCATCCTCAACGACATCCTCGATCTGTCCAAGCTCGAGGCCGGCCGCTTCGCGTTGGAAGCGATCGACTTTGCGCCGCGGGCGCTGGTCGAGACCGCCGCGTCCGTGGCGCGCGCGAGCGCCAAGAGCAAGGGGGTTGCAGTCAAGATCGAGCTCGATCCGAACCTGCCGCCGACGCTGCGCGGCGACGCCGCGCGCATTCGCCAGGTGCTGCTCAATCTCGTGTCCAACGCGGTGAAGTTCACCGACGAAGGCGAGGTGAGGGTTTCGGTCACCTGCCAGGCGCGGCGCGATCTGCTGGCGACGGTCGAATGGGCGGTGACCGATAGCGGCATCGGCATCGCCCCCGATAAGCTCGGCCAGCTCTTCAGCGACTTCGTCCAGGCGGACGCCTCGATCAGCCGCCGTTTCGGCGGCACCGGCCTTGGCCTTGCGATTTCCCGGCGCATCATCGAACAGATGGGCGGCACCATCGGCGTCACCTCGATGCCGGGCGAGGGCTCGACTTTCCGCTTCACCCTGGTGTTGCCCTGGAGCCGGGCGGAGGCGTCAGACCACGATGCGGGCCGCGACGACGGCGACGAGCTCAAGGCTCGCATCGCCGGGCTCGACCGGCCGCTGAAGGTGCTGGTCGCCGAGGACGACGCCGTCAACCGCATGGTCGTGAGCAAGATGCTCGGCGGATTCGATGTTGAGCTGCGCGTCGTCACCGACGGCGTCGACGCCGTCGCGGCAGCCTCTGAAGGCGACTACGATGTCGTGCTGATGGACGTGCGCATGCCCGACATGGACGGACTTGCCGCAACCCGCGCGATCCGTGCGCAAGGCGGGCGCTTCGAAGTCCTGCCAATCATCGCGCTCACCGCCAACGCCTTCCCCGAAGACGTCAGGATCTGCCGCGAGGCCGGCATGTCGGACTTTCTGCCCAAGCCGCTGCGCAAGCCTGCGCTGGTCGCGGCCCTGCTACGTGCGCTGGACGGCCACGTCATGTCGGAGGATGCGCCGCTTCGGCCGGAGCTGATGCCGGTCGAGGTGGAGTGGACGGACGAGGAAAGGCAGATCACCGGCGCGTAGGTGCTCAGATCGAGAAGCTGGTCCCGCAGCCGCACGAGGCAGTCGCGTTCGGATTGTTGACTCGGAACGAGGCGCCGATCAGATCGTCGACGAAATCGACCTGCGATCCCGCCAGGAACGGCTGCGAGGCCGAATCGACCAGCACCACAGCATTGTCCTGCTCGATCACGAGATCGTCATCGGTGCGGGCACGGTCGATGTCGAACTTGTACTGGAAACCCGAGCAGCCGCCGCCCTCGACGGAGATGCGTAGCATCGCGCCTGACCCTTCGCCCTTGAGGATCTCCCCAATCCGGCGTGCGGCCCGGTCGCTGATGGTCACGGCAGTCGTCATCGTTCGTCTCCGATAGTCCCGGTCATACCAAGTTCATTGCCCAATTCGTTTGGTATCCCGCGCCCGACATAGTTAAGTGCCACCATACGCAGAATCAAATGGATAGGGACTAAATTCGCCGTGTCCGTCGGAATGGCTGCCCCCCGCGCGCCCTTTGCCTGCGACCCCGAGCGCAGCCGCGGCCGGCTGGTCGCGGAGCCCCCGAGCCGGACCCGCAGCCCGTTCCGACGCGATTGCGACCGCGTGATCCATTCGACCGCGTTCCGCCGCCTGAAGTACAAGACCCAGGTGTTCGTGTTCCACGAGGGCGACCACTACCGCACCCGGCTGACCCATTCGCTCGAGGTGGCCCAGATCGCCCGAGCGCTGGCCCGGCAGCTCGGGCTGGACGAGGATCTCACCGAAACCTTGGCGCTTGCCCATGATCTTGGCCATCCGCCGTTCGGCCATGCCGGCGAGCGGGCACTGGACGCCTGCCTGAAGGAGTTTGGCGGCTTCGACCACAACGCCCAGACGCTCCGCGTCGTCGCCGCGCTGGAGCACCGCTATCCCGAGTTCGATGGGCTGAACCTGACCTGGGAAGCACTGGAGGGCATCGTCAAGCACAACGGCCCGCTGACCGATCGCAGCGGCGCGCCGATCGGACGCTATCGCGAGCACGGCGTTCCCATCGGCATCGCCGACTATATCAAGACGCATGATCTCGAATTATGGAGCTTCGCCTCGCTCGAGGCGCAGGTCGCCGCGATCGCCGACGACATTGCCTATGACGCTCACGACATCGATGACGGTCTGCGCGCCGGCCTGTTCCAGCTCGACGATCTCAAGGTGATGCCGCTGACGGCGGAGATCATCGCCGAGACCTCGGCGCATTATCCCGATCTCGAAGATGTCAGGCGCGGCGCCGAGCTGGTGCGCGAGCTGATCTCGCACCTAATCGGTGCGGTGTTCGCCGAGGCGCAGAAGAACCTTGCGGCGGTCAAGCCGCAATCGGCGCAGGACGTGCGCCAGCAGAGCCGGGCGCTGATCGCGTTCCCCGCCGAGGTCGCCGAGGAGGAGGCCGCCGTCAAGACCTTCCTCTACCAGCACATGTACCGTCACAAGCGGGTGGTGCGGGTGATGGGCGAGGCAGAGCAGATCCTGTTCGACCTGTTCGCAAAGTACCTGAAGGTGCCGGCCGAGCTGCCGCCGGAATGGCTGCTGGGGGCGGAGGCAGACAATGAGGGCGACCGCGCCCGCCGGATCGGCAATTTCATTGCCGGAATGACCGACCGTTTCGCCCTGACCGAGCACCAGCGGCTCTTTGACTCGACCCCGGATTTGCGTTAGGCGGCGGCCATGCCCGACCCGTCCTCATCCCTGCACCTGTTCGCCGACGTGCTCGCGCGCGTGCACGCCGCCTGCCGGACGCTGGCCGTGGACGCCAGCTGGCCTGAGGGCATCGATTTCTCGCGCGTCGTGGTTGAGCCGCCGCGCGATGCTTCCCATGGCGACATGGCGACCAACGCCGCGATGGTGCTGGCGAAAGAGGCAAAGGCAAAGCCGCGCGATCTCGCCGAGCAGATTGCCGAGCGGCTGCGCACGGATGCGCTGATCGCCAAGGTCGACGTCGCCGGTCCCGGCTTCATCAATTTGACGCTGAAGCCGGCCGCCTGGGCCGAGGCACTGCGCACGGTGCTGCGCGAGGGCGCCGATTACGGCCGCGTCCGCGGCGGCTCCAAGGTCAACGTCGAATACGTCTCGGCCAATCCGACCGGACCGATGCATGTCGGCCATTGCCGCGGCGCCGTGTTCGGCGACGCCCTGGCGAGCCTGCTTCAGTTCGCAGGCCACGACGTCACGCGCGAATATTACATCAACGACGCCGGCGCCCAGGTCGACGTGCTCGCACGCTCCGCGTTCCTGCGATATCGCGAGGCGCTCGGCGAGGACATCGGCGCGATTCCGGAAGGACTCTATCCCGGTGACTATCTGAAGCCGGTCGGCGCTGTGCTGGTGAAGGAGCATGGCGACAAGCTCCGCGGAATGAGCGAGGCCGAGTGGCTGCCGACGGTGCGCGCCAAGGCGATCGCGATGATGATGGAAGAGATCAAGGACGATCTCGCCGCGCTCAACATCCGCCACGACGTGTTCTTCTCAGAGCGCTCGCTGATCGAGAACGGCAACAACCAGGTTGCCGAAACCATCGACTTCCTGTGCGCCAAGGGCGACATCTACGAGGGACGCCTGCCGCCGCCGAAGGGCGCGCCGGTCGAGGATTGGGAAGACCGCGAGCAGTTGCTGTTCAAGGCGACTGCCTACGGCGACGACGTCGATCGTCCGCTGATCAAGTCGGACAATTCCTACACCTACTTCGCCTCCGACATCGCCTACCACAAGAACAAGTTCGACCGTGGTTTTGCGGAGATGATCGACGTCTGGGGCGCCGACCATGGCGGCTACATCAAGCGGATGCAGGCGGCGGTAAAGGCGACGACGTCCGGCAAGGGCGCGCTCGACGTCAAGATCGTGCAGCTCGTGAAGTTGCTGCGCAGCGGCGAGCCCGTGAAAATGTCGAAGCGGAGCGGGGACTTCGTCACCCTGCGTGAGGTGGTAGATGAGGTGGGCCAGGATGCTGTCCGTTTCATGATGCTCTACCGCAAGAACGATGCGGTGCTCGACTTCGACCTCGCCAAGGTCGTGGAACAGTCGCGCGACAACCCGGTGTTCTACGTTCAGTACGGTCACGCCCGCGGCCACTCGATCTTCCGCAACGCGCGGGCTGAGGTGTTCCCGGAACTGCCGGAGGATACCGGCGCGCGGACCGCTTGGCTCAGTGAGTCGGCGGTGGAACGGTTGTCGGACCCGGTCGAACTCGATCTTCTCAAGCGCCTCGCAATTTTTCCGCGCATGCTGGAAGCTGCCGCCGCGGCCCACGAACCGCACCGAATTGCCTTTTATCTCTATGATTTAGCCAGCGAATTTCATGCACTTTGGACGAAGGGGCGCGATTTGCCCTATTTACGCTTCATTATCAATAATGATGCAGATCTTACGAAGGCGCGGCTGGCCATGGTCCAGGGCGTTGTCTCAGTCCTGGCATCGGGCCTCGCCATCCTCGGCGTCCATGCCCCGGACGAGATGCGGTAGTTTGGGGCGAACTACTTAAGAGGAATTCGGGGGTAACCGGCAGAAGCCGGATCGCTTAGACTTGGTTGAAAGCCTTGTGGGTCGAAAGCCGTGCCTTGGTCGAGGGGCGCGCGGCTTTCCCGAAGGGACGCATCATCACGATGGCCGAACGATATCAGGACAGACCGTTTCCCTCCGATGACTATGGTCGCGGTAGCGAGCAGCATGGGAAGGCGGAAAATGATCCCTTGGCCGAGCTCGCCCGTCTGATCGGACAGACCGATCCGTTCGCAGCGCAGTCGCCGCCGACCGCACGCCCGACGGCAGCGCCCGCGCAGAGTTATCGAGAAGACGATTATCGCCAGGACGATGATCGGCAGGTTTATGCCGAGCAGGCCTCACCGCCGCCCGGGCCGCCGTCATGGATGCGGCGCGCCAACGTACAGCCGCAGCCGACAGCCGCGCCGGAGCCCGACTATTCCGTCTCCGTAAACCCGGTTCATCCGTTGCATCGCTATTCGGCCCAGCCGACCGCAGTTGCGCCTGAGCCGGACTTTCATCAATCGCAGGCCCATCAGGATCACGCTTATCAAGCCCAAGCCTATCAGGATCAGGCCCACCAGCAGCACGGTCAGGCTTATCAGGATCAGGCCTATCGGGAGCCGTACGCGCAGCCCGATCCGTCGCGCTATGATGATGCGCTCTATGGCCGGCTCGAGACAGGCGAGCAGGACTACCAGCGCGATCCGGCCTACCCCGACGATCCTTACGCCTACCAGAGCGACTATCCTGAGGCCGAACTTGACGAGCCGAAGAAGCAGCGCGGCGGCATGATGACAGTCGCGGCGATCCTAGCGCTTGCCGTGGTCGGGACTGGTGCTGCCTTCGCCTACAAGACCTATGCGGGCTCGCCCCGCAGCGGCGAGCCGCCGATCATCAAGGCCGACAACACACCGACCAAGATCGTGCCGGCGCCGACGGACTCCTCCGCCAAGATGCCGGATCGCATGGTGAGCGGTGACGGCACCGAGAAGATCGTGCCGCGGGAGGAAGCGCCTGTCGACGTCAATGCCAGAGCGGCTGGTCCCCGCGTGGTGTTCCCGCCGCTGAACCAGAATGCGAATCCACCGTCGGTGGCAAGCGTGTCGCCGTCGATGGTGCCGCCGCCGAGCGCGGGGGCGGCCCCGAGCAACGGCACACTGCCGAACAATTCGCCGCGCTCAATCAGGACGGTGGCTGTGAAGGGTGATCAGACCGATAGCGCTACGCCGCAATCGGCTGCAGCCGCCAAGCCCGCAACTGCGCCAAAACCTGTTGCCGCGCCGCCTGCGCCAATCGCGCCGCGCAATCCACCGACGTCGGCCAATGCCAGCGCCAACCAGCCTTTGTCGCTCGCGCCGCAATCGGGACCGACGGCCGAGCCTCCGCAGCGGATGGCTGCGACCAACCCGACGCAAATTGCGCCCGCCAGCAGCGGTGGGGGCTACATCGTGCAGGTTTCCTCGCAGCAGAGCGAGGAAAGTGCCGCCGCGTCCTATCGGGTGCTTCAGAGCAAGTACGGCAGTGTGCTCGGGTCCCGTTCGCCGGTGATCAAGCGCGTCGACCTCACCGACAAGGGCAAGGGCATCGTCTACCGCGCGTTCGCCGGTCCCTATGGCTCGGCCGAAGAGGCGACGCAGGCATGCAACAGCCTCAAGTCCGCAGGCCTGTCCGCCTGCTTCGTCCAGAGGAATTAACGGCCGTTTCCTTGACCCCCTCGCGGGGCAGGGTTAATCGGCCGTATGAGCACGCGGGCCTTCATTACCGGCGTATCCGGAACGGAACTGACCGCCGCCGAGCGGGAGTTTATCCGCGCCGAACGTCCATGGGGCTTCATCCTCTTCAAGCGTAACGTCGCGGCGCCGGCTCAAGTTGCTGCATTGGTTGCGGAATTGCGGGCAGTGGCGGGTGCTGCCGACGCGCCCGTCCTGATCGATCAGGAGGGCGGACGGGTGCAGCGGCTGGGGCCGCCGCACTGGCCGCTCTATCCGCCGGGAGCCCTATTTGCGAATTTGTACGACACTGATTCGGCGCTCGGGCTTACTGCGGCGCGCCTGAGCGCCCGCCTAATCGCGGCCGATCTCGCCGATCTCGGCATTACGGTGGATTGCTTGCCGCTCGCTGACGTGCCGGTGCCGGGTGCCGATGCCGTCATCGGCAACCGAGCTTATGGCACGGAGCCGGGCAAGGTTGCCGCGATTGCGCGCGCGGTCACCGAGGGGCTGGAGCAGGGCGGCGTGCTGCCGGTTCTCAAGCACATTCCCGGTCATGGCCGCGCCACTGCCGACACCCATTTCAAGCTGCCGACAGTCGACACGCCCCGGGACGAGCTGGAACGGACCGATTTCGCCGCGTTCAAGCCGCTCTCGGATCTGCCAATGGCCATGACTGCACATGTTGTGTTTAGCGCGATCGACGCCGCCCAACCGGCGACGACATCTGCGACAATGATTGCTGACGTGATTCGCGGCACAATCGGGTTCCAGGGTTTGTTAATGAGTGATGACGTGTCGATGAACGCGCTGTCGGGGAATATCGCCGAGCGGACCCGCGCCATCTTCGCGGCTGGCTGCGACGTGGCCCTGCATTGCAACGGTAACATCGAGGAGATGCGCGACGTCGCCAGCCAGACACCCGAACTGTCCGGCAGAGCACTGGAGCGGGCGAAAGCCGCGCTCGCCGCACGCAAGCCGCCGCAGCCGCTGGACCGGGCGGCCGCACGCGCAGAACTGGACGCATTGATCGCACGGGCAAACACGGCATCCGCATGACCGCAGAAATCCTATCCTTCGAAACCGGGCGGCCCGCAGAGCTTGCCGAGGGTGAGCCGGCGTTGGTCGTGGATGTCGAAGGCTATGAGGGCCCGCTCGACCTGTTGCTCGCACTGGCGCGGCAGCAGAAGGTCGACCTCGCCAAGATTTCGATCCTGGCGCTGGCCGACCAGTACCTCCACTTCATCGAGGCTGCGCGGAAAATCCGGCTGGAGCTCGCTGCTGACTATCTCGTGATGGCGGCCTGGCTTGCCTTCCTAAAGTCGCGCCTGCTGCTGCCGGAGCCGCCGAGTGCCGAAGGCCCGAGCGCGGAGCAGATGGCGACTGCGCTCGCCAACCGCCTGCGCCGGCTCGAAGCCATTCGCGAAGCCGCCAATCGGCTGATGAACAGGCCGCAATTGCAGCGCGACATCTTTCCGCGCGGCGAGCCCGAGCACATCGCGGAGATCAAGCATCCGAAATACACGGCGACGCTGTACGACCTGCTCACCGCCTATGCCGCGCAGCGCCAATCGCGCGTGCTGGCGAGCGTGCATCTGGCCAAGCGTACGGTGTGGTCGCTCGCCGAAGCGCGCGCCACGCTGGAACGGCTGGTCGGCAGTATCAGCGAACAGGATGATTGGGGCGTTCTCGACGACTTCCTGATCCGGCATGTCGCCGATCCGACGCAGCGCGCGACGGTGTTCGCCTCGAGCTTCGCCGCCGCGCTCGAACTGGTGCGCGAAGGCCAGCTTGAGCTGAACCAGAAAGAGGCGTTTGCGCCCATCTATTTCCGGAAGGGGCGTCCTAAACCGGTTCCGGACGCAGCTCCTGCGCCCGATGCGCCGGTCGGTTAAGTGCAAGAAGGAGGATCTGCCATGGCAAGCCTGGCTGAAGCGCGGGTAGAAGAGGCCGAGCCGATGGAGAACGAATCCCAGGCACGGCCGGAGGAATTGCGGCTGCTGGAAGCGCTGCTGTTTGCCTCGAGTGAACCGCTGGATACGGCGACGCTGGCCAAGCGGATGCCAGACGGCGTGGACGTCAAGGCGGCGCTTGAGCAGCTCCAGGCCGATTATGCGTCGCGCGGCGTGAATCTCGTGCGCGTCGCCAACAAATGGACCTTCCGCACCGCCGGCGATCTCGCCTGGCTGATGACGCGGGAGAGCACCGAGACCCGCCGTCTGTCGCGCGCGGCGATCGAGGTGCTGGCGATCATCGCTTATCACCAGCCGGTGACGCGCGCCGAGATCGAGGAGATCCGCGGCGTCGTCACCTCGAAGGGCACGTTGGATGTGCTGCTGGAGACCGGCTGGATCAAGCCGCGCGGCCGGCGCAAGACGCCCGGCCGTCCGCTGACCTTCGGCACCACCGAGGAGTTCCTGTCGCAGTTCACTTTGGAACAGCTCGGCGACCTGCCGGGCCTCGAAGAGCTCAAGGGCACTGGCCTGCTGGATTCGCGCCTGCCGACCGGATTCAGCGTGCCGACGCCGTCGGACGACCCGACGCTGCGTGAGGACGAGGATCCGCTGGAACCGGGCGAGGGCCTCGATTTGGCGCTGGCGCCTGCGGTCGAGCCGGAGACGCCGGAAAGCGGCGATGAGGGTGGCAGCCAAGGTGGCGGCGAGGAGTGATGTCCGTCCGTCTACGGGCCCTGCGACCGGTTAACACTAGCAAGATTGCGTAGCGCCGACAGCGAATTGGCGCTGCCTTGGTCCTTGTTTTTGACACCCGCCAAGCCTAGGTTTCGGTAAAGATCGGCCGGGTCCCCGGCCATGCGCGTTTGGAGGGTTGCAGGATGGGTTCACTCAGCATTTGGCACTGGATCTTGGTGATCGCAGTGGTCCTGCTGCTGTTCGGCCGCGGCAAGATTTCGGATCTGATGGGCGACGTGGCGCAGGGCATCAAGGCGTTCAAGAAGGGCATGCAGGACGACGATAAGCCCGCCGACAAGCCCGAGCCGGCCAAGTCCATCGAGCACAACAATGCCGCACCGACCGCGGCACGGTCCGACGTCGGCAGCAAGGCCGTCTGAGCCAGAGAGCACGCCAGAACGCGGGTAGCGGCCCCGATCCTGCGCGCAATGGATTGGGCCGGTTGCGGCTGGCGTGAACGGAAGACCTCATGTTCGACATCGGCTGGAGTGAACTGGTCCTCATCGGGGTCGTGGCCCTGATCGCCATCGGCCCGAAGGAGCTGCCGGGCGTGCTGCGCATGGTTGGGCAGTGGATGGGCAAGGCCCGCAAGATGGCCGCCGAATTCCAGGGCCAGTTCCAGGAAGCGATGCGCGAGGCCGAGATGGCCGACCTCACGAAGAGCTTCGACGAGGTCAAGGAAGTCGCGACCGGCTTCAATCCGCTGACTTCGCTTCAGAAGGATGTCAGCGACGCGCTACGCGTCGATGCGCTCGACAAGCCGGCCAAGACGCCAGCCAGCGGCGCCGTCGAACCGGCGGCGAGTTCAAGTGAAACGCCGGTGATTTCGAGTGAAGCGCCGGTAACGCCAACGACACCGGAAGCGCCGACGCCCGCGACCTTCATGGAAGCCGAGGCGCACGCAGCAGCGAACGAGCCGCTTGCGATCACCCGTGAGGTCAAGCAGGCCCAGGTCGCGCAAGACACCGCGGCATCCGAAGCGATCAAGGACGCCAAAGCGTCATGACCGACGCCGATATCGAGGCCAGCAAAGCCCCTTTGATGGACCATCTGATCGAGCTGCGGTCGCGGCTGATCAAGGCGCTGCTCGGATTCGGCGTTGCCTTCATCTTCTGCTTCTTCTTCGCCAAGCAGATCTACAACGTGCTGGTCTGGCCGTTCGTGTGGGTCGCGGGTCCCGAGAATTCCAAGTTCATCTACACGGCGCTGCTGGAATATTTCATCACTCAGCTCAAGCTCGCGCTGTTCGGCGCCGGCTTCATCTCGTTCCCGATCGTCGCGACGCAGATCTACAAGTTCGTGGCGCCCGGCCTCTACAAGCACGAGAAGCAGGCCTTCCTGCCGTATCTGGTCGCAACCCCGTTCTTCTTTGTGCTGGGCGCAGCGCTGGTCTATTTCGTCGTCCTGCCGATGCTGGTCCGCTTCTCGCTCGGCATGCAGCAGGCCGGCAGCGACGAGACCGCGCAGATCCAGCTCTTGCCCAAGGTCGGCGAATATCTGTCGCTGATGATGTCGTTGATCTTCGCCTTCGGCATCGCCTTCCAGCTGCCGGTGATCCTGACGCTGCTCGGGCGGATCGGCATCGTCACCTCGAAGATGCTGCGCGAGAAGCGCCGCTATTTCATCGTCATCGCCTTCGTCATCGCGGCCGTGCTGACGCCGCCCGACGTGCTCAGCCAGTGCTCTCTGGCGTTTCCCTTGCTAGCGCTCTACGAGGGTTCGATCATCGCGGTGGCGATGGTGGAGAAGAAGGCCGCGGCCTCGCGGGCGGCCACTGGCACCGACGTGTCGACGCCGGCCAATCCGGCGGAGTAGAGGACGGCCAGCCCATCGGCGTCATTCCCCGCGAAGGCGGGGATTCCAGTACGCAGCAGCCCGTCGAGAAATCACGACTGTCTCTGGAATACTGGATCATCCGCCTTCGCGGATGATGACAGCCGTGCTAGGAGACCCGCTAACTTGCAACGTTCAACGTTGCATGTTTACGCGCTTCCCCAGGACCACCGCCATGCACGACATCAAATCGATCCGCGACAATCCGCAAGCCTTCGACGCCGGCCTCGCACGGCGCGGCCTGAAGCCGATGTCGGCCTCGCTGCTCGCGATTGACGAGAAGCGGCGCGCGGCGATCCTGGCGTCGGAGCAGGCACAGGCACGGCGCAACGCGGCCTCGAAAGAAATTGGCGATGCCAAGAAAGCCAAGGACGAGGCGCGCGCCGCCAAGCTGATGGCCGAAGTGGCCGAGCTCAAGACGACGATGCCGCAGCTCGAAGCCGCGGCCAAAGCTGCCGATGAGGAGCTGACGAAAGAGCTGTCGGCGATTCCGAACATTCCGTTCGATGACGTGCCCGACGGTGTCGACGAGCGCGGCAACGTGCAGCACCACATATTCGGCAACAAGCGCAACTACGCATTTGCCCCGAAGCTGCATGACGATCTCGGCACCGCGCTCGGCTACATGGATTTCGAGGCGGCGGCAAAACTCTCCGGGGCGCGTTTCGTCGTGCTGAAGAAGGGGCTGGCGCGGCTCGAACGCGCCATCGGCCAGTTCATGCTCGACCTGCACACCACCGAGCACGGCTACACCGAAATCAATCCGCCGCTTCTGGTGCGCAACGAGGTGATGTTCGGCACCGGGCAGCTGCCGAAATTCGAGGACGATCAGTTCTGGGCGATCAAGGGCGAACTGCTGGCTGCGCCCGACCATGAGCGGCTGAAGACCGAGCGCCTCGGTCTGATCCCGACCGCAGAAGTGTCGCTCACCAACCTCGCGCGCGAATCCATTCTCGACGAAAAGCAATTACCGATGCGCCTCACCGCGCTCACGCCGTGCTTCCGCGCCGAGGCGGGCGCCGCCGGGCGCGACACCCGCGGCATGATCCGCCAGCATCAGTTCACCAAGGTCGAGCTGGTCTCGATCACGACGCCCGAGACCAGCAAGGACGAGCTGGAGCGGATGCTGTCCTGCGCCGAGCAGGTGTTGCAGAAGCTCGACCTGCATTATCGCGTGATGACGCTCTGCGCAGGAGATATGGGATTTTCGTCGCAGAAAACCTATGACATCGAGGTCTGGATGCCCGGGCAGGGCGACGGCGGCATGTTCCGCGAGATCTCGAGCTGCTCGGTCTGCGGCGACTTTCAGGCGCGGCGCATGGATGCGCGCTCGCGCGGGCCGGACGGCAAGCCGCGCTTCGTGCACACGCTGAACGGCTCCGGCACCGCGGTCGGCCGCGCGCTGATCGCGGTGATGGAGACCTATCAGCAGGAGGACGGCTCGATCGCGATTCCTAGTGTGCTCCAGCCCTATATGGGCGGGCTGAAGGTGATCGCGCGCGAGTAGGGTTGCGAAGATCGCCCGGCCGGCTATCCTGCCGGCCCCGCAACGCGAAACTACCCTTCATGGCCTTGCGCCGCGACATCTTCTGGGTCGGCCGACAATGGGCGGTGACGGGTGCCGGCATCCAGGCCGTCGATCAGCGCCTGCGCGGCGTGCTCGACATCGAGATCGCGCGGCTCTGGGACGACGATCTCGTGGGGAGCCGGCGGGCCAAGCCTGGGGTCAATACTGCGGATTTCGACAAGGCGCTGGCCGTGGCGCGCGAACGCTTTCCGCAGGCGCCGGCGTCCGACCCGTTCGTCGCGCAACTGGTGGCACTCGGCGTCGTCGAAACTCCCGTCGTGAGCCCCGTTGTGCCGGCGATGCAGCTGCGTACCGAGGGCCGGCTGGCGCGTTTTCTGCCGCAATGGCGCATCCGCCGGTAGCAGAATGAGGCCGGAACCTGGCCGTCGGGGCCCAATCGGCCGGTTTGCCTGATTGGGCATAGCCGGATAAGACGGCTCAGACCCGCTTTCTGGAATCGACCTTTCGCATGCGTATTCTCTGCACCAATGACGATGGCATCCACGCCCCCGGGCTCAAGGTCGTGGAGGAGATCGCGCGCGCCTTGTCGGACGACGTCTGGGTGGTGGCACCGGAGCTCGACCAGTCCGGCGTGTCGCATTCGCTGTCGCTGAACGACCCGTTGCGCCTGCGCGAGGTCGGGCCGCGGCACTTCGCCGTGCGCGGTACGCCGACCGACTGCGTCATCATGGGCGCGCGCCACATCCTCGGGCCAAAATTGCCGGACGTCGTGCTGTCCGGCGTCAACAAGGGACGCAACGTCGCCGAGGACGTGGTCTATTCCGGCACCATCGCCGGCGCGCTGGAAGGCACCATCCTGGGGCTGCCTTCATTCGCGCTGTCGCAGGAATTCAGCGTCGAAACCCGCGAGCGGCCGCCGTGGGACACCGCCCGCAAGTTCGGGCCCGACATCCTGCGCAAGGTGATCGCCGCAGGCATCCCGAAGGACACGGTGATCAACGTCAACTTCCCGTCGTGTGCGCCGGAGGATGTGCTCGGCATCCGCGTCACGCGCCAGGGCAAGCGCAATCTCGGCTTCCTCAGGATCGACGAGCGCAGGGACGGCCGCGGCAATCCCTATTTCTGGATCGGCTTCGAGCGCACGGCGATGATGGACACGCCCGCAGACGGCACCGATCTCGCAGCACTTCGCGAGCGCTACGTCTCGGTCACGCCGCTCAGGCTCGATCGCACCAACGAAGCGTTTTCAGAAGAATTGAGCGCGACGCTGAAGTAGCGCCTATCCGCCGCGAAGCGCGGCTTCGATGGTCTTGCCAAGCGCGTCGAGCTGGAACGGCTTCTGGAGCGCCGGCCGATCGCGGTACTGTTCGGGCAGGCCGGAGGAGCCGTAGCCGGTGGCGAAGATGAAGGGGCAGCCCTTTGCCTTGATGACATCGGCGACCGGCGAAATGACTTTGCCGTTGACGTTGACGTCGAGAATGGCGATGTCGAACTCGGTCGCCTGGGCGAGCCGCATGGCCTCGGTGATATCGCCGGCCTCGGCTGCGACCTTGTAACCGAGCTCTTCGAGCATGTCCGCAACCATCATCCTGATCATCACCTCGTCCTCGACGAGGAATACAGAGCGGCCGGAAAGCCCCGTCGCGGTCATGATTGAGTCCTTGCCCATTCCCAAAAACGTTCGCAGATAACATGAATCGACGCAATGCGCGTTTTGACGAACGGACGCCTGAAAATGGCGATCACGACTGGTTGTTGCACGCCGATCCGTGATCAAATATCCAGCCGAATGGTATCATGAGTTCCCCATCAAGGAACAAGATTCTCGCGCCCGGGTTGGCCCTAACTGGCCTGACAAGACAGCACTTGCAACGATGACCACCCATCAACCTCCGCCGGAAAAGATGATGTTTCAGCTCACGCTGAGGCGCCGGGGCATCAGCAATCAGGCCGTGCTGCGGACCATGGAGGAGGTGCCGCGCGAACTGTTCGTCGACGATGCCGACCGCGAGGGTGCCTATCGCGACAGTGCGCTGCCGATCGCCTGTGGGCAGACCATCAGCCAGCCCTTCGTCGTCGCCTACATGACCGAGCAACTCCAGCTCCAGAAGCGGCACCGCGTGCTCGAGATCGGCACCGGCTCCGGTTATCAGGCCGCCGTGCTGTCGCGGCTCGCAGGACAGGTACTCACGGTCGAGCGCTACCGCAAGCTCGCGGAGACTGCACGCGCGAGGCTCGAAGAGCTCGGCTGCCACAATGTCGAGGTGTTGCTGGGCGACGGCCTCAATTTGCCGGCCAATATCGGCCCGTTCGACCGCATCATCGTCACCGCCGCGATGGAGCAAATTCCAGAGAACCTGATCGAGCGGCTGGATGTCGGGGGCATCCTGATCGCACCGGTCGGACCGCATCAGGGCGTGCAGACGCTGACTCGCCTCAGCCGGACCGAGGCGGGGATCGAGCGCAAGGAACTCGTCGAGGTCCGCTTCGTGCCGGCGCTGCCTGGCGTGGCACGGGAGCTGTAGAACTCCGGATTGGCTGCGCCGCCAACATCTTATTGGGAGGGTTAAGCCGTTATTTACTCGGCGCGTGTTTACTTAAAACACCAGTTCTGTTGCGTACGAGTGAGTAACCATGTCCGCTGTCGCCGAGTTGCTTTACTCGCGCCGCGTGCCGCAGGTCGCGGTGCTGGCGCTGATCTCCATCAGTTTTGCGGGGTGCAGCGCCGATATGTCGTCGCGGCTGTCCCAGTCGAATTTCTCCAATCCTTTCGCCTCGGAATCCACCGGTTCGGTGCAGCAGGCGCCACCGCCGCAACGTGAGTTGCCGCAATATGCGCGGCCACAGACGCAGCCTGGTTCCTATCAGTCCCAGCCCCTGCCGCCGCCGGCGGTGTCCGCGCCGCAATCCTATCCCGTCGCCTCTGGCGGCGGAGTGTCCGGTGGCGGACGGGGCGTCAGCTCCTATGCGCCGCCGGCGCAGCCGCATCTCGAGACAACGGCGACCGTGCCGCCGCGCTCGGTTGCAGCGGCCCAACCGGCTGGCGGCACCAAGATCATCGTCGGCACCAGCGACACGCTCGACGTCCTCGCCAAGCGCTATCATGTCACCCCGCAGGCGATCCTCGCCGCCAACGGCTACAAGGGACCGCGCACGCTCTCGCCCGGCCAGCAGCTGATCATTCCGCATGCAGCCACGGCCGCTGCGCCCGCGCCGGCTCCCGTCGCGGCGGCGCCTGCGGCGAAGGCGGTTGCCGTTGTCGCTGCGCCCCCGAGCACGCACTTCGTCAACCGCGGCGACACGCTCGCCAGCATCGCCCGCAAGAACCACATCTCCGCGGCCGAGCTGGCGCGCGCCAATGGTCTCGACCCTTCGGCCAAGCTCAAGCTCGGCACCAAGCTGACCGTGCCCGGTGCCAAGACCGCCGCCGTCGCCGTGCCGGCTGCTGCGGCTCCAGTCGCGGCCGCGCCGGTTGCAGGAACGCTCCAGCCCGTCGCGGCCGCTCCGGTGCCTGCCACCAAGATAGCTGCCGCCGCGCCGGCGCAGAGCGCGCGCCTCGCCCAAGCCACGGCCAATGTCGAAGAGAAGGCCGCCGAGACGCCGGCGAAGGCTGCGGACGCCACCGGCGCGCTGCCGACCTTCCGCTGGCCGGTGCGCGGCAAGGTGGTCACGAGCTATGGTGCCAAGACCAATGGCAAGTCCAATGACGGCATCAACCTTGCGGTGCCCGAGGGGACGCCGGTGAAGGCGGCTGAAGACGGCGTCGTCGCCTATTCCGGCAATGAGCTGAAAGGTTACGGCAATCTCGTCCTGGTTCGGCACTCCAACGGCTACGTCACCGCATATGCCCATGCGAGTGAGCTGCTGGTGAAGCGCGGCGATACCATCAAGCGCGGTCAGGTCATTGCCAAGTCGGGTCAATCCGGGGAGGTGGCCTCGCCGCAGCTCCACTTCGAGATCCGCAAGGGATCGAGCCCGGTTGATCCGCTTCAATTCCTGAACGGGGCGTGAGGCCTAAATAGCCGCCGCAACAAGGGGGGCGTCGCCTGACGACTCAATACGCCGCGGCCTCTCGGTCGATCACAAACGTCTCTGGAATACTGGATCGCCCGCCTTCGCGGGCGATGACGGTTGTGGGCGGTGCGATGCTGTCCGCTAATTCACGGTCAGCTTCACGCCGAGCCGGCCCGCCAGCTCCTGCACGAACTGCCAGGCGACGCGGCCTGAGCGCGAGCCGCGCGTGGTCGACCATTCGAGCGCTTCGCGCTCCAGCGCCTCGTCGTCGACCTTGATGCCGAAATGGCTGCAATAGCCGCGCACCATGGCGAGATACTCGTCCTGGCTGCAACGGTGGAAACCCAGCCAGAGGCCGAAGCGATCCGACAGCGAGACCTTCTCCTCGACCGCTTCGCCGGGATTGATCGCGGTCGAACGCTCGTTCTCGATCATCTCGCGCGCCAGCAGATGGCGGCGGTTGGAGGTCGCGTAAAGGATGACGTTCTCCGGCCGGCCTTCGATGCCGCCTTCGAGCACGGCCTTGAGCGACTTGTAGGACGCATCATTGCCATCGAAGGAGAGATCGTCACAGAACACGATGAAGCGAAAGGAGGAGGCGCGCAAGCACTCCATCAGCGCGGGCAGGCTTTCGATGTCCTCGCGATGGATCTCGATCAGCTTCAGCTTGTCGGCCGGTTTGCGCTCCGCGTTGATGCTGGCATGCGCCGCCTTCACCAGCGATGACTTGCCCATGCCGCGCGCACCCCAGAGCAGGGCGTTGTTGGCGGGCAGGCCATTGGCGAAGCGCTCGGTGTTCTCCATCAAGATGTCGCGCATCCGGTCGACGCCCTTCAGCAGGAACAGCTCAACGCGGCTGACCCGCGGCACGGCCGCAAGGCGGCCGTCGGGATGCCAGACATAGGCGTCGGCTCGTTCGAACGACTCAGGCACGACCATTGGCTTGCCCTGGGCGGCAAGGTGCGCCGCGATGGTCTCGAGCGCGCGAACGATGCGGTCCTGGGGGAGGTCCGCAACGGCCTTGACGGGGGCCTTGACGGCGCTCTTGGTCGTCCCCTTGAGGCGTTTTGCCGCGACGCGGGCGGGCACTCGGGCAGGGGTGCGGGGGCCTTTGCCGGCCGGGCTTTTGCTGAGGTTTTTGGGCATGTCCGAAGTTCCTGAGAACGCAGCCTTATCGGGCCTGAGGACGCGCCGCAAGGTGGCCAAAAGGGCGGTCTGGCAGCGTTGCAATTGGGGCAATGGCCGCTATAGTCCGCGCGAATTTGACCGAACCGGTCGCCTTTGTGGGCATGACCGGCTTTCTCCCGTTCTCACGAGGATCGTCCGAATGCTGATTACCCCTGCGTATGCCCAGGCTGCGGGCGCCGGCGACACCAACAGCATGTTGATGTCGCTGCTGCCGTTCGCCCTGATCTTCGTGATCATGTACTTCCTGATTCTGCGTCCGCAGCAGAAGAAGGTCCGCGACCACGCAGATCTCGTGAAGAATATCCGCCGCGGCGACACGGTGGTGACCTCGGGCGGCCTCGTCGGCAAGGTCACCAAGGTCGTCGACGACGACCAGATCGAGTTCGAAATCTCCGACGGCGTGCGCGTGCGGCAGATGCGCCAGATGATCTCAGGCGTGCGCGCCAAGGGCGAGCCGGCCAAAGAATCCGCCAAGGAAAGCGTCAAGGACGACAGTTCGGCGAAGTGAGTGCTTCCCGCGAGTCTTTAATAGGTCTCCTGCAAGTCTCCTGATCTGACAGGTCTAGTCGATGTTGTATTTCACGCGGTGGAGGGCGCTGGGGATTGTCCTGACGGCGCTGATCGTGTGCCTCTGCGCGGTCCCCAACTTTTTTCCTGAGGCGCAGGTCAAGACCTGGCCCGCCTGGGCCCAGCGCCGGCTCGTGCTCGGCCTCGACCTCCAGGGCGGCTCCTATCTGCTGCTCGAGGTCGACTCCGCCTATGTCAAGAAAGAGAGGCTCGATCAGGTCCGCGATGACGTTCGCCGGACGCTGCGCGATGCCAAGATCGGCTTCACCGGCGGCGTTACCGTGCGCAACGACGCCGTCGAGGTTCGTATCACCAAGGAATCCGATGCGCAGGCCGCACTCGCCAAGCTGCGGGAGTTGTCACAGCCGCTGGGCGGCCTCATGGGATCGAGCGGCCAGCGCGACCTTGAGGTCACCGATGCCGGTGGCGGCGTGATCCGCCTGAGCATCCCGCAGGCCGCGATGCTCGATCGCATGCGCAAGACCATCGAGCAGTCGATCCAGATCGTCGAACGCCGCGTCAACGAGCTCGGCACCGTCGAGCCCGTGATCCAGCGCCAGGGCAACGACCGCATCCTGGTGCAGGTCCCCGGCCTCCAGGACCCAACGCGCCTGAAGGAATTGCTGGGCAAGACGGCGAAAATGGAATTCCGCATGGTTGACACCTCCGTGCCGCCGGATCAGGCGCAGCAGGGCAGGTTGCCGCCGGAATCCGAACTGTTGATGAGCGCGTCCCCGCCGCCGACACCTTATGTGGTCAAGAAGCAGGTGCTGGTCGCCGGCGGCGACCTGACCGACGCCCAGGCAAGCTTCGACCAGCGCACGGGTGAGCCGGTCGTCAGCTTCAAGTTCAATACGTCGGGCGCGCGCAAATTCTCTCAGGCGACCCAAGAGAATGTGGGACTGCCGTTCGCGATCGTGCTCGACAACAAGGTGATCTCGGCGCCCGTCATCCGCGAGCCGATCACCGGCGGCCAGGGCCAGATCTCCGGCAATTTCACCGTGCAATCGGCCAACGATCTCGCGATCCTCTTGCGCGCCGGTGCGCTGCCGGCGCCGCTTACGGTGGTCGAGGAACGCACCGTCGGTCCGGGTCTCGGCCAGGACTCGATCGAGAAAGGTGAGCTTGCGGCCTATGTCGGCTCGATCCTCGTCATCGTGTTCATGCTTGTGACCTACCGGCTGTTCGGCGTGTTCGCGAACGTCGCGGTGGCGATCAACGTCGCGATGATCTTCGGCCTGCTGTCGCTGCTCAACGCCACGCTCACGCTGCCCGGCATCGCCGGCATCGTGCTTACCGTCGGCATCGCCGTCGACTCCAACGTGCTGATCTACGAGCGCATCCGCGAGGAGCTGCGCGCCGGCCGCAACGCAATCTCGGCGATCGACGCCGGCTTCAAGCGGGCGCTGGCGACCATCCTCGATTCCAATATCACTACCTTCATTGCTGCCGCCGTGCTGTTCTACATCGGCACCGGCCCGGTGCGCGGCTTTGCCGTGACGCTCGGCATCGGCATCATCACCACGGTGTTCACCGCCTTCACCCTGACCCGGCTGATCGTCGCCTGGTGGGTGCGGTGGAAGCGGCCGCAGAGCGTGCCGATCTAGGAGCCTGATCGTGACTCACACCGTTCTCATCGGGCTCGGCGTCCTCATTGCCATTCTCACCGTGGTCGCGGCCCTCGGCCTCTTGCCGTCGCTGCGCATCGTCCCGGACGATACGCATTTCGACTTCACGCGCTTCCGCCGCATCAGCTTCCCGATCTCGGCGGCGCTGTCGATCGTTGCGATCACGCTGTTCTTCACCCACGGCCTGAATTTCGGCATCGACTTCCGCGGCGGCACCTTGCTCGAGGTGCAGGCCAAGTCCGGTACCGCCGACATCGCGGCGATGCGCACGACGCTCGACGGCCTGCGTCTCGGCGAAGTCCAGCTGCAGCAATTCGGTGGTCCCGCGGATGTTCTGATCCGCGTTGCGGAGCAGCCCGGCGGCGACGCTGCCCAGCAAGAGGCCGTGCAGAAGGTCCGCACTGCGCTTGGCGACTCCGTCGAATACCGCCGGGTCGAGGTGGTCGGCCCGCGCGTGTCCGGTGAGCTCTTGGCCTACGGCATGCTCGGCCTGATGCTCGCGATCATCGCGATCCTGATCTATCTCTGGTTCCGATTCGAATGGCAGTTCGCGCTGGGCGCGATGATCGCCAACGTGCACGACATCGTGCTCACGATCGGCTTCATGTCGATCAGCCAGGTCGATTTCGATCTGACCAGTATCGCCGCGCTGCTGACCATTCTCGGCTATTCGCTCAACGACACCGTCGTCATCTACGACCGCATCCGCGAAATGCTGCGGCGCTACAAGAAGATGCCGATGCCCCAGCTGCTCAACGAGTCCATCAACTCGACGCTGTCGCGCTCGATCATCACCCACGTGACGGTGACGCTGGCACTGCTCGCGCTATTGCTGTTCGGCGGTCATGCCATCCACAGCTTTACCGCCGTGATGATGTTCGGTGTGGTGCTGGTCGGCACCTACACCTCGATCTTCATCGCGGCCCCGATTCTGATCTATCTCGGCGTCGGCGAGCATCGCGAGGATGCACCCGATACGGCAACGCCGGCGAAGAAAAATAAGGCATGATCCGAACCGCACACGCTCGCACGCGTTTGCGGGGGTAGTAAGCCAATTCGGGCGGAGCTCATGGCCGGCGACCCCAACGCACCCCACTTCCCGCGCTCGGCGCCGATTGAGGCCTATGGCAAGGGCGGCTTCGCCTTCGCCGGCATGTCACATCGGGGATCGCTGCTGTGCCTGCCGGACGCGATCTGGGCCTGGGACGTGACGGATCCCACCAGGATCGACCGCTACTCCTTGGATCGCGTGTTCGCGGCCGCCAACAGCATCGACACGCTTCTGGTTGGCACCGGAACGGGGGTTTGGCTGCCGCCGCCGGAACTGCGCCAGGCCTTGAAGGCGGTGAGGGTGGTGCTGGATACGATGCAGACCGGTCCCGCCGTGCGCACCTACAACATCATGATCGGCGAGCGGCGCCGCGTCGCGGCCGCGCTGATCGCAGTGCCATGAGCAGCACCGCGCCGCCACCCGACTCGGTTGCCTTCTGCGCCGATCTCGTGCGTAGCCACGACTTTCCGCGTTATGTTGCGACGCTGTTCGTACCCGCCGCAGAGCGCCGCGCGCTGCTGGCGCTCTATGCGTTCAATGCCGAGATCGTGCGGGTTCGCGACCAGGTGAGCCAGCCCTTGCCCGGCGAGATTCGCCTGCAATGGTGGACCGACATGCTGTCAGGTCATGTCCATGGCAGCGCCGAGGGCAATCCGGTGGCGGCGGAGTTGCTCCGCGCGATCCGCGATTACGACCTGCCGGTCGAGCCGCTGTCGCTGCTCGCCGACGAGCACCAGTTCGATCTCTACAACGATCCGATGCCGACCATGGCGGCACTGGAGGGCTATCTGGCGGCGACCTCATCGGCGCTGTTTGCTCTCGCAGCCCGGATCATGGCGCCGCCGTCGGAGTCGGTCGAGCATCTCGCCCGTCATGCCGGGCTGACCCAGGGTATCGTCCAGGTCATTGCCAACCTGCCGCGTGATGCCGCGCACCGGCGATTGTTCCTGCCACAGCAGGTGCTGGCGAGCCACAACTGCAACGTGGAGGATGTGTTCGCCGGCAAGGCGACGCCGGGTCTGCGCGCCGTGCTGGACCAACTCGCAGGCGAGGCGCGGCAGCATCTGACCACGGCCTCGTCGCTGCTGCCGCAGGTACCGCCGTCCGTGCGGCCTGCGTTTCTGCTGCTGAGCCAGGTCCGCGCCGATCTCAAGCGCCTGTCCCTACCTGGGCGCAATCCGTTCGCGCCGCAGCCGGCCTCGCGGCTGCGCACGCTGTGGACGCTGTGGCGGGCTTCGCGCTCCAGGGAGTTTACCAAATAGGAGCGGGCTTATCGCCTGAGGCGGCCAAATGCTCTATGCTGTCCTATGGCTGACTTGTCCCAAAGCTTGACCTCCGATCTCGGCGACTTTCCGGTTGCACCAAGCGACATCCATGCGGCCGCCGAGACCATTCGGGGTGCCCTCGTCGAAACGCCCTGTAGCTACAGCCGGACGCTGAGCAACATCTGCGGCTGCGACATCTGGCTCAAATTCGAGAACCTTCAATTCACCTCCTCGTTCAAGGAGCGCGGCGCCCTCAACCGGCTCGCCGCGCTGAGGCCGGAGGAGCGTGCGCGCGGCGTCATCGCGATGTCGGCGGGTAATCACGCACAGGGCGTCGCCTATCACGCGAGAAGGCTCAACATTCCCGCCACCATCGTCATGCCGATCGGCACGCCCATGGTGAAGATCGAAAACACGAAGCATCACGGCGCGGAGGTGGTGGTCACCGGCGCGACCCTGGAGGAGGCGGCCGCGTTCGCGCGGAGCCACGGTGAGGCGCGCGGCATGATCTTCGTCCATCCCTATGACGATCCGCTGGTGATCGCCGGGCAAGGCACCGTCGGGCTGGAGATGATGAAGGCAGTGCCGGAACTCGATACGATGGTCGTCCCGATCGGCGGCGGCGGGCTGATCAGCGGCATCGCCATTGCCTCCAAGTCCATCAAACCGTCGCTACGAATCCTGGGCGTCGAAGCCTGGCTCTATCCTTCGATGTACAACGCCATCCATGATGGGAATCTGCCGGCGCGCGGCGACACGCTCGCCGAAGGCATCGCGGTCAAATCGCCCGGCACGATCACCACCGAGATCGTCCGCCGCCTCGTCGACGACATTGCCCTCGTGAACGAAGCGGAGCTCGAGCGCGCTGTGGCGACCCTGATCTCAATCGAGAAGACGGTGGTCGAGGGTGCCGGTGCCGCCGGCCTTGCCGCGCTGATGTCCGATCCATCCCGCTTCGCCGGCCAGAAAGTGGGCCTGGTGCTGAGCGGCGGCAACATCGATACGAGGCTGATCGCCTCGGTCCTGACCCGTGAACTGGCGCGCGAGGGGCGACTGACCCAGCTTTCACTCGATATTCCTGACCGGCCCGGGCAATTGGCCGCGGTGGCCGCGCTACTCGCTGAAGCCGGTGCCAACATCATCGAGGTCTCGCATCAGCGGACGTTCTCAGACCTGCCGGCCAAGGCGACGCTGCTACAACTGGTCATCGAGACCCGCGACAGCGCCCATCTCGACGAGGTGATGGCAAGGCTCAGCGCGTCCGGGTTGAGCGCGCGCTGCACCTGAGCGGCGCGCCCGGCTATCGCGGTGCTAAACCCGCGAGGTGCCCGATCAGTCCGTCGATCTCGGCTTCCGTGTTGTAATAGTGCGGAGAAGCGCGCACGACCGGCGGCAGCGCGCGGATTTCTGCGTCGATGCGGGTGCTCGACGGATCCGAGGCGCCGATCGTGATCCCGGCCGCAGCGGCGCTGCTGACGATGGCATCCGCTTCATGTCCATCCATCGTGAAGCTGACGATGGCGCCCGGCGTGCGGCCGAGGTCGCGTATCTTGATGCCGCGAATGCAGGCGAGGCCGCTGCGAAGACGGTCTGCAAGCAGGCGGCAGCGCTGTTCGATCGGACCAAGGCCGATCGCGAGGGCATAATCGACGGCAGCTCCCAGGCCGAGCCGGGCCGCGTAGTTGTTTTCCCAGGTTTCGAAACGGCGCGCATCATCGCGGAGTCGATATTCATCGCGCGAGACCCAGGGCGCGGCGAAATGGTCGATCATCGGCGGCTCGAGCCCTTGCAGCATCGCTCTGCGGACATAGAGAAAGCCGGTGCCGCGCGGGCCGCGCAGGAATTTGCGCCCCGTGGCCGACAGCATATCACAGCCGATGGCTTCGACATCGACCTCCATCTGACCGATCGCCTGGCAGGCGTCGAGCAGATAGGGAATGCCGTGTGCCCGCGCGGTCCTGCCGACGGCCGCCGCAGGATTGACCAGCCCGCCATTTGTTGGAGCCCAGGTGATGGCGATCAGCTTCACGCGCTCGTCGAGCATGCGTTCGAGCGCCTGAACATCAAGCTCGCCGCTGGCATCGCTTGGCACGACTTCGATGACCGCGCCTGTACGTTTGGCGACTTGAAGGAACGCAACATAATTGGCGGCATATTCCGCCTCTGCGGTCAGGATGCGATCGCCCTTGCGAAACTGAAGAGCATAGAACGCCATCTGCCAGGCAACGGTTGCGTTCTCCACGAGGGCGATCTCATCTGGTGCGGCATTGAGCAGCCGCGCCGCCGAGCCGTAGACCGCTTCAAGGCGGCGCGCTTCCTGATCGGCGGCGGCATAGCCGCCGATATCGCTCTCCAGATCGATGTGCTGCTTCATCGCCGCGACGACGGCCGCCGGCATAAGTGCCGCGCCGGCGTTGTGGAGATACGCGAGCCGGGAGGCGGCCGGCGTGTCGGAACGTATCTGGTCGATATCGATCAAGTGAGAGCGAGAGCCTGCTAATTTGGGGTCCTGAAGCTAAGACACAATGACGCACGCGCGCAAGACGGGCAAAGCGAAGGTGCGGCTGGAGCAGGCCGATCCAGATGCCTATGCTGAGAGAGCGTGATGGCGTTGGGGAAACTGAAAGGAAGCGCGATGGCGAACAACACGATCTGCCTCTGGTACGACAAGGACGCCGAGGCTGCTGCAAGCTTTTATGCCAAGACCTTTCCGGACAGCGCCGTGACTGCCGTTCACCGCGCGCCCAGCGATTACCCGTCCGGCAAGGCGGGCGATGTTTTGACCGTCGAATTCACCGTGGCTGGCGTTGCTTGTCTCGGCCTCAATGGCGGTCCCGTGTTCAAGCACAACGAAGCCTTCTCGTTCCAGATCGCCACTGACGATCAGGAGGAGACAGATCGCTACTGGAACGCCATCGTCGGCAATGGCGGGCAGGAGAGTGCGTGTGGCTGGTGCAAGGACAGATGGGGCGTTTCCTGGCAGATCACGCCGCGTGTATTGATCGAAGCGCTGGCGGCCGGCGGCCCTGAGGCCAAGCGCACCTTCGACGCGATGATGGGGATGACGAAGATCGACGTCGCCGCCGTCGAGGCAGCGCGCCGCGGCTGAAAGTTGCCCTGGCCTCAGATACAGAGGCTGAGCAGCTTGATGTGGCAACCGCTGGATTTGGGCTTGCCTGCGGGCGCGGCCTCGCGCTTCACGGCAACCAGCGGCTCCTTGTCCTTCTTTCTTTTGCCCTTCGGCTCGTAATCGCCGGCGATCACCATCGCCCAATAGGTGCGCTTGCCGCTGGCGTTCTTGGCGCTCGCGACGCCGACGCGCGAGGCGTTATGCAGCAGCAGGTTCTTGCGGTGCCCGGAGGAGTCGATCCACTGTCCCAGGGTTTTCTCGAAATTGTCGTAGCCGTAGGCGATGTTCTCGGCGGCGCGGCCCGCACCGGCCGGAGCGACGCGGCGGTTGAACGGGCCGAGTGCGTCATGGTTGAGGTCGTCCTTGGCCGCCATCGCGCGGGCCTGGTCCATGGCGATACGATCGAGCGTGGCGTCGCGCAGGACGCGGACCTCTCCATGCTTGAGGCGGAAGCTCGAGATCAGCTCGGCCGGGGATTCCGCCATTGCGGGCGCTCCTGTGAGCAGCAGAAGGCCGGCGATCACCCCGCCAACCACACGATGCATCATCGTCCGCCAAGCACCCATGACCCCACCAAGTCTGCCTTTGCCCGACCGCTTCTCTCTTGCCAATGTGGACGCTTCAAGGCGCGCGGGACCTTAGCTCGTTGGCAGGTCCGCCTCGAAATTGAAGCGGTCGCGCAGGTTCTTACGCTGCTCCAGGATGTCCTTGAAGAAGGCACGGTCCTGGTCGTTCTTCATCATCGGCTCGATCAGGTCGAGCTGGTTCATGGCGACCAGTTGCAGGATCTCGGTGCGCGGCCTGCCGCTGCTGTCGCGGGGCAGGGCGTGTACGACCTGGATGTGTTCCGGCGGCTTGGGCCCCTTGGCGGCCGCAATCTCGTTGCGGAGCTCGCCTTCGAGCGCGGCCTGGTCGGCTTCGACGAAGGCATAGAGCCCGACGCCGGAGCGGCGGTCGGCGAAGGCGACGATAGCTGTGTCGCGCACGGCCGGGTTCTTGCAGATCAGCTCCGACAGCACCGGCGCGTCGTTGACGAGGCGGCGGCCACCACCCTCGCGGTCGGTGAAGTTGAATAGGCCGCGTGTGATGGCGCGATAGACCTTCTTGCCGGTGGCGAGCCACAGGCTCGCGGCGAATGACTTCTTCGCAAGGATCTTTCGCTCGCGCGGCGTCAGGGCCTCGGGCGCGTAGGAGCGCTTGTGTTTGAGCAGGTGCCGGAGATCTTCATAGGCCAGGATGCGGTAGAGCCGGCCGCGCCGCGCAAAGCAGGCGGCGAGCTGGAAGTCGGTGACATAGGCGCGGCCGTCGCGACCGACCAGCCAGTTCTGCTCCTTGGCGAGATCGTTGTGGCAGATGCCGGCGCGGCGAAGCCGCCGCAGCGCGGCCTTGGCCGAGCGGAAATAGGCGAGGTCGCCATGCGGCTTGGCCAGATGCAGCGCGACGCCATCAACGAAGCCGCGCACCAGCGCGCGGCGTCCGGCCCATAGCAGCTCCGGACCGACGTTGAGGCCTTTGGCGAGCGCGAGCGCATGCTTCTCGCGCGCGAACAGGTGGCGTGCCAAGAGGAACGACCACCACGGCACCTCGTCGAGACGGCGCAGCACCGCGTCGACATCGCCGTTCTCGCTGCGGAAGCGGCCGCGCTCGACGGTCGAGAACACGTCGCGCTTGAGCAGCACGCCCTCGGTCCAGCGAGCCGACAGCTCCGCGGCGTCGTCTTGGGGGAGGCTCATCGAAAACTCACGCGGCGGCGGCAATGCGCAGGTGATCGGTGATCCAGCGATCGAGATCGGCGAGCGCGCGGGCGCTCAGCGTCTGCTTCTTGGCCACCGTCTTCTCGTTGCCGCGCAGCCGCGTGCCGTCTGGCTTTTTGGTCGGCACGGTCGCGAGCGGCGGGAACAGGCCGAAATTGATGTTCATCGGCTGGAACGAGCGCGTGCCGGGCTCGATGGTTTCGATATGGCCGCCGGTGATGTGGCCAAGCAGCGATCCCAGCGCCGTCGTGCTGGGCGGGCTCGCCAGCGTCTCGCCGCGCGCGTCGGCGGCCGCATAGAGGCCGGCGATCAGGCCGACGCTGGCGGATTCCACATAGCCCTCGCAGCCCGTCATCTGACCGGCAAAGCGCAGCCGCGGCTGCGCGCGCAGGCGCAACTGGCCGTCGAGCAGCTTTGGCGAATTGAGGAAGGTGTTGCGATGCAGGCCGCCGAGACGGGCGAATTCAGCCTTCTCCAGTCCCGGTATGGTGCGGAAGATGCGCTGCTGCTCGCCATATTTCAGCTTCGTCTGGAAGCCGACGATGTTGTAGAGCGTGCCGAGCTTGTTGTCCTGGCGCAGCTGCACGATCGCGTAAGGCTTCGTGGTCGGATCGTTCGGATTGGTAAGGCCGACCGGCTTCATCGGGCCGTGGCGCAGCGTCTCGGGACCGCGCTCCGCCATGACCTCGATCGGCAAGCAGCCGTCGAAATAGGGCGTGTTGGTCTCCCACTCCTTGAACTCGGTCTTCTCGCCGGCGATCAGCGCCGCGACGAAGCCGTCATACTGCTCTTTGGTCATCGGGCAGTTGATGTAATCGGCGCCGTTGCCGCCAGGACCGACCTTGTCGTAGCGCGACTGGAACCAGGCCACTGACATGTCGATGGATTCGCGGTGCACGATCGGCGCGATAGCGTCGAAGAAGGCGAGCGCATTCTCGTCGGTCAGCTCGCGGATGGCATCGGCCAGCGGCGCGGAGGTGAGGGGACCGGTCGCAACGATGACGTTGCTCCAGTCGGCTGGCGGCAGGCCTGCGACCTCGCCGCGGGCGATCTCAATGAGGGGATGGTCGTTCAGCGCCGCCGTGACCGCCGCCGAGAAGCCGTCGCGGTCCACGGCCAAGGCGCCGCCCGCGGGCACCTGGTTGGCATCGGCCGCGCGCATGATCAGCGAGTCGAGCCGGCGCATCTCCGCATGCAGCAGGCCAACTGCGTTATTGGCCGCATCGTCCGAGCGGAACGAATTGGAGCAGACAAGCTCGGCGAGCCCGTCGGTGCGGTGCGCCTCGGTCATGCGGGTCGGCCGCATTTCGTGCAGCACCACGGGCACGCCGGATTTGGCCACTTGCCAGGCGGCTTCGGAACCGGCAAGGCCGGCGCCGATCACGTGCACGATGTTCGATCGGGATCCTGTCATGGGGCGGACAGGTAGCGCTTTTCGGCGGCCAGTGGAATCGCCGAGATCGAGTTTTCTGCCATCAGAAACGATAACGCCCGCACGAAGCGGGCGCTATCGGTTCGTCCGGCGAACGGCTGAACGATATCAGCCCTGATACTGGCCGGCGGCAACGCGCGGGATGTCCGAGCGGTCGAGGCCGATGTCGGCCAGTTCGCGATCGCTGAGCTGGGACAGCTCGGCAACATTGCGCTGGTAGTCCCGGAATGCCTGGATCATGCGGATGAGCGAGAGCAGCATTGGTAGTCTCCTGTAGTTCGATTCAGCCCTTGCCGGGCCTCGTCGTTGAAATGAATATAGGTGAGAGTAGTGCAGTGCGAAAGTTCCTATGTTGCGATGCAGCTAAGCGATGAATGCATAGCAATGGTAACCGACGATTAACCTGAGGGCGCTCCCGCTCAAATCATGATCATGAGGCGGATTCCGGTCCGGTAATGTCCGTCATCGCAGGGGTTAGTGTGAAATGCGCAGTTTAATGCATTGCGGAAATATGTTTCACCCAGCGATCTGTTAGGAGGTTTCCAGCGTCTACACCCAAGTTCAGTATGCGCTATTCGCATGCTTTTGGGGGATATAAGAATGAATAAATATTCACATTAGCCAGTTGCGCTACGATTCGTCGCGTGCGGAGAGGACTGGACCGGCTGGGGTGCATCCGAAAAAGGTGATGCACGCCGCCAGGGGCGCATCCCAGAGAAGGCCGGTCGCCGAGCGATTGGCCCTCCGCGCTCCATCGCGGGGCTTACGGAGCGCGCGCGAGCTGGGTGGCGAAATAAGCCACGGTCTTGGAATAGACCTCGCTCTTGTTCCACTGCTGGAGCACCGCGAAGTTCGGACTGCCCGGCTGCCAATCCTTGCCGCGCTGCCAGCCATAGCCGGCGAGATAATTGGCGGTGGAGGCGAGCACGTCAGGCACGTTGTGCAAGAGGTCGCGCTTGCCGTTCCCGTCGAAATCAACGGCGTACTTCATCCAGGACGACGGCATGAACTGGGTCTGGCCGAGCTCACCGGCCCAGGCGCCCTTCATGTCGGCGGGAGGGAGGTCGCCGCGCTCGACGATGCGCAGAGCATCCATCAGCTCGGCGCGAAACTGCTCGGAGCGCCGGCAATCATAGGCCAGCGTCGCCAGCGAGCGGATGGTGGCGAACTTGCCGGTGTTGACGCCGAAATCGGTCTCGAGGCCCCAGATCGCGACTAGCACCTCGCCTGGGACGCCGTAGGCCTGCTCGATGCGCGACAGCACCGAGCCGTATTGCTTCATCATATTGGAGCCGCGCTGCATGCGGGGCGGCACCATGCGGCCTGAAAACTCCTCAAAGGTCTGGCTGAAGATTTTTTGCGAACGGTCGCGATTGAGGACGCCCTGATCGAGCGTCACGCCCGCGAGTCCCGATGCAATGGCCTGTTGCGAGATGCCCTTCGCCGCAGCATCGGTTTTGAAGTCCGCAAGCCAGGCGTCGAAATTGCCGGAGCCGCAGGCAACAGCGGCGAGCACTGGCTGGGCTGACAGGATAGACGCGGAGAGGGCGAGGGCTGCGAGAGCGAGACGAGAAATCGTCGTGGTCATCAGATGAAATGGATTCCGTGAAGTGATCCGACCGGCGCGCATAATCTCGGTTGCAACCGCGGCCAAAGCAAGGCGTGTGACGGCGCGCAATCCTGCCCGAGCCGGGCAGGATCGCACGTCACGATATCGTCAGGCGTCCGTCCTATTCCGCCAGGGGAAGAGGTTGGCGGGGAAATCGGCGGCGGGCTTGCGCGGACGATGCGGTGGAGGCGGCACGGGACGAGCGCCTGGATCGGACACGATCACCTTGCGGTAGAGGTGCCAGGTGGCATGGCCGAGCACCGGGATCACCACGGCGAGGCCGAGGAACGCCGGGATCGTTCCGAGCGCCAGCAACACCGATACGATTAAGCCCCAGGCTGCCATCGGCACCGGGTTCTTCGCAACGACGCGCAGCGAGGTGCTCATTGCCTCGAATGCTCCGGCATGGCGGTCGAGCATCAAGGGGAACGACACGGCACTGATGCAGAGCGCGGCGAGCGCGAACAGGAAGCCAGTGCCGTAGCCGACCACGATCAGCCACCAGCCCTGCCGCGTCGTCAGAACGCGCGTCAGGAAATCCGAGATACCGGTCACGCCCTCATAGCCGAATGCCGCAACGTAGATCGCCTGCGCGGTCGCGACCCAGGTCACGAACAGAGCGAGCAGCAACGTGCCGAGGCCGAGCATCGCACCGAACGACGGCGAGCGCAGCACCTCCATGGCATCCCAGGCGGTGGCCTCCTCATGGCGTTCGCGCCGGCTGGAGAGCTCGTAGAGACCGAGCGCCGCGAAGGGGCCGATCAATGCGAAACCCGCGGCCAGGGGAAACAGCAGCGGCAGCACCGAGTAGCCCATCACCACACGGGCGAGCACGAGGCCGAGCACCGGATAGATCACGCAGAGGATGATGGCGTGGCTCGGAATGGCCTTGAAATCCTCCCAGCCGCGCTTCAGCGCGTCGTGCAGGTCGGACAATTGGATGGTTCGGATCATCGGTCCAGCCGCTTCCGCGGTCCGGGCCGTGCCGGGGACATTGCCCTGGTAGAGTGTGGCCATGGTCGCTAGCTCCCTTGCCATACGGCCGATCTCGCGCCGGCAACGGCGCGCGCGGCCGCTTGCTTGAACGATCGCGATTCCGACCAGACGCGAATTCCGGATGGCATCGCGAGCTGAACGGTAAGCGTACTCCCAATTGCGAGTCCTGTCCCTCACGCGTGGGTGAAATTCGATGACGCAGTGCAAACCTCGCCGATGTCATTCGGCCGTCATTTCGCCGCAGATAAGCTGATGCTGCGTGCTGGTTCGCACAACTTCGCGGGCGCAACGCAGGAACATCGTTTATAAGTGCCACTCAAAGCCGTCCAACGGATCCTTTACGGGGAGCAGACATGAGCATTTTCGGGAAAATCATGAGCGCGATCTTCGGCAGCCATCCGGCTGCTGCCGCGCCCGCCGGCAGCGCGCCCGCAGGGGCCGCGCCGGGCACATCGGCGCCGGCTGCCACGCCCATGGCGGCCGTCGACGTCGCCGCGATCGTCGACAAGGCGGTGGCTGCGCACAAGGGCGAGAAGCTGGAATGGCGCACCTCCATCGTCGACCTGATGAAGGCGCTCGATATCGATTCCAGCCTCGCTGCGCGCAAGGATCTCGCCAAGGAGCTGGGCTACACCGGCGACATGAACGACTCCGCGAGCATGAACGTCTGGCTGCACAAGCAGGTGATGTCCAAGCTCGCCGCCAATGGCGGCAAGCTGCCGCCGGAGATCAAGCACTGACCGATCGCTCGGTCGTACCGCACGGGGCTCGCGATCTCGCGGGCCCTTTTAGGTTCAGGCGAGGAGATCCGCATCTTCCGGGTGCCTGTCGAGATAGTCGACCACGAAGCCGCAGCCAGCGATCACCTTCCTGCCGTCGCGGCGGATCAAGTCAAGCGCGCCCTTGACCAGCTCGGACCCAATACCGCGGCCACGGAGGGCGCGCGGCGTTTCGGTATGGGTGATGATCACGGCCGACGGCGTCAGCCGGTAATTGGCGAAGGCGATGTCGCCGCCGACATCGAGCTCGAAGCGGTTCTTGTCCTTGTTGTCGCGTACCGAAGCCGCCATGTGGGACCTTTCCATAGTGCAGATTGCGTCCCGATTTAGGAGGCTGACCCCGCCCTTGCCAAGGTGAGACCAAGGGAGATTGCGGCAGGGGAGATATCTGCAAACGCGCGTCCCTGCGGCCGCATTGCAGCATCGACGTCTCGCTCTGCGAGCATGATACAGCGGCCGCAAATAATCCTCGATATTGCTCTTGCAAGGTCCGCGGCGGTTCCCACGTCCTTTGGAGGACATACGCCCGAATGCGGCCGGCAGGGTCGCCAGACATTCGGAGTGTCGTGATTGCCAGCCGCAGACGTATGCCTCGTTGTAGGAGGGTACGATGTCGGACTTTGGTTTCTTCAATACTCATCGAACATGGGAAGACTGGTGCGGGATGCTGCTCGGCGCGGTGATCGTGGCTTCGCCGTGGTTTCCGATCCAGGATCAAGCGATCGCCGGACACCAGACGATGATCCTGAATACGGTCGCAATCGGTCTGGTCGTGTTTGGCCTCAGCCAGCTCGAATATGTCGCCTTGCAGCGCTGGCAAGAGGTGATGACGATCCTGGTCGGACTGTGGCTCATCGCCTCGCCTTACGTCATCGGCTATTCCGGTGAAGGCTTTCTCCGCATCTATCACACGAGCCTGGGTGCGGTGGTGGTGCTGCTCGGCATACTCCAGCTGTGGCAGGACTGGGATCTGAATGATCAGGACATGCTCAAGCACGGACAATAGCCCGTAGATATCGTCAGGCCCGCCGGTTACGGACGGCGGGCCTCTGCCCTCAGCTCGTGACGATATCTGACTAGTCCGAGCGCCTCTCGACCCATGAGGGCGGTTTGGTTCAATCCGTGGCTTTGGCGAGCCTGGAATCTTCGGGCTGCGGCTGCGAGCGGAGGCAACCTCGGCAGATGACCAGGGAGCGGTTGACCCTGGCGTCCTGCTCGGCGTCGCTGCCCTCCTGCGCCTGCCACCATTCCTTCGAATAGGGCTGAAGTCCGGCGTGCGATCGCTCGTGCTGGGATCGGACTGCGGTGCGCGTCGGTCCGGACGCTGCGTGCGGCCGGTTGGGATCCTCGCCGGCGCCATCCCAGGCATAGCGCGCGGGCTTGAAGGCGGGATCTGAGGCCAGACGCACTTGCGGGGCCGCGGCACATCCGGCAAGCGCCAGCGTGAGCAGGAGGAAGGCGGGCGCTTTGACCATAATGCGATACTCTTTACGCGAGACCTGAGCGAGGTTGCGCTGATCATGTTTAAAATTCCCTGAACGGCTGCGGCTGCGCCGGCGACAACGCGCATGCGTTTGATCCTCCTGCTTGCTGAGTTCGCCGCCGCCGCGCGCGCCGACGATGCAAAGCCGTTTCAATCCGTCCGATTATCCGCCGGGCGTGCAGAAGGCGCTGCGCTATGCCAATGCGGACTGCGACCGCCAGGACGGCGGCGCCGTAACCTTCGCGCCTGATACGGTGCGCAGGATCGACCTGACCGGTGACGGGCGAGACCACTACATCGTCGATTTCAGCGGGCACCAAATGCGGTGAGCGCGAGACCGTCTATTGCGGAACCGGCGACTGCACGATGAACATCCTGGCGGCGTTGCCGGGTGGGGACGTGCGTCTCGTCTTCGACGGCCGCGCCCACAGCTACGAGATCAAGCCGAAATCGATCAAGCCCGGCGCTTCGCGTGTCATCCGTTTCGATCTGCTTGGCAGCTATTGCGGCGGCTTTGGTGCGCAGACCTGCGTCAAGGAGAGAGCCATCACGACAAGGCCGTTTGCGTTCAGGGAGCCGTAGGGCAGGCGCGCGGCAGGCGGCCTTGCGGGGGCGCGTTCGATCGCGATAAATGGGCTGCAATGAGCGGGCAGATAACCTGCTGTCCGCACTCGAAGAGGAAGCCCGATGCAGCCCCTGCGCATGTCCCGCCGAGTCATGAATCTCGCTTACATGCTGACCCAGAATGCGCGGCGGCATGGATCGCGACCTGGCTTTGTCTGGGGTGACAAGTCCTGGACCTGGCGCGAGATCGATGCGCAGGTCTCGGCGCTGGCGGCGGCGCTCGCCGCGCGCGGTATTACGAAGGGCGACCGCATCCTCGTCCATTCCAAGAATGCCGACGAGATGTTCTTTTCGATGTTCGCCGCGTTCCGGCTCGGTGCAGTCTGGGTCCCCACCAATTTCCGCCTGATGCCGGATGAGGTCAGCTATCTCGCCCAGGCCTCCGGGGCGAAGGCGTTCTTGTGCCATGCCGATTTTCCCGAGCACGCAGCGGCGGTGAAGGGCGGCGCACTGGAATTCACCTGGAGCATCGACGGCAAGGCCGCATTCGGCGAGCGCTCGGTGGCTGACGCCATCGCCTCGCATACGGGCGCTGCCGTGGACAATGTCGCAGTCGAGCATGACGATCCCTGCTGGTTCTTCTTCACCTCCGGCACCACCGGGCGCTCCAAGGCGGCGGTGCTGACCCATGGCCAGATGGGCTTTGTCGTCACCAACCATCTGGCCGATCTGACACCCGGTGTGACGGAGGAGGATGCCTCGCTGGTGGTGGCGCCATTGTCGCACGGCGCCGGCGTGCATCAGTTGATGCAGACCGCACGCGGCGCGCGTACCGTGCTGCTGCCGACTGAGAAATTCGACATCAACGAGGCGTTTCGCCTCATCGAGGCGCAGCGCGTCAGCAATCTGTTCACGGTGCCGACCATCTTGAAGATGATGGTCGAGCACCCCGCGGCCGACAAATACGACCATTCCTCGCTTCGTCACGTGATCTATGCCGGCGCGCCGATGTATCGCGAGGACCAGAAAGCGGCGCTGAAGAAGCTCGGCAAGGTGATCGTGCAGTATTTTGGCCTTGGCGAGGTCACCGGCAACATTACCGTGCTGCCGGCCGCGTTGCACGATTCCGAGGACGGCCCGCATGCGAAGATCGGTACCTGTGGCTTCGAGCGCACCGGCATGCAGGTCTCGATCCAGGACGATGAGGGCCGCGAGCTGGGAGCCAACCAGAGCGGCGAGATCTGTGTGATCGGCCCCGCGGTGTTCGCCGGCTACCACGACAACCCCGAAGCCAATGCGAAAGCGTTCCGCAACGGCTGGTTCCGCACCGGCGATCTCGGTCACATGGACGAGGAGGGTTTTGTCTACATCACGGGACGGGCCTCCGACATGTACATCTCCGGCGGCTCCAACATCTATCCACGCGAGATCGAGGAGAAGATTTTGACGCATCCGGCCGTCGGCGAGGTCGCCGTGCTCGGCGTGCCCGATCCGACCTGGGGAGAGGTCGGCATTGCCGTCTGCGTCGCGCGCGAAGGCGAGAAGCCGGTGAGCGAAGCGGAGATGGCGGCATTTCTCTCGCCGATGGTGCCGCGCTACAAGATGCCGAAGCGGTTCTTCTTCTGGGAGGCGCTGCCGAAATCCGGCTACGGCAAGATTCCAAAACGCATGGTACGCGACGAGCTCGAGGCGCGAGGCCTGCTCGATCTCGACAAGACGAAGGCCAGCTGAGCGGGCGTCATGCGCAGCATCAAGCAGCCGGGCGCACCTCACGCAGAACGCATCCAATGGGTGGAGGCGAGGGGACGCGCCTTTGCCTTCACGCTTCAAGCCGGTCTGCCGCTGCTGGAAGCCGCGCGCCGTGGTTTTGCCGCGGAGGGTTTTGCCGGCGGCGTGCTCAATTTTGGTGCTGGCGCGCTTGGGCCGTTCGGCTATGTGATGCCGGCACTGTCGAAGACTGGCGACAATGCAGCGTTCTACAGCGATGCGTTTCGGCCCAAGGGCGTGACGCGCACGAAGCTCGGCAGCATGACGCTGGGTGTGCGGGAGGGTGCGCCGTTCTTTCATTGCCACGGGCTGTGGACGGAGGCCGATGGCCGCGCCAGCGGCGGCCACATGTTGCCCGACGAGACTGTTGTCGCCGAACCGTTCGCCGTCGAAGCCTTCGGTCTCGATGGTGCGATGTTCACGGCCGAGTCCGATCCAGAAACGAATTTCAAGCTGTTCGGGCCGGTTGCGGCTGAGAGCACCGGTGCGCAGGCCAAGAGCCGCGCCTTCGCCCTGCGGCTGCGGCCTAACCAGGATTTTGCCGGCTGCCTCGAAGCATTCTGTCGCGCGCACGGCATTGTGCGTGCGAAAATTCACGGTGGCGTCGGCTCGACCATCGGCGCGCGCTTCACCTATGGCGGCGTTACCGAGCCGTTTGCCACTGAGCTGGCGGTAACGTGCGGCGCGATCGAGGCCGGTTCGTCCGGCGCGCTCGAAGCCGCCCTCGATGTCGCCCTGATCGATTACACGGGCGGCCTCGCCGAGGGCCGCTTGGTCCGCGGCGACAATCCCGTGCTGATGACCATGGAGCTGGTGCTGGAGCCCATGGGCTAAAAGGCACGACCGTAGCTTGCGACTTTCCGCAGATGCCACTTCCATGCGGCTTGTGTTCCTGATATGTTCCTTGAAGATTTCGGCGGGGACGGGAGCGGGAGCATGAGCCGGACACGACGTCGACAGACCACACTGCGTGCGCCCTATCTCAGGCGTGTCTGGCTCGATCGCTCGCGGGTCGAGGACTGGGAGGCTTATCCGTTCTGCCTTCCCGCCTTCAGGGATGAGTTCGATCACAGCTTCGAGTCCGCGGTCACGATCATCGTCGGCGAGAACGGCGCCGGAAAATCGACCATTCTTGAGGGCATCGCGGGGTTGGCCGGCTTTGCCAGCACTGGCGGCCGCAAGGGTTTTCAGGAGATAGACGGCGGCGGCATCGAAATCACTGGCGAAGTGCTGTCGTCTGCTTTGCGGGCCGCGTGGGTCCCGAAGGTGACCGACGGCTGGTTCTTCCGTGCCGAGACGTTCTTTTCGATCGCGCGCTACATGGACCGCTCGGCCGTGAGCGCCGCGCAAGCCATGGAGGGCGTGTTTGGTGCAAGCGTTCAGGAGGCGCCGGACTATCTCTCCTTTTCCCATGGCGAGGGCTTTTTGGTCTTCTTCGAGGAGCGCTGCCAGAAGCAGGGCATCTACATCTTCGACGAGCCGGAATCGGCGCTGTCGCCGGCGCGGCAGATGGACTTCCTCAAGCTCCTGCATCGCATGGACCTCTCTGGCAATTGTCAGGTGATCATGGCGACCCACGCACCCTTGCTGATGGCCTATCCGAATGCGCAGCTGCTGCGGCTGGGTAAATACGGCCTGGAGCCGGTTACGGTGGAGCAGACCGATCATTACCGGGTGATGCGTGAATTTTGCGCCGACCCGCGCGGCTTCGTGGAGGCCACGCTGGCGGAATGATTGAGGGCAATCGTCACACTCACTCTCCCGGTCGTCATTGCGAGCGAAGCGAAGCAATCCAGAGTCTTTCCAGGGTGACAGTTTGGATTGCTTCGCTTCGCTCGCAATGACGAAGTGCGCGGTATGGGAGCAGCCTGCATCCACATTGGCCTTTTGGTTGCAAGCACAGGTTCACCTTCTCGCGGCACATCTGCCCGAGCCCCTGTTTGGATCATCACCCTCAAAAAGGCCGAGGGCGCAGGGAAGACCGGGCGCCGGCTGGCGCCCGCGGTCCGCTGTGCGCAAATGCGCTGGAAACAGATGCACAGCGGCATACAGGGCAGCCTGGACATCCCGGCCTTCCCTGCGCAATGGTTTTACGGCTTATGGCGCGCTCTTGTGTCTGGGAAAT
>NZ_JADPKH010000099.1:0-45220 GCF_023073835.1 Bradyrhizobium sp. 153 | reverse complement strand
ATCTGCTGGCTCAGGCTCTCGTTGTGGCAAATCCTGGCCATCCTCTTCGCCCGACCCCAAATCAATCCAGCCTGAATTCAGGGTTCTTCACGGACGACACCTTCAGCGAACGATGAAGCCATGCAATTCCGCCAGATGAATATCGACCGGGGCGACCGCGTGAACGGCGTCGACCTGATGAAGGCCTGTGTCAACATCTGGGGAAGTGATCGCCGCGAGGAGCACTGCCTTGGCAGATTCGCGAGACGCCTCGTTGATCAAGTCATATGCATTGGAGGTAGCGGACTGCTCGAACACGAACCCGCCATCTTCCAGGCCCGCGAGGCCGACGGCCGGTGCGGTCGCAGGAGGCTGTAACGAGGCAACCGCCGACAAATCAACGCTGGTTTTCGGAGGATCGATCACCAGCGTGCCGCCCATTCCGTCGCTCGAGAGGTTGAAGGTCGATCTGGTGTAGTCACCAACAAGCGAAATATTTGCCGTGTGATTCTGGGCATCGACCACGGTCAACGTACCGCCGGCTGTGTTGCCGGAAAAGGACGCCGACGTCCCCGCTCCGTACGCGATGTCCTTCAGATCGATATGGTTGGAATTGAACGCGGTGCCGTCACCCGTCAGACCGATGAGCGTTCCCGTAAATTGCGACGCGTGGTCCAACACCAGATTGCCGGTCGACGTCTTGAAGGTGATCGACCCCGAAGCGGCGCCGGACAATTCGAGCGTGGCGCCGGGGTCGACCGTCGCGGCCTGTGACATATTGCCCAGATTCAATACGACATTTCCGGAGATCTTGAGGATGGTCGATGACGTATTGATTACACCATCGCCATTGAGATCCTGATAAAAAGTCGTCTCGACCGCTTTAAGAGCAGGGTCGGTCGGGGACACCTTGTTCAGGAGGTTCGATACATAGTTGCCATTGCTGTCCGTGGTCCACACACAAAGTTCGCCGGTGGCCGGAATCTTCCAGGCCACATCATAGCCGCTGGTTGTTTGCTCCACGCCCACCGGCGTCCAAGCGCCGAACTGTCCCGACACAACCGCTACGCCACCGTACCTCAAGGTCGGCCCCACGCCGCTGGTCATCGCGTCGAGCAAGTAATTCGAGCCGACCAGAACCAGGCTGGTTGAGCCGGACGCCTCGATTGTCGTGCCTGAAACCTTCTGGGGCGTTGGTGGAAGACCAATCAGGCCATCACCGTTGAGATCCTGGTGAAAGAGGGTCTCGCTCGACTCAAGAGCCGGGTCGGTGCCGGACACCTTGTTCAGATAGTTGGATACGAAATTGCCGTTGCTGTCGGTGCTCCAGACCGCGAACTGACCGGTCGAGGGGATCTTCCACGCGACGAGATAGCCGTTCGACGACGCTTCCGCAGCTACTGGCACCCACGAGCCCAGCTGCCCCGCGACAACCGCCGTTCCGCCATTCTTCAAGATCACCGATGAGCTGGCCGTCGAAAGGTAGAAGTTACTTCCCGACTTGATAAGCGATGTCGTTCCGGCCGCTTCGATCACCGTACCGACGGCGGAGCTGAAAGCATTCGAAACCTGGCTCAAATTTCCGGCGATGTCGGTGGCGGTGGCGGTGAAGCTGTGTTGCCCTGCCGTGAGCGATCCGGTGGTGACGCTCCAGGCCCCACTCGTCGCCGCGACGCCCGTGCCGAGCAAGGTCGCGCCCTCGTACAGCCGGACAGTGCTTCCGGCTTCTGCCGTGCCGGACACGATTATTGCGCTAGAAGCTCCAGGTGCGCCCGAGGTCAGGATAGGTGCAACCGGGGCACGCGTGTCGACCGTGACGTTCAACGCACCGGAGGAAGCGCTGACGTTGCCGGCGGCGTCGGCAGTCTTGCCGGTAAACGTGTGATTACCGTCCGCCAACGTTGCGGTGGCAATGGACCATGCTCCGCTGGTATCGGCGATCGCCGTTCCGATCATCGTCGCGCCGTCGAAGACCTGCACCGTGCTCCCGGCGTCCGCGGTTCCAGTCAAATTCACGTGGTTGACATTGGTGACGCCATCGCCGGCAACGTTGCTGTCTGGCGAGAACGACGCGAGCTTGGGCACGTTCGGGGCGACCGTATCGATGGTGACATTCACCCCGGCTGAGAGCGCGGTGAGATTGCCGACGCCGTCCATCGCTGCGGCGGCAAAGGTGTGGCCGCCTTCGGCCAGCAATGCGGTCGCCATGCTCCAGCTACCATTGCCATCGGCTGTCGCCGTGCCGATCTGAGTTGTCCCGTCGAAAACCTTGACGGTTACACCTGCCTGCGCGCGACCCGTGAGGACCAGATGATTTGTATTGATCAGGCCCGATACGATCGAGCCGCTGTCGTTGACCGCCGAGATCGTCGGCACGGCGATAAATGTCATCGCCATCGGCGAATTCGTCGCGGAAACGAATGAATAGTCGGCCGACGTCAAGCTGGTGACGCCCGCAATGCGCAGCGTATCTGCTCCACCCGCGTAGCGAACGGTCCACACGTCGTTCACATGGGTCAAATAGGCGCCGCTGTCGTAACCTTTCAGAATCAGCTTGTCGTGTTCAGCGGTCGCGCTCGTGAAGACGTGGAAATCCGCGATCGTATCGTTGCCGCTGCCTGCAGAGTGAATGAACGTATCGTTCCCGGATCCTCCAGAGAGCCAGTCATTCCCGCCGGCGCCATCCAGGACGTCGTCACCGCTCGAGCCGACCATACGGTTTGCCAATTGGTTACCGACGCCCGCGAGCCCGCCCATCATCAACGTCAAGTTTTCGACGTTCGCCGTCAGTGTGTACGACGTCCACGCCTCCACGCTGTCAATGCCGCCGCCGGGATTCTCGATGATTTTCTGGTTCGCGCTTCCGATGACGTAGGTATCGTCGCCGTTCCCCCCGACGAGCGTGTCATCGCTATTGACCGCCGAGAGCTTGTCGTTCGCCGCGGTGCCGTACACCATGCGGCTGCTCGCCTTCCCGCTAATCCAGGACGTGATCGTCCCGCCGACCGGGAGCGTTGCTGGCAATTGGAAATCGTCGCTGGTGAATGCCGAGACCGTCGTGTTGCGGAACACCAAGGTGTCCTGGCTGGTCAACTTCAGATAGACGTCGCTTCCGACCTGGGTCATCGCCGCCTGCACGTCGGCGAATGAGGTGAAGGCAAAGCCGTTGAGCTGGACGACGTCGTGAGCGGCGCCCGATCCCGGAGAAAAGTCGGTGATGATGTCCGAACCATCGCCGGAGTTGAATACGAAAGTATCCATACCGCCGCCGCCGGTCAGGATATCATTGCCGAGCCCGCCGGTGATCACGTTAGACGCGGAATTTCCGATGATGATGTTGGATTGAATATTTCCGATGGCGCTGATGGCCGCCGAACCGGTGAGCGTCAGATTCTCGACGTAGCTCGAAAGCGTATACGTCACCGAGGAGTTGACCGTGTCGATGCCTCCGCCATAGGCCTCGACAATCTTCGCACCGGCATCGGTCACGACATAAGTGTCATCGCCGGCGCCGCCAGTCATGACATCCGCGCCTCCTG
Source organism: Bradyrhizobium sp. 153 (assembly GCF_023073835.1). Classification (NCBI taxonomy): domain Bacteria; kingdom Pseudomonadati; phylum Pseudomonadota; class Alphaproteobacteria; order Hyphomicrobiales; family Nitrobacteraceae; genus Bradyrhizobium; species Bradyrhizobium sp. 153. The sequence goes on along the minus strand of NZ_JADPKH010000099.1, from coordinate 41,702 downwards.
CACCACCGATCAGGTCATTGCCGGACGTGCCGGTCAGCGTGTCTACAGCTGCGCTTCCCACGATCGTGTTGGTCGACCCGCCACTCGTGAGCAGGGTGTAGTTCGCAAGCGTGTACTCCGGCAATTGATAGGCTTTGATTGAATCGATGGTCATCGTCGGCGTCGATCCTGGAGCGGCGTTGCCCGGCCAGCTCCCGCCCATCGCTAGGTTGGCGATCATGTACATCGCCGTATTCATGTCGGCGGGCGTGGCCTGCTGCGCGACCTCCTTCCCGTCCACGAAAAACGTCAGGTCGTAAGGCGTCCATTTGAGCGCAAACGTGTGTTCTCCGGTCGTCAGGTTGGCCGTATTGGCCCAACCCCCATTCGTCGCGGGCGCGTAGGGTGAGTGAATGGCCCAATGCGCCTGGTCAGGATCTTGACCAAATGCTTCGAGCACATCGATTTCCGTGTTGAGGTTATTGGCAGTGCTGGGCAGCATCCAGAACGCCGGCCACGCGCCACTTGTGCTGGGCAGCGTGGCCGTCATCTCGAAATAGCCGTAGGTCTGGGTAAAGCTGTTCTGGGTCGAGATCATGCCCGACGAGAAAATGGCGCTGCCTGTATAAGGCGTGGCGCTCGCAGGCAAGGGCTGTGCCGTGATGACAAGGTGGCCGTCCTGAATCGAGAACGGATTAAGCCCAAGCGACGTTGACGCCTGAGTTGCCGGCAGCCCGGAAAAGCTGGGATCGACATACACTTCCTGTTCGCCGGCCAGCCCGTAGCCTGCCGCTCCGCTCCAGGCATAACTCGTGCGCCAGGTCAGGCTGGGATCCTGCCCCGCGGACAGCGTGTTGAAGTCGTTGTTGAAGGTCTGGACCAATCCGGTCAGGGGACTGACGATGTTTATATTGCCGGCCGTGAGATTCTGGAGACTGGTGTTTTCAAGCGTTATCGTTTCGCCGCCAGCGATTGTCAGGACAAGGTCTGTGCCCACCTGCTTCATGGCCGCCGTGACATCGGCGAACGTCTTGAATCCGGTGTTGTTGAGCTGCAGGATGTCCCCGCCCGCACCCGCCTGAAAGTCGGTGACGATGTCGTTGCCGTTGCCCGCTCTCACGACAAAGGTGTCGCGACCGGCCCCACCGGTCAGCACATCGTTCCCCCGTCCGCCGTCGATCATGTTGTCGCCGGCATTGCCGACAATGATGTTGTTGAGATCATTGCCGGTGGCGGGAGACGGAACGCTATCTGTCAGGACAAGGTTTTCGACGTTCGGCGCATTGACAAGGCTGTATCCGTTGATGTTCCAGACGCGGATCGTATCGATGCCCTCTCCGGCCTGCTCGACGACCTTAGTGTTGTGGTCATAGACATAGTAGGTGTCGTCCCCTGCTCCGCCGATCAGCGTGACGCCCGTGCCGCCGGCCTCCATGCCATCATTTGTCGCTCCGGTCGCCAGCGTGCCGCCCGCAGGGACGGTACCCGCCCAATTCCATGCCGTTCCGCTCGCTGGCAGCGGATTGTCCAGCGCGACATTGCTTGCAACCAAGGTCGAAAGCGCGACATTCTGCAGCGTCAGAGTTTCGGTCGACGACAGCGTTACAACCGTATCGGAGCCCACTTGGGTGGCCGCTGCCAGGAAACTGGCGAACGTCGCAAAGCCGTAGTTCTGCAATCGCAACACATCGCCGCCGAAGCCCGCCTGAAAATCAGTGACGGTATCGGAGCCATAGCCCTTCGAGACGATGAAAGTATCGCTGCCTGCTCCTCCGGTCAGAACATCATTTCCGGTACCGCCAAACAGAACGTCAGCACCGGCGCTTCCAGTGATAATGGTCATGATGGATTGCGTGCTCCTTTTAGGTGGCACACAACTATGCACGCGTTCAAAAGAGCCTTATGGATTCGACGCAATTTGACGCATGCCGAGAGAATCAGCTGACGGCTGGAGATTTCTGCGGAGACACCGTAATGCTACGGGCTCATGTGAAGTCCGCGCTGCCTGCATCAAGCAGGCTCAGTGCAGGGGCCGTCATTCATCGGGCGAGCGCCGAACACGCTGGGTTCCGATTAGGGAACCGTATTCCGCATCCGGTAAGTGAGCACATCATCTTGCGAAGTTCCTGTTACGCACGCTCCTCGACTCGCCAGGACCTTCGCGGGAGGGCCCTCAGCGCGAACGCGGCCGTTTTCAATGCACACCACGTGGTCCGCATCACGCACTGAATCCAGGCGATGTGTTATCAGCAACAAGGTTCGGTTCTTGAATTGTAGCTGGATCGCGCGTCGAATGCTGTCCTCGAGTGTCAGATCGAGCGCGCTCATCGCTTCGTCGAGGATGAGGAACTTCGGATTGCGCACAATCGCTCGTGCAAGACCAAGACGCTGCCGCTGACCGCCCGAGAAGCGCAGGCCATGCTGTCCTATCCAGGTGTCGTATTTGTCCGGTAAGGCCTCGACGACCTCTGAAATGCCCGCGACCCGCAGCGCCTGCCGAACCTCTTCCTCGGAGGCGTCATTCTTGGCCATCCGAACGTTCTCGATCACCGTGCCTTCGACCAGGTCGACATCCTGGCCCGCAATCGCGAGCATGCCGAGCCAATCGGTTCGACGAACGTCTTCGATGGATCGCCCATCAACCCGTATGACGCCCTTGTTGGCCGAATAGAGTCGCAACAACAAATTTACGATCGTGGTCTTGCCCGCCCCACTGGCTCCAATGAGCGCAGTGGTCTTCCCCGCAGGAATGTCAAACGAAGCATCCAAAAGAGCGGGCTCCGTACCGGCATCATAGCGGAATGTCACGTTGCGAAATGAGATGCCGTTCTCCAGTTTAGCCACGGCAACGTGCCCGGCGTTCGGGTACTCCTTGTCATCTATCGAGAGCATATGTCTGATGGACCGAAGCTGCGGCTCGAGCTGCGCCATATACAGCAAGTTCCCTTCCAGATCTCGCATATGCGGCTGCAATCGATAGAGCAACGCGACCGCGGTCAGGCTCGTCGCGAAGCCGATTCCCAATAAATCAGCGAACGCGACGACGAGAAACAGCACGACAAGATACCCCACCTCCGTCAGAGGCGAGACCAGGGCGGATAGGCGCGCAAGGCGCAGCGCGACTTGTCGGGCCTGCGTCGAAGCCTGCTCGAAGCGTTTCTGGTGAATCTCCTCCTGGCCATACGCGCGGATCGTGCGCATACCCTGGAGTGTCATCAGCATATGCTCACCCAGCTTTTGATGAACCAGCTTTACGCCGGCACCCAACTGCTGCATGGGCAACGAAAGATGGCGCAATCCGGCCGATACAATCATCAAGGCGACGAGGGCGAGGACCGTGACTTTGATCGAGAGCGCCAACAGAAAGGACGCGAAGAGAAAAACCGAACACGAACTCACGATAATGCGGGTAAGACTGGCGTATGCTCCGGAGATCACCCAAGTCTCGGTTCCCAACACCTCCATGAGATATGCTTCGTCATGGCGTTGGAAGAACGAATACGAAGTTGACAGATATTGCAGATGGACACGGTTGCGCGCGACTTCATTGATCTTCTCTCCAACACGCGCACTGATTAGTGTGTTGATAAAGGAAAGAGCACCGCGAGCAATGATGAGAAGGAGCAGCACGACAGCAGTTTCGGTCGAGCTGTGAAACCAGTTCGCCGCATATCGGAGCGCTTCGCCTAGGAGGCCACTGGTCGACGTTGCAAGTTCCACCTGACCCATGGCGAAATAGAAGAACAGGAGCACGAGAGTAATCCCGACCGTCTCCGCCAACGATGTCGCGAGGCCAAGCACAATCAGCGCGGGCGTCACCCAACCGGGCAGTGGAGCAAGCTTGAGCAGCTTGAACAATTCGACCAATGCAGCGTGGCGAGCAGCTCTCGGTCTTCGTATGTTGTTCGCGTGCTCTGTCATAGCGATTGAGTTGGATCGCCGATGGCAAACAACGACGCCGAAGGTCGAACCGCCCTGCGACGCTCATGGCGCCATTTCCACCGGATTTCCGAGACGGTATCACGCGGCACATCGTGCGCGGCGACCCTGAGCGCGAGCAAGGGATTCCGTTTGAAAAGGAGTCCAAAGATTGAAGCGAAGTACCACAACTGACCGCCCGTCAGAGCTCTCCGAAGCAGCCAACGCGCATAGTTTCTGAGGCCCAGGTCTAGGAGCGCCGTGCGCTCAGGGTGTCGCGTCATGATCTCATCCGCGACCAGCATCCACGACCGGAACATTCGGGTCTTGTTGCTTGACATGTTGTTCGGGAGGTACCGATAGCCAATCTGATACTTGGGCACGACCGCGAAGTGGTACGCCTCCGCGACACGGCAATAGAACAGCAGATCTTCGCAGCCTTCCGCCCCCGATGCCCTGAGTCCGCTCTCGAAACCTTTCGCAGCTATGAGGGCTTCCCGGCGGACCAGCGCCGAGCTGCCGTTGCCGATGAAATTTCCCTGACAGAGATAGTCCAGCACCTCGCCCGCATGAAAGACGGGATCGGACCTGGCACTTACGCGACTATCGGCATCGATCCAGTCATACCAGCTGTAGACAAGACCGGTCCGCTCTCCTGCATCAAGCAAGGCTTGAAGCTGTTGCTCAATCTTGCGGGGCGTCCAGAGATCATCGGCATCAATGAACGCGACGAAGTCCGCGCCCGCCGCCTGCCAGCCCGCATTCCGGGCGGCAGCGACCCCCGCATTACGCTGTTCTATGATTGTTATTCGCGAATCCTGAGCCGTATGCAGCTGGACAACTGCGACCGTGTTGTCTGTGGAGCCGTCGTCCACGACAATGATTTCCAGCTCCCGGTGCGACTGGGATCTGACGCTGCGAAGCGTCTCGTCGATCGTTGCACTGGCGTTGAAGGCGGGAATAACCACGCTGACCAGGAGCGCCCCCGTATTCATTGGTACTGCTCCAGGCAACGAGCGAATGTGTCCAGCGTAAAATCGCCTCTGACCTCAATTCGCGGCAGATCCAACAGATTGTCCTTCAGTGTTACGGCCCGTCCGACCGTGTTGAACAGAGTTTTGTAACCACATTCGGCGGCGAGAATTTCAAGCCGCTGATCGGTAGAGCCAAAAGGCGCGGCAAGCGACGTTATCGATCGCCCAAGCCACTGTTCCAACTGGGCGCGAGATCGCGTCAATTCCTCGGCGAGAGTCCGGGTCGCAAGTTGCTCGCTGCGCGGGTGACTCGCCAAATGGCTGCCAAAGGATATGCCCTTGGCGGCAAGCGCAGCGATCCTCGTCGGCCCAAGCAGCGAAGCGGACTCTCCAAACGGAGCATCCCACTCCGCCCGCTTTCCCACGAAATCGGTCGCAACGAAGACTTCTGCCGAGAAGTCGTTTGCTTGCAAGATCGGCCATGCATGCTCGGCAAAATCGTCGTACCCATCGTCGAAGGTGATCAGCACCGGCCTGCCGACGAACGGATGATTGCTTGCCACGAACCAGGCGAGCTGATCCGAATTGATCGTGTGATAGCCATTGCGGCGAAGCCACAGCATCTGTTGCCGGAACGCATCGGGAGACAGGCGGTAGCGGGCCAGTTCACCTGGTCCTTCAACCGCAACTCGGTGGTACATCAGGACCGGGGCGTGCGTGCGTCTTTCGGATTGGGTGACGTCAAACCTGCGCGCCACAGCCCCACCCCACACGATGGACCGCGCAACCTCGACCTCAATCGGCGCCTCGATAGCCGCGTATTTCACCTGTATGTCAGCGGCGGCTTCGCCCGGGAGTAACCGCCTGAACCGATCGATACGGTACAGTTCCGTCTCGATCGATGTCTCCAGGGCGAGTCCGGGTACGCCCTGGATAATCCGCGTGATGGTCTCCGCCCCATACGGGCTCTCCCAGTCGAGCCCCGTTCGCGACATGTTGTCCTTCAGGACAAAGGTATGGGCCGCCACAAGGTAACCGCCAGGACGCAGCGCCTGCACCAGTCGCCTCGCGACCGATTCTAGTTCGGCCTCGTCATTAAGGTAGTAAAGGACCTCGGAGCAGACGATCAGATCGACGTCCTGTGGGAGCGGATCGGCGGATAAATCCAATTGAGAGAATTCGATGTTCTGACGCCCATTGCATCGGACACGAGCGCGACCGAGCGCCTTGGTTGAAATATCGGCGGCACACAGGCGTCTGACCCTGCGGGCCAATTGGCGCGTGAAGTGTCCTTCCGCGCACGCGAGCTCGAGCGCGCGATCTATTGGCTGGTCTGGCAGAAGCTCGAGCTGCCGAGTGTACTTTTCCTGTTCATACGACGAACCGTAGTTCCAGGGATCCTCTTGCTCGAAGAACTCCTCCCAAAATTGCTTGCGTGCGGTGTCTCGAGATCGCCTGGCACATCGCATAGGACTGCTGGAAGCGGAGATGCCTGAGATGGCTCGCGACCGCGCCTCACATGAAGCCCGCGAGGCCAACTCGCGTAGCCGCCCCCGGTGAGTATCTCGGCCGTCTCGCATGAAAGTTTGAAGTCGTGCGGTCCGCTTGTGAAGTGCGATTTTTGCCCGAACCAGCCTTCCGATCTGGTCTTTGACCTGCAAGTGAACGAGGCCATCGGCGGCCAGCGCGATCCAGAAGCGGCTGTCGACAGTGCCGAGGGCACCAATATCGAGCAGCGTCAGGATGCGAGGCCCGTCACAGAGATAGACGTACAATCGATCAATAGTCCCGATCGGCTTGATGGTGCCGATACGGCGAAGGTCAACGCGCGTGCCGAACGTCAACGTGAGGACCCTGGGCGCCGAAAGATCGTCATAGTCGAGCACTTTGCGCTCAAAACGGTATTGGCACTTTCGCCCTGCCGCCGGATCGTTCCATGCGCGACCGATCGCTGAAATGAGGTTGGTTACGCCCTCCCCGTATTGCGGCCACCGTTCCGCCAGCTTGGCGGGTACCGTTCTTGCCCCGACCATCACGGCATCGAGCAGAACAGCGGCAATGAAGTCCGCCGTTGTCTCGGTCTTTGGAATGTCGCTCAGCGTTTCCAGCGTTGGATCGCTGGCATTCCTGCGGCCGCAATCAAATCCGGCACACCAGAGCATGAAATACGCATACGCTGCCTCGGCGCTGCCATATGCAGTTGACGCTCCCGCCCTATGTTCGGGTGCCGGCCCGCTGACGCGGTCATCACTCGAAAATCCGCGGGCAATGACCACCCGCGCGTCGGCCAGCATCCGTTTCACATCTTGCGTCAGTGAACGGTCGCTTGTCCGGTAATAGCTCAATTTCTCGTCGACATGGATCCACCTGCCGCCGCAGCGTGCGATCCGTTGCCACAGGTCCCAATCTTCGCACGTGCGGAGGCTGGTCTCAAAGCCACCGACCTTTGCAACAGCGCTCTTTAGGACAAGCACGCCATGGATGAACGTGGCACACGTCCGAGCGAAACGCTCGAACGCGTTGTCATGGATAGCCGGATCGCAGCGCACGGGAGTTTCACTGCCGTCAGGCATAACCCGGCAACAGTTGCAATAGGCGGCCACCGCCGAAGGATCCAGATCCAGCGCAGCATTCATCCGGGCAAGGAAGGACCGATCAATCCAATCGTCACTGTCAAGGAACAGTATTCGTTCGCCGCGCGCGCTTGCAATTCCCTTGTTGCGGGCACCTGAAGCGCCTCCTCCGCCAGACTGCAGAACACGAAAGCGGGAATCCCGCGCCGCATATTCAGCAACGATCGCGGCCGTGGCATCGATCGAACCGTCATCCACGACAAGCGCCTCCCAGTCAGGGGCGCTCTGCGCGAGCAGGCTGTCAAGCGTTTCAGCAATGGTCTCTGCAGCATCACGTGCGGCGATCACGACAGACGTACGCGGATGGGCCGTCATCTGCGAAGCCTTCGGCGATGATAGAACAGCAATCCGGCGAGATATCCGGTCACCTCCTCCTTCAGGAAGCGGTCGCGAATGCTGTCTCCTTCCATTACTTTCCGGAGCAGCCGAGAGAGGTACCAACGCGGCTTGTAATAGTAGGCCAGACGCCGGTTCGCCGAGATACCCGTTCGCTCATACTGCACCAGAAGCGCTGCCGCATGACCACGCATGTAGTGATAGATCTGGCTGGCCAGGCCGTCCATCGTCCTGCGGTGAAAATGGAATGCGACCGACGCCGGAGTATAACGACAGGTGTAGCCGCCCGCGAGCAATCGATACCAGTATTCCGAGTCCCCCGAGCAGCCGGCCTGACCGACGTCCAGTCGCTCATCGAAAAGTCCGACGGCCTGAAACACCTCGCGCCGGAATGCCATGCTTGCTCCGGCGCCGATGTCCCACGCGGGAAGGACCCGACCGCGATGCGATCGGAAGGCCGCGCTGTCGTAATCCTGTTCGCGATAGCCTTTGTTAAATCCCCAATACGTCTCGAAGTGCCGTTGCGCCTCGGTCGCGAGCTCGGCCGGAAGCACCAGTCCCGTCACCGCACCGATCTGGGGAGAGTCAAACGCACATGTCAGTTGCTCCAGCCAACCCGGGTGAAGCAGCACATCGTCGTCCGTATAGGCGACAATATCTCCGGTCGCCTGGAGCGCGCCGGTATTGCGAGCAATATCCAGACCGGGTCGATCCTCGCGAATATAAGTTGCTGCCGCGGCCAACGCGACATCCCGCGTCCGCCGATCCCGCGATGCATTGTCCACCACAATGATTTCTCTTGGAGGATGGGTCTGCCTCGGCAGCGACGACAAGCATTTGCTCAGCTCGTCCGGACGGTCGCGCGTGCAGATCACCACGCTCGCCGAGAGTCTCATTTCTGTCGGAGTTCGCACCTTGGAGTCGACGGCTGACAGAAAGCCGTCGTCGATGTGATCGATCCTGGCGTCCGCAATTTGGCCTTCATGCATCAGCACATGGCCGATCGGCTGGTTGGCGCGCCAGAACACCGTCATGCCATCGCTCAACGTCGTTTCCGCAACATCGGACGCCGACGTCACGGAGAGATGCGTCACGCCCCTTCCCAATCCAATTCCTGCGAATGGGGTATCGATCATCTTCGTGCGAAATATGCCGACGGATTGCTATCGCTCCACCTCAGTGCAGTCTCGATAATGAAATCGATCTCGGATTGCCGCGGGCTCCAACCGAGCTCCCGCTTGGCTTTGGCAAAGGAGGCAACGAGCATGGGCGGGTCCCCCGCGCGGCGTGGGCCGCGACTGACGACCGGGTCTTTTCCGGAGACACGCTTCACGGCCTCTACTAGTTCGAGCACACTCGTGCCGACCCCCGTACCGAGATTGAAGACATGAGTACCGCCTCGAGCCACCAGCATGTCACCTGCGAGAAGGTGCGCCTGCGCTAGGTCATTGACGTGGATATAGTCCCTGATCGCACTTCCATCCGGCGTCGGAAAGTCCGTTCCCAGAATGGTGAAAGGCCGATCGGGTCGGCGCACCGCTTCGATCGCCAGCGGAATGGCATGCGTCTCCGGTTCGTGGCGCTCACCGATCTCGCCGTCAGGATCACAGCCCGCCGCGTTGAAATAGCGCAGCGAAACCGACGACATCTCGTACGCACGACCAAAGTCCTCCAGCATACGCTCGATGATCATCTTGGACCAACCATAGGGATTAATCGGCGCCTGCGGATGTGTTTCGTCTATGGGGGTGTGCTTGGGTACTCCGTAACTGGCACACGTGCTGGAAAAGAGCACGCGCAAACAGCCGGCCGCTCGCATTGCCTCCAGGAGGGCAAGCGTTCCTCTCGTGTTATTGTCGTAATAGATGGCGGGATCGGCCACGGATTCGCCGACATAAGCCAGCGCCGCAAAGTGCGCGACGAGGTCCGGCTTGTAGGTTTCCAGCACTGCGCGCACGCCGGCTGAATTGCGAATATCGCACTCGACCAAGGGTCCCCAGCGCACCGCATCGCGCCAGCCCCGGGAAAGATTGTCGAGCGTCACGACGTTCCAGCCCGCCATCGCAAACGCCTTGCAGCAATGCGAGCCGACGTAGCCCGCACCGCCGGTGACCAGAACGGTCTTTTTCATCTCGCCGCGTCCGCGCGCCCCACATCGATCGGAGGTGGGGGACTACCGAGATTTGTCGGACCGGCGACATCGTTACGCGCCTTCATCAACCTTCGCGCCAACAACACTCAACTCCTTGTCCCGAAGCACGATCTCGTTCTTGATCTCCAATATTCCAAATTCCAGTCAATTCTTATCTAGATGGATTGTGGCTTCATTCGTACGATCAATCGGCTGCGCGCAGACGCGTGGAGCTGCCACGCGCAGTTGCAAAGACCCGAAACGGTGCAACACGAGGATTGACGTTGCGAAATTATTGCTTCGCTGCGGTCTCGTCCGCGGGATAGAATCGCGCCTGATGCGCTTCCGATAGAACCTGTCCCGTCGATGACTTCACGAGGGCGGTCCATTCATACAGACCCGGCTTGCAAGGACCAAATGTCCGTATCGTCCCCGACGGCACAAGGCCATTTCCGGGAACCGGAACGTCCTGGCCTCCCATTTCGCGAGTACCTTGCGCAAGTGTGAGCGTCATCGAAGTGGCACCAGCGGGAATGTTACGCAGACGCATCTCCGGATTTGGGAACAGCGTGATACAGCCGCGCGCCCCGCGCCATGAAAAATCCAACGTCATCGGATCGGCCGATGCAGGATGACACAACGCCAGCAACAAAGCGAGGGCAGCAACAACAACTCTCACATATCACTCCGGTCAGGTTCGCTTCCGATCTTCGAGCGATCGGGCACGCACTATTCACGATTCACGCAGAATAGATCGCCCATTTTAAGGCACCATCGGTAAGCCCACTTTCTGACGATGCATCAAAGAAGCAGTCACGAGTTGGCCATTCTTTTAGCGGACCGTCCACGCCTCCTTTGGCGTGCATCAAGGAACATTCTCGCGCCTGCCAATGGATTAAGCAAACAATGGCAAGTGGCAGCTAAACCGTGTCCAGAAACGTCCTGATCGTCATACCTGTTTTGAACGAGGCTTCCCATATCGAGACCGTTGTCCGTAACCTGGCCCAGGACAATCTCCACGAAGATCGCACAATAGTGGTTGCAGATGGCGGCAGCACCGATGGGACGCCTGACATTGTCCGCCAGCTCGCCAACGAGATTGGCGGCCTCCATCTGTTGCGCAATCCCCAGCGGCTGCAGAGTGCCGGGGTCAATTTAGCCGTACAGGTCTATGGTGCTGCGGCGCAGGTCCTGGTGCGGTGTGACGCCCATTGCGAATATCCGGCCGACTATGTTTCGCGCCTCCTCAAGACCTTGGACGAGCGCCAAGCCGACTCGGTCGTGGTCCCCATGGACTCGCGTGGTGACGGCTGCCTGCAAAAGGCCGTCGCATGGGTCTCGGACACCAAGGTCGGTTCGGGCGGATCGGCACATCGCGGCGGAAAGCAAAGCGGCTTTGTCGATCACGGGCATCATGCGGCGATGACCATCGACGCGTTCCGCAGGGCTGGTGGTTACGACGAGACCTTCGCTCATAATGAAGACGCAGAGTTTGACTGCAGGCTGCGTGCACTCGGCGGCCGGATATTTCTGGATTCGGACATCCGCCTTTCATATCGACCGCGATCGAGTTTTCTGAGCCTGGCGAAGCAGTACTTCAACTACGGTCGTGGTCGATCGAGAACGGTGAGACGGCATCCAGGATCGTTGCGACTGCGTCAATTCCTGGTGCCCACTCATGTTGCATTGATGCTGGGCGCCATCGTGCTGGCGCCGGCTGCACCGCTGCTGTTGACATTTCCGGCGGTCTATCTGGCGATACTGGCGCTGACCGCAATGATGATTGCAGTAAAACATCGCTCAATTTGCGGGCTGCTTGCACTGCCGGCCGCCGTCGTGATGCACTTCGCGTGGGCACTTGGCTTTTTCTGGGGTATCCTGTGGATCCGCCAGACCACCTGGCAGATGACCCCTTCAGTTTCCTGAACGCTGCAGAACCTGGGCACTGGCCGGCGTGCCCACACGCCGGCCCGCCTTCGCGTAGGCGGCCTCGGTCAGGCGTGCAATCGAGGTCCACGTCGGCACGGAGTCTCGCAGCTCCAACATTCCTTGACTCTTGCGGTTTCGATAATCAGGGTCGCTGATCAAGCGCTCGAGCGTCCGGGACAATGCGGCGGGATCACCTGGAGGAACGAGCGTCCCCTCTGCCCGATCGCTCAGCCATTCTGAAAACGTTCCAAGGTTCGACGCGACAATCGGACGTCCCCCCGCGATCGCCAGCATCAGCACGCCGGATGCGTCGATATCCCGATACGGAAAAGCCAGGATGTCGGCGCGCGCGACCAGAGAGGTCACTTCATCTTCCGGAACGAAACGCAGGTCGAATTCGACATTATCTTCGAGCTGCAAATCCTTCACCATCGCAAACAGCGGCTCCATCGCCATTTCCGGCCAGCCCACGACCTTCACCACGCAATTCGCCCTGACCTCTCGGGGAAGCAGCGCAAGCGCGCGAAGCATGACGTCGACTCCCTTGTAGGGCTTTATCTTGCCGAACAGGAGTATTTGAACGCGCCCATCTCCGGCCGAGGGCTCGTCGGCCGGTCGGGTGATATGATCCGTCAGCAATCCGTGCGCGATAACGGATATCTTCTCGTCCGGGATACCAACGCGCAGCAGGCGATCGCGTGCAACGGTCGTATGAACGATAAGATGGTCGAAGCAGTGCAGAATGCTGAACGCGCCAATCCGCTGGATCCGCGAGCTCGGATTGTTATTGAACGGATTCGAATCATGAACCGTCAGAACCGTTGGCGCGACCCTTCTGAACATGGGAATGAACTGGCTGTCGACGATCGCCAGCGGTGCCCATTGGAAATGGATCACATCAGGCGGCATCCTCCTGAAGCGCCTGATCAGCCGTGTCATTGATTCAGCGTGACTGAGGCCCTTCAGCCCCAGCTGCACATTGCGTGGAAGTTTCTTGAAAAAGCGCGACTGCAATCCCGGATAAAAATGCCGGTCAAGAAAGAGGTCCTCATCAACGGAAGGCTTCTGCCCAATCTGGCGCCCGACAATGCTGGCCGCATGCCCAATATCGGTCAATCCTTTGGCTAATTTAAGATCATATGGCCAAGTAAACAGTGACGGATCGATCAGAGCGATTTTCATGCGATTGCCTCACCAACGATGATTTGCGGACCGTGAAATTACTTCTGGCTCATCAAGGCATGGATTGATAGCTTCTTCTGCCACTTGCAAAATTGTGAGCGACACGCGTTGAAGATCAGCATCGTCATAACAGTCTACAATTACGAACGGTATGTCGGATTGGCAATCGACAGCGCGTTGAATCAGACCCGTCCGGCGGACGAGATCGTCGTCGTCGACGACGGATCGATCGACGGTTCCCGCCAGATCATCGCCGGCTATGGTGACAGGATTCGAGCCATATTTCAGGCAAATCAGGGCAACATCGCAGCATTCGAAGTTGGGTATCGCGCAGCGACAGGCGATGTATTGCTGTTCCTTGATGCGGATGACATCCTGATGCCGACGGCGGTCGAAAACGTCGCTGCTCACTGGCGTGAAGGTGTTTCGAAAGTTCAGTTCAATCTGGACATCATCGACGGGGCCGGCAGGCGACTTGGGCGCTCGTTTTGTGCGTTTCCTAAATCCTACGCGCCAGACGATGTGCACGCAGAATTTACACGATCGGGAACGTACATCTGGCCAGTCATGTCAGGAAATGCGTACTCCCGAGCGTTTCTTCGACAGGTCGTCCCGCTCAATCCGCCCGTGGGATATGACGGCGCCCTCAATACGATAGCGCCTCTTTACGGAGACGTGGTCACGGTGCAGGAAATCCTGGGGCAATATCGGCTCCATGGCAGAAATATCAGCCGAAATGACGCGAAGGGGCGGGCGCAGCGCTTTCCGGATTTTCCTAGACAGATCGGATTCCGCGTCGCAGAGTTCGATATCCTGAAAGCACATTGCGACAAGAAGTCCATGCACGTGCAAGCGGCAAGGCCGATCGATAACGAGATCGTCTTTGTCAACTATCGCCTCGCGTCGCGTAAATTGGGACTGCGCTATGTTGGGCAGGACGCGGACACGTCGAGTTCACTTCTGCGCCGTGGGATATGGCTTGCGCTGACCACGACAACAGATTGGCGCGCAGCCGCCTCTCATATCGTCTGGTTCACAGGGCTGTTCTTGAGCCCTTCCTGGCTTGCGTACCGGCTGATCATGCTCCGCTTCAACAGGGCAGAACTCCTGCGGCCGCTCGTCAGGTTCGGAAGTGTCATCCGGCGCAAGCCCGCCTGAGTGGGCAACGGCGCAAAGGCAACCCGCCTCGTCAGATCTCGTCCCACGCCTCGTCGATCACACGCTTTCAATCGTACGAATTGTCTCCGGCATTGGTCCGGAAAGACTGGATGCGCCAGCGAGGCGGGCGCGAATCCGCCTGTCGGACTGGCGAAGACGGAGATTTTCCGTCAGGCGCAGAACATATTCCTTTGATTTCCACGCAAACCGAGCCGCTCTATCGAGCGCAGTAGGCCCGTGAACCGACTCCGCCGCCTTTACGATCGAAGATGTCAGCGTCAGCTCAAGACACGGAAAAGGAAACAAGGCATAATTGTGGAGGCCATTTGCCCAGAAGCGGTCCATCTCCCAGTCGATTGGCCGATGGATCGTTGTCACACTGTCGATAAATCGACGCGCGGCACGGCCGGAAATCAGATAAGCCTGCGTTCCCATTGGTGCACGCTCAAACCGCACCAATTCCCGCTGATCCAGCCAGGCCACGTGCTTGCACGGCGCCATGTGTCGCCCATACAGCCGGAGATAGCCGATCTCGGCAGCCTTGCAGATGTCAGGAAGCGATCGAAAGCTGAAGCCGGCATCGAGGATGACGTCGTCTTCGATCACAAGTGTCCATGAATTGTCGGTGTCTGACGCTGCGAGTTGCGCCATGATGCTCATATGACTCGCCGCGCAGCCGATCTCGGCACGTGAAAGGCCCCTGCCCCAAAAGCGGATGGCCAGCGCCTCATCATATTGCGGGAGCCCCTTGGCGGGCACACGCAGTGCATCAAAGAAGGTCCATGGAATCTCAAGCGACTCCAGATTTGCACGCGCGCGCTCGCGGCGCACGGAACCGGCCAAACTAATCGCCACAATTCTGAGATTGCTGCCCATTGATCGATCAGTCCGACATCTTGATTGGGAACCGTTTTGCACGTGATCTCCAAACGATTACCGCGAACCTGTCTGTGCTGACAAGGAGCGGCACCTGCCCGGCCGCTGCCATGCTGGTGGCCATTTCATATTTTTGTTTCGTAAAAGCACGGCGAAATCCGCGGCTATACGTTGAGCGGCTATACCTAAAGCGGTCCGCATTCGGAGGCCTTGGATCGAACCAACGGCTCCTCACAAACGTGTGACTATGTACCTCGCGAAAGTCGCGACGGTCTCAGGCAAAGAGGCGCGAATGCCATCAAAGCATCGATTCACCAGCACCATTGCAGCATTGTTCGTCGCATCATTGGTTGTCAGTGCCTCAGTCCTTTATCTTGCCGCTATCAATGATGGTTTGCGACAGCGCCTGCAGTTCATCCCGCTGTTTAAGGAACGCAGCCAGGTCGTCGGCGGCGCCGTCGTCGGCCAGAATGGCAGTGGGTTGTATGCGGGTTATACCCTGTCGTGGGGTGATGAATTCAACACTCTCGATATCGTGGGTCCGGCAAACCCTCGCGGCAAGTTCTTTCCGACTGGCGCCTATCATCCAGGCATCCGCGGCAATACCACGTCGCTCGGGACAGCTTTTGATGCCGACCCGCTGACCACAGGCTACAAGGACCGCAACCGCGGCGTCGCGGTTGGCTTCGACAACATGTTGATCTCCGGCTCGGTGCTGCGCCTCGGAGCGCGCAAGGCAACAGCGCGCGAGGAGGAATTCCTTACGCCGACCGACCGGTCCATCAATGGAGGCGTGCGGCCGCACCTCTCTGCGATGATCCATACCGCCGGGGCGTTTGCATACTACCCGACCGCCAACGCCGTCATCGTCGAGATACGTGGCCGGTTCAGCCCCAGGCTTACAAATCCGGCCGGCTTTCACCCCGCGTTCTGGACCTATTCGGTCGCACCCGTGCTCAATCCAACCGGCAACGAGTGGGATCTGGAGTGCAACTCCCAAGGGATGCACTTCAGTAATATCGTCCATACCTCGGGGGCGATCTCGACCGACAACAGCGCCGGACCCTTCGACTATATGGACGGCGCGTTCCACGTCTTCAGCTTTGTCTTTCGAAACGGCGCAAACACCCAACTCTACGTCGATGGCGCCCTTCGATCCCAGTTTGCCGTGGATTCCAATACCAAGAATATGCCCTCATTTGTGCTGTTGACGTCACACGTATTCAACAACACGTTCGCGGGCGAGGCGTATGACGCCGCAGCGTGGGCCAGCTCGGCGACCGGCGCCTATCTCGATGTCGACTGGATCCGCGGCTGGCGGACGACAGGCGTCAAGCATTGGAAGCCGCTGGTTTCGGTCGCAGATCTCAATGTCGATTACGACGGCAACGGCAAGATTGTGCTGCCGAGCGCCAAGGCCCTTTGGGGCGATGCGAGCGTTACCGAATTCGTCCAGGTCGTACCCTATGACAGCTCCGAACCGGGTATGACGGAGCAGACGACGTTTACGCAATTCCCAGAAGGAATTTCCTACGATCCGGCGTCGCGCACGATCAAGGCGGACTTCACGGCCGAAGGCAATGCCGGGCGGTCTCATGTCGTCGTTTATGGCTACAAACCTGACGGTTCAACGATGGAGCCCCTGCGATTCTCGATCAATCGCGGCCCGCGTGTGACGACGCGCCCCCTTTCAGCCGCCGCAGGCGACAGCTACCGCCACGATATCTATGCGGAGTGCGATGTCGGAGCCATGATGCCCAAGACCTTGTCCGTCAAAGGACTGCCGCAAGGGCTCGCCTTTGACCGTTCCACCGGACTGATCAATGGCGCTCCAACGGCGACGGGGGTCAGCAACCTGACAATCTCCTGCGCAAACAATGCGGGCCAGACAACAAAGAGAACGACAACTTTCACCGTCCACGCGCACGATCCGGCGAACCGCCCGTACGGAGGATGATGCTCGACCGTCAACCTTGATCCGTGGGGGCCGAACTGCCCTGGCCGATATTCAGAAAGTTTGCGAGGGCGTCGTCCACACTCGTGCTCAGCGGCCGGCTCAACTTTTCGAAGGGCTTGCTCCACGCATCGACGAACGTGCTGATTTTCCCATAATTGTTGTCAAGGAGCGAGTGCGGCACATTCAGCAACACGCAAAAGATGTGCGTGTGAAGCCGGTCCGTGATCACGTAGGCCGACGATCCAACCTGCCTCATTCCACGGGCTACACGGTTCGACGCGAGCAGGTGAAACCACCGAATGCGCACGTCGAGCTCCGACGGCGTCCTGCCCTTGAGCAAGAGGAGCGCCGTCTCGAGCAGCGCCTTGACAAACAACCACTTTCCCAAGCCTCGTTGTTCGATGAGCCAGTCCTCGACAACCGCAAAATTCGGGAGCGGCGGAAAACGCTTTTGCTCCACCTTCTCGTGATCTGTTCGGAGCAGCAGCAACAATTTCCTGGTTACTGCCGCTGGCGAACTCTGCGCCCCCAGGCAGAACGCCATGTCCGGACAGAGATCGGCGGGCGCAGTAAATTCCGTTGTCGCGATATTCAAACTTTGCACGTCGCGGACCAGAATCCGGAATTTTTTATGCGAGTTGATGATCTCCGCGGCGCGGTTGAGACTTGCCTTCGAGGAGAAGTGTATGGTTTGCGGCAACTGAATGATCTGGCGATCCGGAAACTCCGACAGAAGCCTGAGCCGAAACTCCTGATGGCTGGGCCACAGGTCGCCGAAATTGCCTCCACCATGGATAAGGATCGGTCCGACAGGAACGGCTCTTTCAAACTCTTCCTTTGACCAGGTGTCATAGGTGCAGACGTAGGACGGGGCTCGGCCTAGCTTCCTCTGCAGATAGGTCTCTTCACCCAACCATATGGCGCTGTCGCCCACATTCGAGTGGTTGGGGAAATCCACCAGCGCAAAATCCTCGACACCCTCCAGATGAGGCCCGATGACCTTTTCGATCTCATCCTGCATTTCTGCAATCAGTGTACGGGAGTCCTTCATGGGAATTTCGGCCATCGTCCTGAGTTCGGTCCCGTCGGTCGCATCACAGCATCGAACGGCTTTAGATGCATCGGCAAAACTTCCCATTCGACTAATCCACTTCTGCCATTGCGCCAGGTACCCGCTATGGTTGTGCGAACGACGCATCTGCGTGCCGCCAGCGAGAACGCCGGACGGCTGCGCTGCGAGCTTCCCCGGTCAGTCATTCGATCTTTCGCGCTCACGCTCTCGTGCCTCTCTCGGTGTCCCCTCGCCGATGCGGAAGCTGACCGGGTTCCAGAGCACGGAATAGATCGGCTTAGCAGCCAAAAGGCAAGTCTCGGCACCGCTGCCGATTAGCGACAACACCGCACATATTCATGACAAGAATCGAATCTATTGAAGTCTTAAGGCAGGCAAATGTGTTGATCGCAACGAACATAGGCAGCGAGCCTGCGGGAATGCCGCTTGTTGCAGCAAGCCTGCACCCAGATGCGCTAGCGAGCTCGGAGTCAACCGCATGATCGGTTTGTGGAAAGACTACGTAAAGGCCCGCCTGCTTGATAACGACTTTATGATATCCGGCACCTCAAAGGAGGAGGATCTCAGGGAATTCTTCCGGGACCTTTTCCCTGTCGTGACGGACAAGAAATTGATTCGACTGGGCGGATCGGCTGATGGCGGCTATTTGGTTCCGGACGACCTCGATGGCTGCGTCGGTTGCTTTTCGCCGGGCGTCTACAACGTCTCTGACTTCGAGCTCGGCCTTGCCGAACGCGGCATCCCATGTTTCCTCGCTGACTTCTCGGTGGATGCACCCGCGATCCGCAATGACCTACTCGATTTCGAAAAGAAATTCCTCGGAAACGAAAACAACGCCAAGTTCATGACTTTAGAGAACTGGATGTCGAGAAAGGGCCCTCGGACCGGCGATCTCATCCTCCAGATGGACATTGAAGGCGGCGAATACGAGGTTCTCATCGAAACGAGCTGCGACGACCTGAAGCGCTTCAGGATCATGATCATCGAATTCCATTCCATGAATAGAATTCTCAATCCCATCGGTCTCAAGCTGATCGGCGCTGTCTTCAAGAAGATCACCAAGCACTTCGACGTCGTACACATTCACCCGAATAATTACTTCAAACCCATCGAATACAGGGAGTTCAAGGTCCCGCCGATCATGGAATTCTCGTTCTTGCGCAAGGATCACGTCTCTCGCCGAACGCCTGCGAGAAGATTTCCTCACGACCTCGACAGGAGAAACGTCGCCAACAGGGATGATGTCGTGCTGCCGAAATGCTGGTTCGCTCCGGAGTGATCGCCTCCGTGGCCGCGCCGATGCATCGCGCCAGCTGCGGACAACGGGCGCGCGGATGCGCGACCGTTAGCTCGCAATGGCAGAAGTGCGCTGCCTACTCTCCCGCCTGCCGGTTCTCGCCGAGATATGCCTGATAGGCCAGCTTGAGCCCATCCTCGAGCGGGGTCTTGGCTCGCCAACCCAGTTTCGCCAACCGGTTGACGTCGAGCAATTTGCGCGGGGTGCCGTCGGGGCGCGAGGTGTCAAAGCTGACCTCGCCGGAATAGCCGACGGTCTCCGCGACCAGGCGGGCGAATTCGGCGATCTCAATGTCCACGCCGGTGCCGATGTTGACGAGCTCGCCGCTCGAATAGGTCTTCATCAGGTGGATGCAGGCGTCTGCCAGATCGTCGACAAAGAGGAATTCGCGCCGCGGCGTGCCGGTGCCCCACACCACGACGTTCTTCGCTCCCGACGTCTTGGCCTCATGGAAGCGGCGGATCAACGCCGCGACGACGTGGCTGTATTCTGGATGATAATTGTCGCCGCGCCCATAGAGGTTGGTCGGCATCACACTGATGAAATTTGAACCGTACTGGCTACGATAGGCCTCGACCATCTTGATGCCGGCGATCTTGGCGATCGCGTAGGGTTCGTTGGTCGGCTCCAGCGGACCAGTCAGCATCGACTCTTCGCGCAGCGGCTGGACTGCGAGTTTGGGGTAGATGCATGAGGAGCCAAAGAACATCAGCTTCTCGCATCGATTAACATGAGCGGCGTGCATGACGTTGGTCGCGATCGCGAGATTGTCGTAGAGGAACTCGGCGCGTAACGTATTGTTGGCGACGATGCCACCGACCTTGGCGGCAGCAAGGAACACTGCTTGCGGACGCCTTGCAGCGAACCATCTATCGACGGCGGCCTGGTCACGCAGGTCTACCTCGCTCCGCGACACCGTCAGCAACTCGACATTTTCCTCCGCGAGCCGTCGCACCAACGCGGAGCCAACCATGCCGCGATGGCCGGCGACGAAGACGGTCTTGCCTGCCAGCTCAAATAGAGCGCTTGCCATTGGCAACCTCTCGCTTGGCCTCGAGCAAATCGGACGCCACCATTTCCTTGACCAGTTGCGCGAAAGGGGTCCTGGATTTCCAGCCGAGCTTCTCGCGCACTTTGCTGGGATCGCCAATCAGGAGATCGACCTCGGTGGGACGGAAATAGGTCGGGTCGACCCGCACGACGATCCTGCCTGACTTCATGTCAATACCGGATTCCTCGACGCCCTTGCCCCGCCATTCGATTTTGCGGCCGACTTCGGCAAAGGCGAGTTCCACGAATTCGCGCACCGAGCGTGTCTCCCCGGTTGCCAGCACGAAATCGTCAGGCCGCTCGGCCTGCAGGATCATGTGCATGCCTTCGACATAATCCCTGGCGTGGCCCCAGTCGCGCTTGGCCTCGAGATTTCCGAGATACAGCGTCTCTTCGAGACCCGTCTCGATGCGGGCAACGGCACGCGTGATCTTGCGGGTGACGAAGGTTTCGCCGCGGATCGGGCTCTCGTGGTTGAAGAGAATGCCGTTCGAGGCAAACATGCCGTAGGCCTCGCGGTAGTTCACCGTGATCCAATAGGCATAGAGCTTCGCCACCGCGTAAGGGGAGCGCGGGTAAAAGGGGGTCGTTTCCTTCTGCGGCACTTCCTGCACGAGGCCGTAGAGCTCGGAGGTGGACGCCTGATAGAACCGCGTCTCCCTCTCCATGCCGAGAATGCGGATCGCTTCCAATAGCCGCAGCGTTCCAATCGCATCCGCGTTCGCGGTATATTCCGGGCTCTCGAAACTGACCGCCACATGGCTCTGTGCAGCCAGATTATAGATCTCTGTTGGCCGGATCTGCTGCATTAGACGGATCAGGTTTGTCGAATCCGTCATATCGCCGTAATGCATCAGGAACGGCACATTGCCGGCATGCGGATCCTGATAAAGATGATCGACACGGGCGGTGTTGAATGAGGACGATCGCCGCTTGATGCCGTGAACGGCGTAGCCCAGGCCGACCAGGTACTCGGCGAGATAGGCACCGTCCTGACCCGTGACGCCCGTAATCAGCGCGACGCAGCGCTTCGATCTTTCATTCATATTGCTCACCCGACCACTCGATTCTCATCGATGACTTTCCCAGTTTTTCCAAACCTGTCGGCGATTGCGCCCAGGATTCGCAGGATCTCACGCTCGGGCCCGGCCGGCGAGCCTGTCGCTCGCCAGACTCCAAAAAGTGACCCGACATAGGCAAGAGCGCTCACGAGAACAACGGCAATCAACCGAGCATAGACGTGAGACTCATGGCCAAGAAATGTAATGAAAGCCCAATTGGTCAGAAGACCGACAATGATCATCGTGCAGGTGGACAAAGCGGTCCTCAGATTCACGAGAAATTGCCGGGAGACAGAAGCGTCAATCAGTTCGCGGACCAGGACCATGTTGTAGACGACACCGCCGAGCGTAACCGCCACGCGAGCGACCAGCAGGCCAAGTAACCCCCCTACCCACAAGCCGGCAACAATGACAGGCAGCCTCACGATTAGGATCGCAACGTCGCGATGAAATAACCTGCGCGTCTGCCCAAGCGCGAGACCAAGGGGTTGGACGGTCGCGCTGAGCGTATGCAACGCAATTGCACCACCGAGGAGCTGGATCACGATTGTCGCGCCTGCCCAGGCCTCACCCAGCGCGAGCGGAACGAATTGATCGGCGATCAACGCGAAGCCGAACCCGGCCGGAAAGGCGATCACACACAGCATTGATTGCGCCGACAGATAAGCTCGTTGAAGGGCGGCTTTGTCGTCCCTCAGCCTCACGAACGCGGGAAACAGCGTCCCGGCGAGCGGATTTGTTGCTTCTCTTGTCGGCGTGGCGGCCAGGTCGCTGCCCAGCACATATCCACCCAGGGTGGATTTCCCAAGAAAATATCCGATGATGATCTGGTCGAAACGCCAGTTCAGCGTGCTGACGGCCTGTCCGAGCGATAGCCACACAGAGAACGAGAATAGGGAGCGGCTACCCTTTATCCGGAATTTCGGCCGAAACGGCTGGATCAAATAAGAGGCAACCACATCGATGAAGTTGGCGACGACGGCCCCGGCGATCAGCGCCCAGTAGCTACTGAAGCAAATGGCGATCCCGGAGGAGACGAGGATGGTTGCGAGCGCCCGGCTACTGCTCGTCACAAATTCCTGCCAGAAGACGAGTTGACGCTGCATCATCGCTAGCATCGGGTTTCGAAGGCCGGATATTACAATCGAACAGCTCAGGACCAACAGGATTGGAATCAAGCGGCCATCGCCGTAGGACAATGCCACCGGATAAGCAAGCAACGACAGCAGGAGTGCGAGCAAGCAGGCACGAGCCAGGCCCAACGTCCACGCGGCGTGGAATTGATCTTCACTTGGATCCTTGTGGTGAATGAGGGCCGATGCCAGGGACAGTTCAGTCATAGATGTCAGAACAGCAATGATGGCCGTCGCGACAGCAACCAGGCCGAAATCTTCCGGCGTGAGCATTCTAGCCAATACGAGCGTGTTCAGGAAGCCGAGACTGGCAACCACCAGCCGGCTCACGCCGATCCAGGCAGCTCCGATGGCGATTGAATTTTTCGACAAAGGGAGCGGCGTACGCGCACCAAGAGCGACCATTTTCAATGCTCGTTCATTGGCATATGGTTTCCAGTGCGCGCTCGAAGATGTCAGGCGCAACCTCGAAATCGAATGGACTGGGCCCAAACGCGCCCTGCGGGCGCGTCCCCTTGCTGTCTCCCACGATGTAGGAATAGTCCGCGCCGGCGGACGTTGCGATCGTGTAGTAGTAGGGATGCACGTGGTCTGAGGGAATCAGCTCCAGGACTTGCGTTCCAGGCGAGCAGAATACGAGATTGGTCAGCCCTGCACCATGTGGGCCAACGACAATCGAGCATTCCGCGAAAAACGCCGCTTCATCCTCGACGTGGTCAAATTCGTAGATCTGGAAGCCGAACTTTTTCAGTGCAGGCATCAGCTCTTCTTCGTTAGCAACCTTCCTCTGTCCTTTGCGCGGAACGTATACGCGCCTGTCGTGACGAAGCGGCGACTTGGCTAGCTGCAAGCGGAAGAACTCCGTAAGCCAAGGCGCATAATTCCGTCGCAAGCCTGGAAACGAAGTGCCAATCACGAGATCGGCCTGGATATCCTCCTGGCCTGCCCACACGCACTTGCGCATTGGAATTCCAAGCTGGCGAACGAGTTTGGCTGCCGTTTCGGACGCAGGCTTGGGCAAATAGACATAATCGACATCATCGAGCGACAGGCCACTTTTCTGAAACAGCGCCAAGCGTCCCAGGCAATCGAGCAGGAAGTGCCCATAGTTTCCTCCGGCGAAATCACTCGCCAGCGAGAGACAGGTGCCACTTAGCGGCAGCGGCGTCCCGTAGGCAACTGATCGCGGATGGCGCGAGAACGACGATCCGTACCAGGTGCTCTCGTAGAGCAGCGATCCATCCTCCGTCACGAGCCAGCCGTCGGGACCGAGGATTCGGGCCTTGTCCAGGCGGAGAATGCCCAGCTCGGGCATTCTGTTGTCAACGCTTTCACCGAAACCTGCGTCGCGGCTGCCGAATCGAACCGGCGCCTTCCGCGCCAGTACCTCTTCCTCGACGGCAGTCAGCCAGGTATGCGGATGTTCACTTCGCCACGTGCGATGATCACAAAGCCGGCTCGGGCTGCCGCGCAATGCACCACGGAGGATTTGCCTGACGGCGCGAACCTTTGAGTTCATGGACGACTACCCATGCAAGAGACACTGATCGTGACAGGCAAGCCCGCATGAGGCCTCACCTGCCACAGCCAAAGCAAAATTCAGACCGATCTTCGGACAGCGTGCCGATCGCAATCAGTGGTGCTCGGCTTGATCCAGATCCACGGAGTTGTGCTCACGCTGGATGCACCCCTCCGATCAGCGGCGCACATGCAGCGACAATAGACGGCAAGATCTGGCCTTTTTTGGTTGGATCACCGTGGTGTCGCAAGCAACTGGGACTTCTTTGGGGCCGACCTCGCCCGCGACTTCAGCCGTCAGTTTGCTGCCCAGCAGATAGTTCCCTTCACGCGGTACGGCCGGCAGCGCAAATTCGATCACACTGACGCCATCTTCCGCGTCCTTGCGAGAGACCTGTTGTAGCGGCTTCTTTGCCGATGCGACCATCGCGCCGGTTGTTGCATCGAAGACGTACGCATGAATCGTTCGATTTGTCGGATAGTCGTCCGGAATCTTGACCGGAATTTCGATCTTGAGCGGGTCGGTTGTGCTCAGTGACAACACCCCCGCATTCGGCTTCTTATCCGCCACCACATTCGTAACGTTGAGAAATGTCGGCTTGGGCATGTCGTTGAGCGCTGCCTTATATCCAAAATCATTCGGATCCGGTGTCACGTCGCTCGGACCGCATTTTCGGCTTCCCCGCTCAGAGGACGTGAACTGGCAGACGCGAACGTAGTCGATCTTGAACGTTTGCGGGAAAGCCGCATCATCGATCCCGTGCCGACCGGCCCACGCTGCTCCGCCGACAGCGAAATTGAGATCGATGTGCGCCGGCGGCCCCAGTTGGCCGTCCTTCCTGAGCCACTGGTACATGCGCGTGTAGACGAGACGACCGTCCCAGAAGAACGAAATGCGGTCAGGAGCCCAAACGAAGCCGGCAATATGCCAGTCCTTGTTCAGATCCTCCTTGCTGACCATGTCCTGAAACCTGAGCACGAACGAGCTGTCCACATACGTATAGGACTGCGGCGTCCACTTATCTTTACTCATGGCATTCGAGTGCAGCATGTTCGGCTTGTCTTCCACGCCATTGATGACGTACTCGAAAATGTCGATCTCCGGCGGATGCCAGAACTTTCCATCGATGTCGTAGTCGGCTTCGAGCCAGAATGCCGGCCACGATCCCCGCGCATTCGGAAGAAAGACCCGCGCTTCATAGTAGCCGTAGTAGAATGTCTGATGGCTCCGGATCATCGCGGAATCGAACGTGTCCGCCCCTTCATTCTTGTTTGCAATCAGATTCAGCGCACCCTCGGACATCACGTGGTTGTCGCGGTAACGCTGCTTTTCATCGTTGAAACGATCCATCGTTTCGTTGTTGTAGATGTATCGGGTGGCCCATTTGGTCCGATCAAGCTTGTCGCCGTTGAACTCATCCGAAAAAACTAGCTCCCAGCCAGCGCACCAGGCCGGCGTCGCGGATCCGAGTGCAACGACTATCGAGGCGACACAAAGGACTTGCGTGCGCACGGCTGCGATCATCAACGAGATCCTTTCGGTTCGGCTCTTAGTCCGGCTGGGAAACGCTGTGCCGGCCCAATGCGCAAAGACGATGGCAGCGGTAACGCTGCCACGTCGCAAACCGGCACAATCGAGCGCACGGCTCTGCGGCTTTTTCCCAAATAGACAGTTAACTTGCGATCGTTTTGGGGCGGTGACTTGTCGAACAATCAAGAACATTTGACTGTTCCCCGATCAGGTTCCCTCCTTGAGTGCCGTCGAGTGCTTGATTGATCGGCCGGACTGCCGGTTTCTCTTCCGAGCCCCTATCGAGCCGTTTTCGAATCTGTCCCGTCACCATCACTTCAAGGAAGCGATGGCTGACCGTCGCAACGATAAGCGACGGCGGAAGCGAGACCAGGAGGAAAAAAAGTTGCGATCCGCTCCCCAATGCATCGACCATGCCCGTTCGATACATGATCAGCTTGACCCCAGCCATGACGATCGGCGGCCAGAGATAAAAACTGAAGCTGATCGTTCCCAGCCATTGCATCACCTGCCAACGCAGCATTCTTCCGAACAGACCGTTTCCTCCGGACACGCCAAGCAGGAAAATAGTCCCGAAGACGCCACCAAGAACAAGAAATGGAAAAGCAGAGATCCAGTCATGGAATGACAAATGTGCCGGCGTCACAAAGCCAACGTAGTCTGTTGCGCTGGCAAGCTCGAGGCCTCTCCAGACAGCCAGGAATAGCACAAAGAAGATCGCCGGGTACTTCGCCAAGGATTGCAACAAGGTCGACGATAGGTACTTCTCCGCAATGAGCACGCCACCAATCATCAGGAGCGCGCGGGGATAGTACACGAGCAAGATCAGCGAACTGACGGCTAATGCCAGGGCCAGCGGCCGACTGACGCCGCTGATCAGGAAGACGGCGGCACATACTCCATAGAACAGGAATTCGTATCCGAGCGACCACGCGGCGGGATTGATCTGGATGATGTCAATGAATGGAGGCGGCGCCAACAGATTTGCACCAACCAGCAGCAGACTTGGACCCCTTCCTGAAAGCCAGCCAAAACTCGCGATCGCGATCACGGTCGCCCAGAGCACAGGAAGAATCCTCGCATAGCGATCAAGAATAAAGGTCACGACCGAGGATGCCCGATACAGGCTTGGCAGAATCACGATTCCACTGATGCCGAAGAAGAACTCGACACCGAATTTCCCGGTCTGCAGCGCTTCTCCCAACGGCCCCCTGGCAAACAGATCGAACGTGGGCAGTCCGGAATGAACGACGTGATAGACGAATACCATGAGGCAAAACAAACCTCTGGCACCATGAACGTAAGGGTTAAATCTTGCGCTCGCGTTGTGTTCCATGTGGGAAGTCGCTACAGGCTCGAGTATAGAGGGTGAACAGCCTCACGAGAGAGACCAAGGTCGATCGCGATCGTTACCCTGTGCCCAGACGCAACCAAGGCGCCAAGAGACAGTAATCGACGAGTCCCAACATGGTGAGCCTCGACACATTCCCAGCCAGAACCTCGTCTAACAAGCGCGCTGCAGCAGCGTCAAGCGACGAGACCAACAGCGTCATTTTCGCGCATATCGCCTTCATTCTGTGCATTTGCATGCAGCGCTTCGGGCTCCTCATCGGGACCGGACAGATCTTCTTTTCGCTGTTCGGATTCTTCGCGCTCGTGGCGTGGGGATGGTGGGTTGGTCTGGTGAGCATTCGCGGGCCGCAGACTCTCGCATTCGGACTCGTCGTCGTCTGGTTTCTCTTCAGCGCGGTCGCCGCAGCCGAATCTCCCGATCGCGGTGTCGAGACCAGCCCGGCATCACTTGCGATGGTTCTTGTCACGAATTCGATCTTCCTGTTCGGACCCTCGACGAAATTCTCGAACGAGGCGGTCCTTCCCGTCTTCCTGTTCTATGTTCGGCTGTGCGCCGTTCTGGCAATCGTCCAGATCGTTCTTCAATTCGGCGGAATACGCATCTTCTCGTTCAAGGATGCAATCCCGGCGCTCGATCCGGTCCTCGTCGAGTCCGCCTACAATCAAAATGCGGTGGAATTTTATGGGTCGTTGAATCGGCGCGCGAACGGTTTTTTCCCGATGGAGCCGGGAGCGCTGTCCCAATTGCTCGCTATAGGTGTGGTCGTCGATGTGTTCATTTTGCGGCGACTTGCCTATCTTCCGTTGTACGCGATCTCGTACGTGCTCACTCGGTCCGGATCGGGCCTCCTGGTGCTCGTCGTGTCCCTTGGTGCCTATCCCCTGATTGCTCCGCTCAAATCACTGCGGGTAATCGCCATCGGGGCGGCCGTTGCCTTGACGATTGGCACAACGTACCTCGTTGCACCGGAACCTTTTGATCCCATCGTTAGTAGACTTGATGAATTCAGTTCAACCAAGTCGAGCGGCTATGCTCGCTACGTCGCACAACTACAGACTTGGGACTATCTCTTTCGGACCGATAGAGTGCTCATCGGCTCGGGGCCTGGCGGATTGGAACGGTCGCCTGCCTACTTTGGCGGCAGCGGAAATCCCGTTCTCAAGCTCGTCGCGGATTACGGAATTATCGGGCTACTGATTTTCCTGTTCTATCTCATCCTCTCGATATTCAGGAAAGACAACTCGATGCTCGCATTGACAATGCTGGCCTGCTATCAGCTCGGCGGCGGCAACCTCGCCATGGCTCCATTTCTGATCATGATGGCAATGCTGTGCGTATGGTCGCAGCCGCCAGGCGCCGGCCTGAGGTCGATCCGTCCCAAAGCTGCCGTCTGACCGAAGTGTCCCAGCCCTGCGCCCGATCATCGAATGATGCGGAATCGACCGAGCAAAGCGCGCAACCATTTCGGCCGCTGGGCGGGCACGTAGCGCAAACTCACCAGGGCACGACGGAAGTATTGCGGACTGATCAGGGTGCAGAAGATCCAAGCCAGCAGCGATATGCGCTGCGATCTTGAGAAACCTTGCGGCGACGCAGCCGCTCCAAGCGCATCGACAGCGATGCTCAATGAACTATCCGCCGCGATTGGATGAAGGTCCGGCCGCAGCTTGAACGACGCTATCCGCAAACAAAGAAATATCAAATTGCTCTTGAGCGCATCGGGCGCAACCGGCAGCTTCTCCGCGCGCGCGATCTCGGAAAAGAATTTGTATCGCCTCCGCGTGAGGTCGATTTCTCTCGCAAAGCGGGTATCGTCGAGTTGAAGGAAAGCCCCGTGATTGAGGCCGTGCACGCGGTAGTCTGCCAACGGCTTGGTGATCGTTACGATCTCGCCACATGCAGGAGCGGCCGCCAAAAGATAACTGTCCGGAGCCCGATCAACGAAGTCGGATTCAAAGCCGAAGACACGCTCGACAAACCATTTCGGGTAGGCATTTCCCGACCCGGGCGGCGTCGGATAGGCGCCGGTGGTTGCCATCCACTTGCGGACGTCCTCCGAGGACGGACAGGAGAAGTACTGCGGCAGGACGTTTCCGGTCGGCTGCCCCTCGGCATCGATCACGCGCATCTGAAACTGATATTTGCTCGCGGCTTTGGACCAGACGGATACGATCTCCGTCATGACATCAGGATGCAAGGCATCGTCCGAGTCGAGAAATATGATGATATCGCCGGAAGACCTGCGAAAGCCGTTCACACATGACATCATCTGCCCGGCGTTCAACTGGCTGATGATTGTGACTTCGTCTGCAAATTCGTTGATGACGTCGAGTGAATGGTCCGTCGACCCGTCATCGACGACGATCACTTCGACGTTTGGCCATCGTATGTCCAGCGCGCTGCGGATCGCGGATCCCACATAAGCTGCGTAATTGTGGTTCGGAATGACGACCGAGAGGCGCGGCAGGGTCGCCGGTTCGACTTCCGGCAACACAGCGTGTCCTGGTATCTCCTTCAACATTCGCCGCCTAGAATACTCGCGTTGCAAGTACGTCGCATGACGGCCGACAGAACATCACAGTCGACGGGCGTCAGACACTTACCCCAGGAAGGTGCAGCCTCTAGCACGTGTTTTCAAGCGCAAGGAAGAGGCAAGATTCCCGCCTGCAATCCCGGGAACTATTTTACCTGTCATTCTGTTGCCGCAACTGCAACTCTATCCTGCCGCCGACAACCGCGGCTTCTTTCGAGAGCTGGCCCCAACCATCATGGATGTGCAGAGCAGTGAAGATGCATGATAACCGATCTAGGCGCTCAGACGGTTATGTGGCGGTATGTGTAGCTATCGCTTCATCGCTCCTCACAACGACGGCCGTTGCTCAAATTTCCGGCTTCGGTCGCACATCTCCTCCGATGTATGGCGGCTCCGGCATTTCCACTCGGCCTTCGAGTTCGATTCGACCGATGGAAGGTACCTTCGCTCCAAATCACACGACAGTGGACGGAAAGCTTTGCATATCAGTCAATCCGGTGACGCACCCTCAAGCCAACAACCCCAAGATCATCGAGCAGATTGTGCTGGTTCAAAACATCTGCGGTCAATCGATCCGGGTTCGGGTTTGCTACGCGGGAAGTTCCGATTGCATCGTCGTTCCGCTCGCAGGTTACCAGAAGCTGCAAAGATTATTGGGGATCGCGGCGGGATCAACGAACTTCCAATTTGAGTATCGCGAGCTCTATTGAGTCGTTGTTCAGACGAGCAGTCCGTCCTCCCATCTATTCGCGTTGCCGCTTGAGTCAGCGCCACCGCATTGGGGATCGCCCAGATGGAACCGATGATTCCGAGCATGTCACACGCGCTGTCGGTAACGATCTTGTTATCGCTACATGAGAAACGCATGACTGACCAATTGCTGCCCCAAATTGCCCGCTTCACTGATGTCGAGCAGCATAAGCGCTCGCGGTCGCGAGCGGGCGCACTGCACATCAAGCAATCTTGTTCTTTCTGGGCACAACCCTTGCAACGGCAGGGCGTGCCGCTTTCCAATGCGTGCGCTCGATTGTCAGGGAGCCTTGACCGAAATTTGTCGCCGTTGACTCAGCACCTTCACTCAAGTTGACCATCGCGCACATGTCCAATCCCACCCAGGCTATTGTATTCGGAGGCGCAGGCTTCATCGGTACACATCTGATGACGCGGATGCTCGCTTCCGGCCGCTACGACCGAATCGTCTCAGTGGATATCGGGAAGCCTAGGGCGCACGTCGAAGGCGTCGAGTATGTCCATCATGATGTCCGTGAGCCAATCGACCCGAAGCTCGCAGGCGGACTGCCTGCCGACATCTTCAACCTGGCTGCAGTCCATGTCACCCCAGGTCATCCGGACGGCGACTATTATTATACAAACGTGCTGGGTGCGGTGCACGTCTGCCGATTTGCGAGAGACACTGGCAGCCGGAATGTCATCTTTACCAGCTCGATATCGGTCTACGGTCCGACCGAGACCCCACTTACCGAAGATGCGACGCCGGTCCCAGTCAGTGCCTATGGACGCTCCAAACTCTCGGCCGAAGCGATCCATCGTCTATGGCAATCGGAGGACCCGGACAGGCGGCTGACCATCGTGCGCCCCGCCGTCATCTATGGGCGCTACGAGCGAGGCAATTTCACGCGATTGTCGAGGCTTCTCGAAAGGCGGACCTTCATCTATCCCGGCCGAACCGACACCATCAAGTCGTGCGGCTACGTGAAGGACCTGGTCTCGTCGATGTTCTTCATGGCGTCTCGCAACGACGGTCTGTCGATCTACAATTTCTGCTATGAGGACCGTTATACCATCAGCGAGATTTGCTCCGCCTTCTCTCGAACTGCCGCTTACCCCAAGCCGACGATAACGATTCCGGTATGGCTAATGAATCTCGCCGTGCTTCCATTCGAGGTGCTGCAGGCTGTCGGCATCAAGACCGGCATCAATCGTGACCGGATCAAGAAGTTGTGGTTTTCTACGAACATTCTGCCGAAGCATCTGATCGCAAGCGGGTTCAAATTCGAGTACGATCTGGCAAGCTCGCTTGTGGATTGGAATCGGGAATCCTCCATCAAGGATTTTGATTGAGGTTTTGTTGGCTGGATCCTTCAAGTGTCCGGAGATCGGAGATTCACCGGTGGAACTTCAAGGCCGATTCTCGCCACCATAGCGGATCCGAAACCAGACCCGTTCGGATTCCGGCGTCGCGTGCTCGGTCGTAACCGCGAGACCCGATTCGCCTTGCCTGTGGCAGTTGCAAGATCTCATGCTTGTCCGTCACACTCAGGTCGATATTGCATCGCAGAATTCGAGACCGGTCGGACGCTGTCCACCGGGTCGGCACGTAGCATTCGTGGAATCCTGCCCAATTCGTGGGCGAACCATGATCTTCTCAGGCGGCGTGAATTGTCTCGATCTTGAAAGTCGCTTTTTTTGGCAAAGTTGACGGAGATGGGCATTATGACGATTTTGCGGCAAGCGGTACCTACGGTGGCCCTGCAGCGTTGCCGAAACTTCTCTGACCAATAACGTGTCGCACGAACCGACTAGGTGCTTTGACAAGAGAGCCTCGGTGGCACTAGCCAATTCTCGAGCGCCGCGCGTCGATCACCGCATCCGTCATGTCGAATTCGACCAACAGGGATCTTCTACGCGGCACTTTTTGCACGAATTCAGCGCGGCAAGGCCAGCCTGATGCCGCATTCACAGAGATCTAAGTAGGGCGGGCCGGATGCTTCAAACAAAGATCACATCTCGCGAGATCGAAAACACGGCGCGGGAGGCCCCATCGCTGGAGCAGACCATCTCCTCTGCGCTTGCGTTGATGAGCCGCCAGTATCCAGTGATGATTTTCACGCTGCTCCTGTGCATCTGTCTTGCCGGCGTCTACGTGTTCACGGCACCGAAGCGATATACCGGAACGGCGATCCTGATGATCGACAGCCGCAAGATGCAGGGCCTGCAGACGCAAGCGCCCGCGAGCGGCGCAGACAACCCGATCGACTCGGCGATGGTCGACAGTCAGGTCGAACTTCTCAAGTCCGAAGCGATCGCCTCCAAAGTCATCAAGGATCTGAAACTTGCGGAGTCGGCAGACTTCATGAGCGACGGCGGCGGATTGCTCAGCAGCATCAGTAGCGCGATTACCGGAATATTCTCCGAGTCGACCCCGCCCACGGAAGAGCAAATACTGCGCGCAGCACTCGCTCGCTTTGCGAGCGGCCTCAGCATCAAGCGCGTCGGCGTGAGCTATGTTATCGAGATCTCCTTTCAGGCATTGTCGCAGGAGTTGGCAGCGCGGATCGCCAACGCAGTCGCCGACGGCTATATCGTGGATTCGTTGGAATCGAAATATCAGGCATCGAGACGGGCGGCGGTCTGGCTGCAGGACCGATTGAAGGAATTGCGCTCGCAGGCGTCTTCCGCCGAACGCACCGTTGCGGATTTCAAGGCCAAGAACAACATCGTCGACGCCGGCGGGCGACTGCTCACCGAGCAGCAACTCGCTGAAATCAATACTTCGCTGACGACTGCGCGTAGCCAGCGTGCGGAGGCACAAGCTAAGCTCGAACGCATCACCGCGATATTGAATGCAGACGGCGACGATTCGAAGGTCATTCTGAATGATTTGGCGACTGTGAGCGAGACGATGGCCAACCCGGTCATCACCAAATTGCGCCAGACCTATCTCGAGTACGCGGCCAAGCAGGCCGATTGGTCGAACCGGTATGGATCGACACATCTGGCGGTTGTCAATTTACGCAATCAGATGCGTGAAATCCGACGCTCGATCATTGACGAACTGCGACGCACGGCCGAGGTCTACAAGAGTGACCTTGAAATTGCCAAGGCGCGCGAAGAGTCCAGCCAGAAGAGCTTGAACGATACGATCGCGGTCTCGAATAATACCAGCCAGGCCCAGATCATCCTGAGAGATCTGGAAAGCAACGCTCAGAGCGCTCGCGCATTGTCTGACAACTTCCTGCAACTGTACATGGTCTCGGTTCAGCAGCAGTCGTTTCCCATTACCGAAGCGAGGGTGATCAGCCAGGCCGCGTCGACTCTTCCCAACAAGACGTCGCCAAGAACGACACTCATCCTGCTTGCGGCGATCGTGGGTGGGTCGATTCTCGCAGCTCTCGTGGCAATCCTGCTTGATATGATGGATCGCGTCTTCCGTACCGTTTCGCAGGTCGAGAAGTTCGTGGATACCCGATGTCTCGCTTCGATTCCGGTCATAGAGCAGGGTGCCATCAAGGCGAATTCCGCTCAATCGGGCAAAGCGGCCTGGCGATTCGGCAAACGCGACAAGCCCAAACCGCAGCAGGCATCACCGAATCACGGGGGATCCGGCACGACCTTGCCACTCCACGGGCCCGCGCCCGCGTTCAGCCACCAACAGTCGCATCGCGACCGTCTGCTTTCAACCGAGGAGAGCGTCGGGCGGCACGTGATCAATGCCCCGTTTTCACGCTTCGCGGAGGGATTTCGGTCGATCAAGCTCGCCAGCGATTTCGCAAATTTCGGTGCAGGGTCCAACAAGGTCCTGGGGATTACCTCCGCTCTTCCGAACGAGGGAAAGTCAACCATCAGCGAAGCGCTGGCGCAGACCTTGGCGCAAAGCGGCTGCCGTACGCTGCTGATCGATGGCGACATCCGCAACCCAAGCCTCACCGCAAGGCTTACTCCGGCTGCGCAGGACGGCTTGATCCATGTCGTCATCGGCCAAGCCGACTGGAGGGACGTGGTCTGGATAGACCCGCAGACGAATCTACATTTTCTTCCTTGTGCCATCACATCGCGCTTCTCGAATTCGAGCGACCTGCTGGCCTCGCAACAGATGGACGACCTGTTCCAGCAACTACGGCAGCACTTTGATCGCATCGTTCTCGATCTTAGCCCGCTGGCGCCGGTCGTCGACGTTCGGGCGACCGGGGGGTTGGCTGATTCCTATATCCTTGTCATCGAATGGGCGAAATCGAAAATCGATATCGTCGAGCGCGTGCTAGGCGAAACGCCGGTTGTGCGCGAGCGGATGCTCGGTGCGGTTCTTAACAAGGTGAACGTGTCGGTGATGAGCCGATACGATACGTATGGCGCAGCCTACTATCGCAATCGATACTACAAGAGGTATGGTTACGTCGATTGACGTCAGATGCTTGATCCGGAGCGGCGGGCAGCGCTTGCCCGATTTTTGACAGGGCCCTTGGATACAACATGAATGATTTGGCGCTAGCGCATGTTAGGTCGGCGCTTCTGATGGTGCGCTCAGTCCTGCTCGGTGCTGGTCTCTTGATGACGACGGCTCCCGGTCGAGCCGAGGCGGTGCGTCCGGGCATTCTGAACTGCGGGTCTGGGACCAGCGCCGAGCAGCGTCGACGTTGTGACGAAGAGGCGTTCAAGCAGATCGAGTCCGGCAGCCAATCGACACAGCTTGAGGGCGGATGGCGACTGGTGAAGAGCAAAAATCCAGACGGCGGCGCCGATGCCATTTCAGTGATGCATGTCGTCGATAGTGCCAAGTCGGATACGCGCCTTGCTGGCCTGAGCCTGCAATGCGGGAAAGGTGGCATCGAAATTGTACTCATTGTACTCGAGCCACTGTCCCGCTCGGCGCGACCGAACGTAGCCCTCATAGCGGGAGAGAAGCGCGCAGAGTTCCAGGCATCTGTGATCCAGGGCGGCGTCGCGCTCCTACTACCCGCCGACGCCTCGAAGCTTGCTGCTAGCGACTGGCAAACCGCAAACGAGCTTGAGGTTGAAATTGGGACCACACCGACCGGGATCCGCGGTTCGGTGCCGATGGCTGGACTGGCGACGGCTCTCCGTTACTTGTCGCAGTACTGCCATGCTCGATAATTTAGCCGGTCACGGAACTGTCATGCAGAGCGAATTCCGCAAACCGAATGCATGTGACCAGTTGGCAGGCCGCGTTGTGATGATGCGTCATGGTGGCTTCTATCCGGCCATCCATCACCGAGACGACGGTGGCGTCCCAAGCTCGGCTATGCGACGCGTATCAATGTCCCACTTGTGCAATGCTGCATTCCATTCCCGCTTCCACGTCTCACGGTTCTCCGAGTGCTCATCGCTTCCTGGCTTTTAATCACATTGCTCGCCGCGACTCCGATCTTGGCGCTCACAAGCGGCTCCTTCGCACAGCATGTGATTTCACTTGCTACTGCGTTGATGATGGCAATGGCAACAAGAGGTCCGGAGGCGCAAATCGCGTCTGCCGCGCAGTTGCTGAAGCAATTTCTCCTCATATTCTTGCTTCCGGTCGTCTGGATGACGTTGCAAATCTTTCCGATGTCTTCGCTTGCGAACCCGATCTGGTCGGCGACTTCGATCGCATTGAATCAGCCATCGCTGCCGGCCCGCATCAGCGTTGATACGAGCGCAACGTTGCACAGCCTGTTCCTCTATCTGGTCGACGTGTCGCTCCTGGTGTCGACCGTCGTCATCACCAGGGATCGCCGTATGGCCGAAACGATCCTGTTCGTATTGAGCGCAGTGACGACCCTCATGTCAGTCGAGTTCCTACTCGGCCGGCTCGATTTATTCGCCGGAATCATTCCCCAGTCCGGCGTAGCTACGAATCTGTTTCCGGCAGCAGCCGCTCTTGCGATATTGACAAATGGCGCGCTCGTCGCCCGGGCACTCGAACGCCACCTGCACCAGCAGAACATCCACAATCTGGCCTCGCCCCTACTGTGGGTCGGCGTTTCCTGCGGTCTGTTAGGAATTGTCGTTGCATTCGCCGCACTTGCCGCCCTCGAACAACGCGCATTGGCGGCGGTTACTGGCTGCGGATTGATGGTCCTCGTGTTCATTGCCGCTGTCCGGCGCTTGGGATTTCGGTCTTGGCCTTCGGCGCTATTGTTCTTGGTCCTTGCAGCGATCGCCAGCGCGATGGCTGCGTCGCACTCTCGGTCCGGAGGCTTGGGCCTCCTTGGATTCGTCAGCCTCCCCCCGGAAGCAGTTGCGCCGGCAAAGCACCTGCTCTCTGATGCACCGACGTGGGGGCATGGTCTCGGAACCTTTAGGCTGATTTCGAGAGCCTATCAGGAGTTCGGCGCTGCGCTGGCAGCCCCTCCCTCCACCGCAGTCTTGATGGCTGTCGAGGCGGGACGATTGGCGAGCGCCATCCTAGCAGCCTTCGCCGTCCAGTTTTTCCTCGTTAGCTTTCGCGGCGCCGTTCGGCGAGGACGTGATTCCTTTTTCGCGGCCGCCGCGGCCGCCGCCGTTGTCGTTGTACTCTGCGAGAGCTTTCTTGACTCAAGCCTCTCAAACCCCGCGATTCAAGCAATCGTGGCGGTGATGGTCGGAGTTGGACTTGCACAATCAGTGGGACGGACCAGTGGCGCCAACCACTCGGCGGCTTCCGCGCGCCGTATGTTGAACTAATGCATCGACAATGAGTTCATCGAGCAGATTTCGCGTTCTTCTGGTGGCGTTGGCCTTGGCGGTCGGATCCTATGCGATTGTGTCGGCCATAGCGGAGGTGCCGGCGCTGAGCCGGACAACATTTTCCGCAGATGCGGCCGAGATTGGGGCGCGGTGGACTGAAGACGCGCCCACATTGTTGGGAACGCGCTCGCCGTTTGGATCAGAGCTGGAAGGTAATCATGGATCGGTCGCCGCGCTGCAGACAATTGAGTCTGGCCAGCAAAGGCCCACGATCCTGCGATCAATAGCGCATACCGACGCTCTCGGCCGCCTCAGGCGGACGCTCTCGACCTCTCCTTACAATCCTGAACTATGGCTGGCGCTGGCGCTGCTTCAGGTCCAGCGCGACCCGCACGATCCGGTCGTGGTCGAGGCCTTGAAGATGGCATATTTCGTCGCACCAAACGACGCGCGATTGATGCCGGCGCGGATCGACATTGCGACCCGCTTCGATGCGCTTGCCCTTCCCGATGTCAAGGACCTCGTACGCAATGACGTTCGGCTCATCCTGATACGCCGACCTGGGTCGAGATCGGCACTCGTGTCCGCTTATCGCAGGGCATCAAAACTGGGCAAGGCCTTCCTGGAAGATGCAGTTGAATCGATTGACCCGTCCTTTCTGGCGACACTGCGCGGTTGACCTCGTGGCGTTTAGTGGGCGCGCTTCGCTGCCGTCGCCCGGGCCTAGTTGAGCCAGGCCTTCTCAACCTGACCAGATCGATACGTGGTGATGCCGGAGTTTACCGCTTCGTCACGGGATTCGGGTCTTCGATCGTTCAGGCAAATCGTCGTGCTTGGCGCACCACTGCGCGTTTTCCTTTACAATCAATTCTCGTGCGCTAGACATGGCGATTGCCACCGCAGCCCGAAACGGCTTCTTGTCACATTTGATCCAGACGGGTTCGCGGCTGTGCGCAAGCTGAGCGCGGTGCGTAGGGGCTCCGAGCAGCTCGAACATCGTTCCGGCTCATCCGCTGCGCCCCGAACGCCGAAGGATCCTACGCAAAGCGCTTCCTGCGGCTTAGCGCTCGCGCGATCCATGGTTCCAGCGCCGACCGTAATCGTACGGAGTCCACAAACGACGATCATTGTCGTAGCCGATTTGGACGGATTGATGAAGGCGGGCTGAGATGATCGAGATAGAGTATCTCTGGAACTCGTCGGCTGGAAGGAGTCAGCCGACGCCTCAACCGCGTCGTGCACCCTTTCCTTCTGAGGTTCCGACGGTTAATTTAACCCGATACTTGATCTTGCATTTCGGTGGGACTGGATGACGGTACTTGCCATATTAAGCATCTGGCTGTTGCTCAACGTTTTATTCGTGCTCATCGTGGTTCCTTCCCGCGGGTCGCGATCGCGGCTGAACAGGTCAGGAACAATCCTTGTGCCGGTCCCGATCGAAAACATCAAGACCGGCTCGATCACAACGAACAATTCTCCCTTCGCCACGCTCTCGGATCACTCGCAACGGGAGTCTTTTTCGTCTTGATGGCCCGGCTGGTCGCAATACGTGAGGCCATTGTGCGGCTGTGGAACAGGACGCGTAGGCATAAGACCTGAAGCTTGGTGATTGGCGCGACGCCTGATTCAAAGGCTCCAAAGGGAGCTCTCGCTTCAATCCGCATCTAGCTCAGCGCCTATGAGTCCGCGCCGCGCCGCCAAGGCAGCCTGCACTGACCTAGTACGCCTCCTGGGAAATGACGGTAGCCGCCGTGCGCGCCATGATTTTCAGGTCGAGCCAAATGCTCCAATTCCTTACATACCAAACGTCATATTCTACCCGCTTTTCCATCAGGTCGATGGTCGGCGTTTCGCCCCGGAAACCGTTAACTTGAGCCCAGCCCGTGAGGCCCGGCTTCATGTGGTGGCGGTATACGTAGTTGCTGATGATCTCGTCATAATAGTTGTCATGGGCAAGCGCATGTGGGCGTGGTCCGACCAACGACATGTCGCCGCGCAGCACGTTCCAGAGCTGGGGCAACTCGTCAATGCTGGTCATGCGGAGGAAGCGCCCGATCCTCGTGACGCGTGCGTCCCTCTTGGTTGCCTGAGTAATCGAGTGACCATTCTCGCACACATACATGCTGCGAAATTTCCAGATGTCGAACGGCTTGCCGTTGAAGCCGCGGCGCGACTGTCGAAAGATCACGCTCCCAGGCGAATCCAGCTTGATCAGAATGGAGACGGTGATCAGCACTGGCGCTAGGGCCACTAGCGAAAACAACGCCAGACCGACGTCGAGGCAGCGCTTCTGGAGACGTTCAAACACGCTGAGCGGTGGTCGCTGAATCTCAATTGCCACCGTGCCGCTGACCGGCAAAAACGGGCGCGATACCAGATCAGCGATCGAATTATCCGGCAAGAGACGGATCGGCTGAGGTACAGCGCGCAAGTGCAGTTCGAGTTGCTGCAACAACGGCAGCTCGTTCCAATCAACCGCCAACAGGTACTCCTCGACATCTGCTGCACGGGATTGGCGAATAACATCCCGGATTTGCCTCTCCCAGCCGGTCCCATGGTTGTTAGCGGGAAGCACGAAATGGCGAACCACGTCGAATCCGTTCTTGCGCAGGTCCTTGAAACGGCTCGAGGTGAAATCAAGCGGCTTCAGGCTGAGCAGGGCAACCTTGCGATCGACCAATCGGCCCTTGGCAAAGCTCGTGCCGAGCGCCCACTGCCACGCAAAGCGCAGGCTGAGCAACCCAACGCCGCCAACTCCGGTGAAGATCAGGAACGTGCCGCGGGACAGATTGTCCGACGATTTCAATAGAAACGCCGCGACCGCAAGGATTGTCAATGACACCAGCCAAATGATCATCGCTTTGCGCAATTGCCAGACCAGACTCAGCAAACGGTGCGTTGCATAGACACCCTGAAAATAGGCGATTGCAACGAACACTGCGCTGACGATCAGTCCGGCGCCGATGGGCGCTCCGTCTCCAGAGGACGGCGTGGCGACGCTATAAAGTTCCGACGCCATCGCGTAGCAGAGCAAGATCAGCAAGAGGTCGGCCGCGATCACGAGAAGCTGAAAAGGCTTCTGAAGAGCCGTGCCCCGTGCGGAGGACATCGCATAGGTGCTATCAGAGCTATAAGTGGCAACAGCCATTCGATCCTCTACGTGTGGAGAGTGCCTGGCGGTCATTATGATGCTGAAGATTTACCGCTTCCCAAACGGAGGGTGTTAAGTGATCGCAGCGACATTGTGGCGCTGCATGCAAAACTTTTGCACGCATGATGTGTCGCGTCGAAATGCGCATCGACAAGCGCTGACGCTCTCGTCATAGTGCTGACATATCAGCGACGGCGCTGCCGTATTTTGGATCAAGTTCCATATCTTCCGCGATGCTTTAACGGTCACGCGAGCGCGTCTTCGCTCATCTTTCAGGCGCCCATCCTGTCGCGAGAGCGCGAGGAGTCAGTTGCGGGAACATGGATGAATTTCTATCTGTGGATGCATCACGAAATTTGCAATGAGCCATGCATCTTTGCCACGGTATCCAGCTCAGCGTTGCAATTTCCCCGGACCGGTGGAACCCGTCGCAAACAGAGGAGGCAAGAAATTCCGCCCTTCTTTTGGCGTGATCAAGCCGGAGAACGAGGACCGCTACTCCATCCACCGCACGTTGTTCGCATCAGATGGGGAGTTCTCAGGTGCCGGCGACTTGGGGAAGTTTCTCGACCACCTGATCGATTGTGCGCCATGATATCTTTCGCCCGACCACGTCGGCCAATCCATAAGCCGCACCTGCCGGAGGGAGTTCGCATCTATGCGATCTCGGATATTCATGGTTGTGCGCATCTGCTCCAGCCGATGTTGCGGGTGATCGACGCCGACGTGGCTCGCAGTCGCCCGCGCTACGCGATCGAGGTTTTCATGGGCGATTACATCGATCGCGGCCCGGATACGCGCGCCACCCTCGACATCCTGGTCGAGCGTAGTCGCCGGGGCAATGCGGTCTTCCTCAAGGGTAATCACGAGGCATTTCTGGTGAGCGTGTTCGAAGATCCTTCGCTGTTCGAGGATTGGATTGCCGTCGGGGGGACCCAGACATTGATGTCTTACGGGCTCGCCCCGCCGGATCTGAAGCGCGACGAGCCGACATCGATCTTGCGCGATTTGATTCGCGCAATGCCGACTGAGCATCTGGAATTCCTGGACAATTTGCGGCTGAGCTTTACGTGCGGGGATTTCTTCTTCGTGCATGCGGGCGTTC
Source organism: Bradyrhizobium sp. 153 (assembly GCF_023073835.1). NCBI lineage: Bacteria > Pseudomonadati > Pseudomonadota > Alphaproteobacteria > Hyphomicrobiales > Nitrobacteraceae > Bradyrhizobium > Bradyrhizobium sp. 153. The sequence goes on along the minus strand of NZ_JADPKH010000099.1, from coordinate 420 downwards.
GACCGGGCGTGGCGTTATCCGAACAGCAGGAGAACGATCTTTTGTGGATTCGCGAGGAGTTCCTGGAGAGCAAAAAGAATTTCGGCAAATATATCGTGCACGGTCACACGCCCGTGCGGAACGCCGACGTGCGAAATAACCGTGCCAACATCGATACCGGCGCCTATGCGACCGGCAATCTCACCCTGATGAGCATCCAGGGAAGTCGCATGCTCGCGGTGTGACATGGTCCCAACCGCTTGCCATCTGCCTGTCAAAGCCCTTCCGCGGCGAGCGTCGAATGGGCTTCGGCGCTCAGAGGTGAAGCGCCTGGCCTAGTTGGTCGTCCGTGAAGAACCCTGAATTCAGGCTGGATTGATTTGGGGTCGGGCGAAGAGGATGGCCAGGATTTGCCACAACGAGAGCCTGAGCCAGCAGATC
>NZ_JADPKH010000016.1:0-45523 GCF_023073835.1 Bradyrhizobium sp. 153 | reverse complement strand
CAACTCAGGAGCCACCTTCAGAATCGATTTCTGCCCAATTCGCAATGCCTTACAGAGAACGCTCACATGCGATTCCCCTGCCCTGGAGGGGGAGGGTCGCTGCGCATGCAGCGAAGCGGAATGCGTAGCGGGGTGGGGTGACAGTCTCTCCGCCGCGAACACTGCCCGAGTGGAGAGATCACCCCACCCCGCTCGCGCTACGCGCGATAGCCCTGCCCTCCAGGGGAGGGTAAGAGAGGTCGCGCCACCTTTTTTCGAAACGATGGAGGAAGAAGAGAACGCTCAGCTCGCCGCTTCCAGCCGCATTTCCGTCAGCAGCCGCATCGCGGCATCGGCATCCATCGGCTCCCCGAAGGCAAAGCCCTGCGCGTATTCGCAGCCCATCTGGTAGAGCTCGACCGCGTCGGAATCGGTCTCGGCGCCTTCGGCCACCACGTCCATGCCGAGGTCATGCGCGAGCGCGATGATCGATTTCAGGATCACCGGGCGCGTGCCGCGGTTGGTGGTGCGCACGAAGGACTGGTCGATCTTGATGGTGTCGAACGGGAAGCGCTGGAGATAGGCCAGCGAGGAATGGCCGGTGCCGAAATCGTCGAGCGACAGCCCGGTGCCGAGCTCGCGGATGCGCGTCAGCATCTGCGCCGCATGCTCCGGATTCTCCATCACCAGCGATTCCGTCAATTCCAGCTTCAGCGTGCCGCGCGCGACCGAGGAGCGCGACAGCACGGTACGGATGTCGTGGATCAGATCGTGGCGCAGCAGCTGCCGCGACGACACGTTGACGGAGGCGAAGATCGGCTCGCGCGAGCGCATCGCGCGCTGCCACACCGCGAGCTGCTTTGCGGTCTGGTCGAGCACGAACATGCCGAGGTCGACGATCAGCCCGGTCTCTTCCGCGATGGTGATGAATTCCGAAGGCGCCATGCGCCCGAGCTTCGGGTGGTCCCAGCGCGCCAACGCCTCGAAGCCGGCGATCGAACGATCCTCCAGCCGCACGATCGGCTGGTACAGGATCGTGATCTCCTGCCGCTCGATGGCGCGGCGCAATTCGCTCTCCAGCGTCAGCCGGTCGGTCTTCCGCGCACGCATTGCCGGCTTGTAGACGTCGATGCGGTCGCCGCCGATGCGCTTGGAGTGATACATCGCGAGCTCGGCGTCCTTGATGATCTCGTCCGTCAATTGGGTCTGCGGATCAGACAAAGCGAGGCCGATCGAGGCCGTGAGGAAGATCTCGCGATCGTTGAAGGCGATCGGGGCGCGGATGGTCTTGCGGATGGTCTCGGCGAAGGCGGTGATGCGGGCGGGGTCCTGCTCCGAGAGCAGGATCAGGCCGAACTGGTCGCCGGCCATCCGTGCCAGCGTGTCTTGCGGCTTCAGGATGCGGGTGAGGCGGCGGGCGAGCGTCAGCAGGATGGAATCGCCGACCGCGATGCCGACGGAATCGTTGACCTGCTTGAAGCGGTCGAGGTCGATCACCATCAGCGTCGGTCGCAGCGTCGGCATGGTCTTGGCGAAATGCGCCACCGCACCCAGCCGGTCCATGAACAGTTTTCGGTTGGGCAGGCCGGTGAGGTTGTCATGCACGGAATCGTGCAGCAGGCGCTCTTCGGCGTTGCGCAGCTCGGTGACGTCGGTGAGCGTGCCGACCACGCGCGAGACCTCGCCGTCGGAGCCGACCACCGGGCGCGCCTTCAGCGCGAACCACATGAAGTGGCCGTCCGGCGTACGCAGGCGGAAATCCTGCACCAGGCGGCCGCGGCGCTGGTCGAGCACGCTGTCCAGCGCGGCGCGGAAGCGATCCTGATCGAGCGGGTGCAGCACTTCGAGCCACGAGGCAGCGGGGCCTTCCAGCGTGCCGCGCTTGAGGCCGAGCAGGGCCTCGGTCTCGGGACTGGTGAAGACCTTGTCGGCGGAGACGTCCCAGTCCCAGATCAGATCGCCGGAGCCGGCCAGCGCCAGCGCCCTCCGTTCGATGTCGGAGACGACACCGGTCGAGGCGCCGCCGCCGGCGAAGGCGTGCTGCATCACCGTGAAGCCGATCAGCATCACGATCAGCACGAGGCCGCCGAGCAGGGCCGGGCCGACGATGTCGTTGGTAACGGAGCCGGCGACCGTCATACCGGCCGCCACGACCCAGACCACCAGGAGGAACCAGGTCGGGATCAGCAGCACCGCGCGGTCGAAGCCGTGGGTGGAGAGATAGACGATCAGCGCGAAGCCGGCGAAGGCGATCAGCACCAGCGAGATACGCGCGATGCCGGAGGCGACCGCCGGATCGAATAACGCAAGCGCCACCAGCGATCCCAGGAAGGCGAGCCAGCCCACCGTGATGTGCGAATAGCGCACATGCCAGCGACTGAGGTTGAGATAGGCAAACAGGAACACCAGCAGCGTCGCCGCCAGGATCGCTTCGCCCGCTGCGCGCCAGATGCGCTCGGCGTTGTTCGACATGTCGAGCACCTTGCCCCAGAAGCCGAAATCGACGCCGATATAGACCAGCACCGCCCATGCTAGCGCCGCGGCGGCCGGGAACATGATGCTGCCCTTCACCACGAACAGAATGGTCAGCACTAAGGCGAGCAAGCCGGAGATGCCGATCACGATGCCCTGGTAGAGCGTGAACGAGTTGACCTTGTCCTTGTAAGCTTCCGGCTCCCACAGATAGAGCTGCGGCAGCTTGTCGGTGCGCAGCTCGGCAACGAAGGTGATGACGGCGCCGGGGTCGAGCGTGATGCGGAAGACATCGGCGGTCGGACTTTCCTGCCGCTCGGGCCGGTCACCGGTCGAAGGCGTGATGGTGGCGATGCGCGACAGACCGAGGTCGGGCCAGAGCAGCCCTGACGAGACGATGCGGTAATGCGGAGCGACGATCAGGCGGTCGAGCTGGTCGTCGGTGTTGTTGGCGAGGGCGAACACCACCCAGTTCTGGCCGCCTTCGCGGGCGCGCACCTCGATGCGGCGGACGATGCCGTCGGTGCCGGGCGCGGTCGAAACCTGGATGCGATCAGCATCGCTGCGCTGATGCTCGAGCACACCGGTGAGATCGATCGCGGGCGCGTCACTGCGAACGCTGACAGCGTCGAGCGCGCGTGCAGGGGACGCGGCAACGAGCATCATGAGGCCCAGCGCGATGGGCGCGAGGCACCTGATCAGACGCAAGGTCAGTTCTCCGCGTTCGACGCAAACTTCGAGTGCAAGGCGATTTCAGACCGGACAGAATTGGTTCGGTGCGTCGCGATAGATGCCACGAAAGCGAGGAAAATCAAAGGGTTTCCGCCTTGCCCTGTGGGCCGGCGGCCTACACCTCCAACACAATTTTGCCAATATGTGCGCTCGTCTCCATGCGCCGGTGCGCATCGGCTGCCTTTTCCAGCGGGAAAGTGCTGTCCATCAGCGGCTTGATGCGCCCTTCACGCAAAAGCGGCATCACTTTCGCCTCGATCGCGGCCACCATCGCCGCCTTGTCCGCATTACTACGGGGGCGCAGCGTCGAGCCGGTATGGGTGAGGCGCTTCACCATCACCTTGGCAACGTTGACGTTGACCTTGGGGCCGTTGAGGGTCGCGATCTGGACGATGCGGCCGTCAACTGCGGCGGCGTCATAGTTGCGATCGACATAATCGCCGGCGACCATGTCGAGGATCAGGTTGACGCCGGCCTTGTTGGTCTCTTCCTTGATCACGGCGACGAAGTCTTCAGTTTTGTAATTGATGGCGCGGTCGGCACCCAGCTTGAGGCAGGCATCGATCTTGTCCTGCGACCCCACGGTGACGAACACTTTTGCGCCGAACGCTTTGGCGAGCTGGATCGCCATGGTGCCGATGCCGGAGGAGCCGCCATGGATCAGCAGCGTCTCGCCGGCCTTGAGGCCGCCGCGTTCGAACACGTTGTGCCAGACCGTCATCAGAGTTTCCGGCAGTGCGCCGGCTTCCTTGATCGACAGCGACGGCGGCACGCTCATGGCATGGGCGTCCTGCGCGATGCAGTACTGCGCATAACCACCGCCGGCGACGAGCGACATCACCTTGTCACCAACCTTGTGCCGCTTGGCATTGCTGCCGACCGCCACCACTTCGCCCGCGATCTCCAGGCCCGGCAAGTCGCTGGCGCCGGGCGGCGGCGGATAGGCGCCGGAGCGCTGCGCGACGTCGGGCCGGTTGACGCCGGCGGCCTCGACCTTGACCAGGATCTCGTCAGGACCGGGCTGCGGCACGGCCCGTTGTTCCGGCACCAGCACCTCCGGTCCGCCGGGCTGGGAGATAGCGACCACGGTCATTTGCGCGGGCAGCTTGTCCATGATGTGTCCTTGAGCAAAGGTGCGGAAATGGGAACGAGGCCATTGCTTAGCCAGCGCGCTCCAAGCTGGCAACCGCCTCAGCCGCGAACGCAGGAGGAACGACGATGCCGATGGAAGACGACGACCGGCCGCGCAAGAAGATCAGCCATGAAATCGGACAGGATCTCTCACTCTTGTCGGTCGAGGAACTAACCGAGCGCGTCATCCTGCTCAAGACCGAGATCGCAAGGCTGGAAGAAGCCGCCACCAAGAAGCGCGCCTCGCGCGATGCGGCGAACAGTGTTTTCAAGTCGTAATCTCTTCATCTCTTCGCCGTCATTCCGGGGCGGCGCGTCAGCGCCGAGCCCGGAATCCATAACCCCAGGAAATCGAAGCGGGCACTCTGATAGAGGCGGGCCGCTCCATCCGTCCGCGCTTATGGATTCTCAGATGCGCAATTGCGCATCATAGCTCGCGACTTCGTCGCGTCCGGAATGACGGGTGAGGGCGTTCGTGCGGCACAGCGTCCGGGGCACGAGACCCCACTCAGCCATTGGCCGACATGGCTAACGAACTCTCAAAAAATTAGCTCGTTTACTTCAGATTAAGCTTTCGGGTTTATGACTGGAACTGTCCTCGTTTGGACACCGAGTGGCTCCTGTCCACTCTGTTTGACGCCTCCCTGTTATCAACTTTCAAAGCCGCCGGTCTCCGGCGGCTCTTTTTTTGCCTCCACTCCGCCTTTTTGCGTCTCGTTACGGTTGAATCCCTGGGAAAGACCCGCGGAAACCATATCCGCGCTTGTGGCTGGACTCGGCGTCCTGCCCGGGCAATGATTTGTTCATCATAAGCCGGCGCCAAGCCGGACAGTCAGACAGTTGCGTAAGGGGCGTTAACCATGGAACGTTTGCAAGCCGACGGCGCTCTCGTTCAACTCAGCGAGCGGTTCACCAATTCTGCGGCGTTCGGCGTCCTGTTCCGCGAGGGCATGGACCTCGTCGAGGAAACCGCCGCCTATCTCGACGGCGCCGGGCGCACGGAGGCCAAGGCGCTCGACCGTGCCGTTAGCCTGACTTATGCAACCGAGAGCATGCGTCTCACGACCCGCCTGATGCAGCTCGCCTCGTGGCTGCTGCTGCACCGCGCGGTGAAAGAAGGCGAGATGACGCTGAGCCAGGCCAATCGCGAGAAGACCAAGGTGAAGCTGACCGCCGCCGATCCGGGCCCCGCCGACACCATCGAGAAGCTGCCCGCGCAGCTCCAGGACCTGATCCACCGCTCGATGAGCCTTCAGACCCGCGTGCGCCGCCTCGACACCACCATCCACACCCCGCCCGCCGACCACGTCGCGATCGGCAACCCGCTGGTGCCGCACCTCAACGCGCTGAAGGCTGCGTTCGAGCGGTAGGGGTCTCAGCGTCATTCCGGGGCGATGCGTGAGCATCGTGCCCGGAATCTCGAAATTCCAGGTTCGGCTCTCCGAGCCGCCCCGGAACGACAGCGTGATAGAAAACAAAAACGCCCCCGGTCTCCCAGGGGCGTTTTTCGTCTCCAGCCTGCAGCCGGATCAATCCTTTTTGAGAAAGCCCGAAAACTTCTTCTGGAAGCGCGAGACGCGGCCGCCGCGGTCCATGAGCTGGGCGTTGCCGCCGGTCCAGGCCGGGTGCGATTTCGGGTCGATGTCGAGGTTCAGCGTGTCGCCTTCCTTGCCCCAGGTCGAGCGGGTCAGGTACTCGGTTCCGTCGGTCATAACGACCTTAATCGTATGATAGTTCGGGTGAATTTCGGCTTTCATGGCAATTCCTCGGCGCCCCGGCGCCTTCTTGGGTGGCTAGCGAATGACGGATTTGGCCGGCTCTATACCTCACCACCCCCTGCAAAACAAGCCATCGCGGGCGGTGAACCGGGCTTCCCCTAAGGGACATCCCGGATTTGCCAGTACCCTTGCTCCGGCCTATTGGGAGCAAACGAATGCAATGGGTCGGATCTCATGAGCGCAGTGGAACGGCTTGATGACCAATATGTCGATCAGCCTGAAATGAATTCCCAGGTGAATTCCCAAGTGAATTCCCAACTGAATTCCGCCGACACCTCATCGATCGAGGCCGATCTGATCGAGCAGCCCGCCAAGGGCCGCGCCAAGCTGCGGCCGCTGCTCGCGCTCGCGCCCTATATCAGCCGCTATCGCGGCCGCGCGGCACTGGCCTTCCTCGCGCTGACTGTCGCCGCACTGACCATGCTGCTGGTGCCGGTCGCGGTGCGCCGGATGATCGATTTCGGCCTGACGCCCGAGGGCATCGAGCTGATCAACAGCTACTTCTCGGTGATGCTTGCGGTGGTTGCCGTGCTCGCGCTGGCGAGCGCGGCGCGCTACTACCTCGTGATGACGATCGGCGAGCGCATCGTCGCCGACCTCAGGCGCGACGTGTTCGGGCATCTGCTGTCGCTTTCGCCGACCTTCTTCGACTCCGCGCGCAGCGGCGAGCTGATCTCGCGGCTCACCGCCGACACCACCCAGATCAAATCCGCCGTCGGCGCCTCGGTGTCGATCGCGCTGCGCAATCTGATGATGTTTCTCGGCGCCGCCGCGATGATGGTGATCACCAGCCCGAAATTGTCAGGCTTCGTGCTGTTGGCCATACCTTTGATCGTGCTGCCGCTGGTGGCTTTCGGGCGCTGGGTACGGCGGCTGTCGCGCAATGCGCAGGACACGCTCGCCGATGCCTCCGCCTATGCCGGCGAGCTGATCGGGGCGATCCGCACCGTGCAGGCCTATACCAGCGAGCAGTTCGCCGAGAAGCGCTTCGGCGGCAATGTCGAGCAGGCTTATGAGGCGGCGCGCACCTCGACCCAGGCCCGCGCCGTGCTCACCGCCATCATCATTTTCATCGTGTTCGCAAGCGTTGTCGCGATCCTCTGGATCGGCTCGCATGACGTGCTCACCGGTGCGATCACGCCCGGTCGGCTCGGCCAGTTCGTGCTCTATGCCGTGTTCGCCGCGGCGGGACTCGGCCAGCTCAGCGAGGTTTGGGGCGAAGTGTCGGCGGCATCCGGTGCTGCCGAGCGCCTGTTCGAGATCTTGCATGTAAGACCCGAGATCACCGCGCCCGCCGCGCCTCGCGCCTTGCCAATGCCGGCGCGCGGCGAGGTCGGCTTCGATCGGGTCAGCTTCGCCTATCCTGCGCGGCGCGACGTTAACGTGCTCGATGCGGTGTCGTTCACCGTGCATCCGGGCGAGAAGGTCGCGATCGTCGGTCCGTCCGGCGCCGGCAAGAGCACGATCTTTCATCTGCTGCTGCGCTTCTACGATCCGCGCAGCGGCGCGATCTCGCTCGACGGCGTGCCGGTCAGATCCGCCGACCCGCGCGATGTTCGCGCCCGCATCGCGCTGGTGCCGCAAGACTCGGTGGTGTTTGCGGCAAGCGCTCGCGAGAACATCCGCTTCGGCCGGCCGGATGCGACCGATGCCGAGGTCGAGCGCGCCGCCGAGCTCGCGCATGCCGCCGAGTTCATCCGCCGGCTGCCCGAAGGCTTCGAGACGGCGCTCGGCGAGCGCGGCGTGACGCTCTCCGGCGGCCAGCGCCAGCGCATCGCCATCGCGCGCGCCATCCTGCGCGATGCGCCGCTGCTGCTGCTGGATGAAGCCACCTCCGCGCTCGATGCTGAAAGCGAAACGCTGGTGCAGACCGCGCTGGAAGAGCTGATGCGCCACCGCACCACGCTGGTGATCGCCCATCGCCTCGCCACCGTCTTGTCCTGCGACCGCATCCTGGTGATGGACCAGGGCAGGGTCGTCGAGCAGGGCACGCATGCCGAACTCGTGGCAGCGAACGGGCTTTACGCGAGGCTGGCGCGGTTGCAGTTCGAGGGGGCGTGAGAGCCTGAGCGATCGACGTGAGGCGCAGCGATCGCTGCCCCCACCCACAGTGTCATCGCCCGCGAAAGCGGGCGATCCAGTACGCCGCGGCGTCTCGGTTCAAGTGCTGTCTCTGGAATACTGGATCACACGCCTGCGCGGGTAATGACAGCGGTGAAGGAGCCGTCTTTACCGGCACTTCGGCGAGAGCGCCGGCACGTTCGGCCACGGCCAGTTCTTCCAGCTGCCGTCATTATCGACGCAGGCCGATGGCGCAGGGCTGCTCGCCGGAGAACTCGTTGTGTTGACCTGCGTCGCAAAGCGCTGGTCGACATAGGCCGTCGACACATATCCGGCGACGATGACGGCCAGAAAAACCGAGCAACCCTTGGCCAGATCGCGCAGCTTCATCGATCGTCTTCATCCGCTTGTCATCGCTGCTCTGACTACAACGACTAACGAACGTCGCGGGATCCCGGCGTGACGGGCCTCACGCCCGCCACGCCATCTTCAGCACCGGCCGCCCCGAGGTCGGGTTCACATCGTCGCCGGCATGGGCAAAGCCGTTGCGCTCGTAGAAGCGGATGGCGCGGGCGTTGTCCTTGTTGACGAGCAGCGTAACGCCTGAGGGCGACAGCCGCTTGGCTTCTTCCACCAGCAGCCTGGCTGCATCCGAGCCCCAGTGCGCGGGATCGACCACGAGCTGGTCGAGATAGCCGTCATCGTCGATGGTGACGAAGCCGCTGAGCGCGCCATCCTGCTCGGCGACGACGATAGAGGCTTTCGGCACCAGGTCCTTGCGCCAGCGCTCCCGCCACCAGTCCAGCCGCGCCGCGAAATCGATCTGCGGATAGGCCTGCTGCCAGGTGCGATGCCAGAGGTCGATCGTGGCCGCCTCGTCCTCGGGTCGGTAGGGGCGGAGGCGGAGGGCGCTCACTACCGCTCCGTCAGCTTCAACTCGATGCGGCGGTTGCGCTTATAGGCCTCCTCGGTGTTGCCGGGATCGAGCGGCTGGAATTCGCCGAAGCCGGCGGCGACGAGGCGCTGGGCCGGCACGCCGAGCGAGACCAGGTACTGCACCACCGAAATGGAGCGGGCGGCCGACAGTTCCCAGTTCGACTTGAAGTTCGGGCCATTGACCGGACGCACATCGGTGTGGCCGTCGACGCGCAGCACCCACGGGATCTCGCTCGGGATCTTCTTGTCGAGCTCGATCAGCGCTGCCGCCAAGGTGTCGAGCTCGGCGCGGCCTTCGGGCAGCAAGGTCGCCTGTCCGGTATCGAAGAACACTTCGGACTGGAACACGAAGCGGTCGCCGACGATCCGGATGTCGGGGCGGTTGCCGAGGATGGCGCGCAGGCGCCCGAAGAATTCCGAGCGGTAGCGCGACAATTCCTGCACGCGCTGCGCCAAAGCAACATTCAAGCGAGAACCGAGGTCAGCGATCCGGTTCTGCGATTCCTTGTCGCGCTTCTCGGAGGCATCCAGCGCCTCTTCAAGTGCCGCCAATTGCCGCCTGAGCGCGCTGATCTGCTGGTTCAGCACCTCGATCTGCGCCAGCGCCCGCGCCGAGACCGCTTTCTCGGAGTCCAGTGCCTTGCCGAGCTCGGCGGTCTTGCCTTGCGCGTCGTTGCCGGCATTGGCGAGCCCCTCATAGAGGCCCTTGATGCGGTCGCGCTCGGATTCGGCCGAGGCAAGTCCCGCCTTCAGTTGCGAGACCTGGTCGTCGAGCGTGAGCTTGCCGAGCTTCTCCAGCGACAGGAGCTCGTTGAGCTGCGCGATCTTGGCGTTGAGCTGCTCCAGCGCCTTGTCCTTGCCGGTGACCTCCTGCGACAGGAAGAACTGCACAACCAGGAAGACCGACAGCAGGAACACGATCGACAGCACCAGGGTCGACAAGGCGTCGACGAATCCGGGCCAGTAGTTGAAGGTGCCTTCGCTGCGGCGGGCGCGGGCAAGAGCCATGATCGCCTTTCCGTATTAGCTGCTCAACTCTTCTCGGGCTGGCGGGCGAGGCGCTCGAGCAGGCGCCGGATCTCGCGGTTCTGCTCGCCCTGGCCGTCGGCCCATTCGCGGATCATCTGCTGCTCGGTGCGCATGTGCGAGACCAGCGCCTGGATCGCTTCGGCAAGGCTCGCCATCGCCGCGGTAGTGCCGCGGCTGGCGCTGCCTTCCTCGAACACGGAGCGCAGCCGCTCGACCGCGGCCTGGAGCTCGCCGCTGGCGACGCCACCGCCGCCGGAAGCGACCGCCACTTCGCCATTGCCATATTCGCGCACGGTGCTGGCGAGCCAGTCTTCCAGGTCGGTGTAGAAGCGGTTCTGCGCCTGGCTCGATTGCAGGTCGAGGAAGCCGAGGATCAGCGAGCCGGCGAGGCCAAACAGCGAACTGGAGAACGAGATGCCCATGCCGCCGAGCGGGGCGGCGAGGCCTTCCTTCAAGGTGTCGAACAGCGCGCCGGCATCGCCACCGACCTTGAGGCCGTCGATCACCTTGCCGACCGAGCCGACCGTCTCGATCAGGCCCCAGAAGGTGCCGAGCAGGCCGAGAAAGACGAGCAGGCCGGTCATGTAGCGGGAGATGTCCCGGGCTTCGTCCAGGCGGGTCGCGATCGAATCGAGCAGATGCCGCATCGTGGTCTGGGTGATCGTCATCCGCCCCGAGCGCTCGCCGCCGAGGATCGCCGCCATCGGCGCCAGCAGCTTCGGGTGCCGGGCCGGCGCCAGGCCGGGATCGGCGATGCGGAAATTGTTGACCCAGGAGACTTCGGGATAGAGCCGAATGACCTGACGAAAGGCCAGCACGATGCCGATGAACAGCACCGCCCCGATCAGGGCATTAAGGCCGGGATTGGCGAAGAAGGCTTGGATGATCTGCTTGTAGAGCACCACGCCGACCAGCGTACACAGAACCAGGAAGACCAGCATCCGCACCAGGAAGACGCTGGGCGAGGACAGTTTTGTGTACTCGATATCCATGGTGGAGCGGGAAGTGCCAGACGGCATGGCCGATATCATCCGTTACGAAGCTTGCTTGCGGCGCACACTATGGCACAGCGCCAGCCCAAAAAAAGCGCCGGATGCGCCGATTTCGGGGAGAGCTTGGGGAACCTGGGCCGGAAGCCGCGCTTTGATAGGCAGGTGTCTGCAAGAGCTCGCCATTCGGGGGCCGCATGAGCGTCGTTTCCGCGATCATCGGGACTGCCGAACGTGTGCCGTTACCGGACGTCGTGATTCGTGCCGCGATCCAGCGCCTGTGCTCGCGCACGGCGACGCGCCTGTCCACGCTGGGGGCGGTCGACGATGCCGCCTTCGCCGGGCGGATGATGCTGCGGCCGATCGCCGAGGACGCCGATGCTGCCGGCGGCCGGCACGACCAGGTGCCTGCTTCGTTCTTCGCGCAAGTGCTCGGCCCCAACCGCAAATTTTCCTGCTGTTTCTACAAAACCGACGCGACCTCCTTGCAGGAGGCGGAGGAGGAGGCTCTACGCCAGACCGTCGAGCATGCCGGTCTTGCCGACGGGCAGACCATCCTCGAGCTCGGCTGCGGCTGGGGCTCGCTATCGCTGCGGATCGCGCGGCAGTTTCCGCACGCGAAGGTGACGGCCGTGTCGGCCTCGCAGGCGGAGCGCGCTTATGTCGAGGATGAGGCGCGGCGGCGCGGGCTGTCGAACCTGCGGGTCGTGATCGCCGACATGAACGTGTTCGCGCCCGAGGGGCAGTTCGACCGCATCATCTCGGTCGAGACGTTCGAGCACATGATGAACTGGCGCAAGCTGATGACACGCCTGCGCGCATGGCTCGCGCCCGACGGACGCTTCTTCATGCATGTGGTCACTCATCGCTCCGGCTCCCATCTGTTCAACCCAGCGAATCGCGAGGATTGGATCGCGCAGCACGCCTTCACGGGGCGGATTGATGCCGAGCCATCACCTCGTCAGGCAATTCGACGACATCTTCGCAATCGAGAAGGAATGGTGCTGGAGCGGCGCGCATTACCAACACACCGCGAATGACTGGCTCGCCAATTTCGATGCGCATCGCGACACCATCGAGGCCGCGTTGCGCAAGGTCTATGGCGAGGAGACCGCACTCTGGATGCGGCGCTGGCGCTGGTTTCTCCTCGCGACGTCGGGCCTGTTCGGCTACGCTGATGGAACCGAATGGGGCGTCAGCCACTACCGGATGAAGGCCGCCGAGTAATTGCGATGTTCCGTCGCAGCACGCGGCGGTGGACCCCGACTCACAATCAAGTGACAGGGCAAAAAGCGCCTCAACTCAACACCATACGCTGTGTGACAATGAGCCGCCCGCGCCATGCGTTGCATCGCAGCAGATGCATTCTATTTTGGCGGCATCAGCCGCGTGTAAAAGGCCCAGAACGGGCCTCGCGCGAGCATGATCAGTTTCAACAACATCGGGGCACCCCACTTCATGTCAGGACTTCGTGCGCGATCGGCATGCGTTGCAATGATGCTCGCGGCCTTAGCGCCGCTGCTGGCGGGCTGCGAGGAGTCCAGCTCCGCCGTGTCCGCCGCCCCGCCGGCCGATCCTGACGTCAGCATCGTCGTCGTCAAGCCGCAGCCCCGTGCGGTGGTGCGTGAGCTGCCGGGCCGCATCGCGCCGACCCGCGTCTCCGACGTGCGGCCGCGCGTCTCCGGCATCGTGGTCGAGCGCCTGTTCCGGCAAGGCAGCGAAGTGAAGGCGGGCGATCCGCTCTACCGCATCGATCCGCGCCCATTCGAGGTCGAGGTGATGGCCAACGAGGCCGCGGTCGCCAAGGCCGAGGCTGCTGCGATGCAAGCGCACCAGCAGGCACGCCGCGTCGCTGCGCTCACCAAGGATCGCGCCGCGCCGGAGGCCGAGAACGAAAAGGCAATCGCCGCCGAGCGGCAGGCCCAGGCCGAGGTCGAAGGCCGCAAGGCCGAACTCGCGCGCGCAAAACTCAACCTCGATTACGCCACCGTGCGCGCGCCGATCGACGGCGTCGTCGGTGCGGCGCTGGTCAGCGAGGGCGCGCTCGTCGTGCAGAACGAGACCAATCTCGCCAGCATCCAGCAGCTCGATCCGATTTATGCCGATTTCACCCAGTCGGTGACCGAGCTCAACCAGCTCCGGCGCGCCTTCGAAAGCGGCGATCTCGAGCGTATTGCGGCCGACGCCGCCAAGGTGCGCCTCGTGCTCGATGACAACACCATCTATTCGCTCGACGGCAAGCTGCTGTTTTCCGACGCCAAGGTCGATGCCCATACCGGCCAGGTGACGCTGCGCGGCGAGTTCCCCAATCCCAAGCGCGAGCTCCTGCCGGGCATGTATGTCCGCGTTCGCATCGATCAGGGTCTCGATAGCGACGCGATCGCGGTGCCGCAGCAGGCGATCCAGCGCAATGGCGGCGGCGGCAGCGAGGTCTTCGTCGTCAAGGACGACAACCACATCGCGGTGCAGGCGGTGCGCACCGGCTCGGTGCAGGACGGACTCTGGTTCGTCACCGAAGGCCTGAAGGCCGGAGACAAGGTCGTGGTCGAAGGCTTCCAGAAATTCGCGGCCGGCGACAAGGTCAAACCGCAATCCTGGTCGGAGGCGGACGCGACTGCGGACAACCGGCACGCCCAGAAGCTCACGCGGTAACGCGCCATGCCGAGTTTCTTCATCGACAGGCCGATTTTCGCCTGGGTGGTTGCGCTATTCATCTGCTTGATCGGTGCGATTGCGGTTCCGCTGCTGCCGATCGCGCAATATCCGATCATCGCGCCGCCCTCGATCTCGGTTTCGACCAGCTATCCCGGCGCCTCCCCGGAGAACCTCTACAACAGCGTCACGCGGCTGATCGAGGAGGAGCTCAACGGCGCGGCCAACATCCTCAACTTCGAATCGACCAGCGACTCGCTCGGCCAGGTCGAGATCATCGCGAATTTCCAGCCGGGCACCGATACCAGCGCGGCCTCGGTCGAGGTGCAGAACCGCATCAAGCGCGTCGAGGCGCGCCTGCCGCGCGCCGTGATGCAGCAGGGCATCTTGATCGAGGAAGCCTCCAGCGCGGTGCTTCAGATCATCACACTGAACTCGACCGACGGCAGCCTCGATGAGGTCGGCCTCGGCGACTTCATGATCCGCAACGTGCTCGGTGAGATCCGCCGCATTCCCGGCGTCGGCCGCGCCACGCTCTACTCGACCGAGCGCAGCTTGCGCGTCTGGGTCGATCCGGCCAAGCTCGTCGGTTATGGGCTGACCGCCGACGACGTCAACAAGGCCATCGCCGCGCAGAACGCGCAGGTCGCCTCGGGCAGCATCGGCGCGGAGCCGTCGACGTCGAGCCAGCGCACCTCCGCGCTGGTGCTGGTCAAAGGCCAGCTCTCGTCCCCGGACGAGTTCGGCGCCATCATCCTGCGCGCCAATGCCGACGGGTCGACCGTGCGCCTGCGCGACGTCGCACGTATCGAGGTCGGCGGCCTCAGCTACCAGTTCAACACGCGCCTCGACGGCAAGCCGACCGCCGGCCTGTCGGTGCTGATGTCGCCGACCGGCAACGCGCTGGCAACCGCGAGCGCGGTCGAAGCGAAGATGAAGGAGCTGTCGCGCTTCTTTCCGGCGAACATCACCTACGAGATTCCCTACAACATCACGCCGGTGGTCGAAGCCTCGATCAAGAAGGTGCTGTCGACGCTGGTCGAGGCCGTGGTGCTGGTCTTCGTGGTGATGTTCTTGTTTCTCCAGAACATCCGCTACACCATCATTCCGACCATCGTGGTGCCGGTGGCGTTGCTCGGGGCCTGCTCCACGCTGCTGCTTGCCGGCTACTCCATCAACATGCTTTCGATGTTCGGCATGGTGCTCGCGGTCGGCATCCTCGTCGACGACGCCATCGTCGTGGTCGAGAACGTCGAACGCATCATGGCCGAGGAAGGCCTGCCGCCGAAGGAAGCGACGCGGAAAGCCATGTCGCAGATCACCGGCGCCATCATCGGCATCACGTTGGTGTTGATGGCGGTGTTCGTGCCGATGGCATTCTTCCCGGGCTCGGTCGGCATCATCTATCGCCAGTTCTCGGTGACCATGGTCGCAGCGATCGGCTTCTCCGCCTTCCTGGCGCTGTCGCTGACGCCGGCGCTGTGCGCGACCCTGCTCAAGCCCGTCGAGGCCGGCCACGGTCACGCGAAGAGGGGCGTGTTCGGCTGGTTCAACCGCATGCTCGAAGGCGGCAAGGAGCGCTATTCCCGAACCGTCGGATTCTCGCTGAAGCGGACCGGCCGTCTGATGCTGGTCTACGCCGCGCTGCTGGTCGGCTTGTCCTGGGCCTTCATCAACCTGCCCGGCGGCTTCCTGCCCGTCGACGATCAGGGCTTCGTCACCACCGACGTGCAGACGCCGTCGGATTCGTCCTACGCGCGCACCGAAGCCGTGATCGAAAAGGTGGAAAAATATCTGGCACAGCGGCCGGGCGTCGACAACGTCACCTTCCTCACCGGCTTCAGCTTCTCCGGCCAGGGCATGAACACCGCGCAGGCGTTCATCACCTTGAAGGACTGGTCGGAACGCGGGCCAAAGGACTCCGCCGCCGCGATCGTCAACGACATCAACCGCGACCTGTCGTCTTCCGTTCGCGATGCAAAGATCTCAGCGCTCCAGCCGCCGCCGATCGACAATCTCGGCAATTCCTCGGGCTTCTCGTTCCGTCTCCAGGACCGCGGCCAGAAGGGCTATCAGCAATTGATGCGCGCCGCGGATCAACTGATCGCCGAAGCCAATGCGAGCCCCGTGCTGCAGAAGGTCTATATCGAAGGCCTGCCCGAGGCCGGCGTGGTCAATCTCGTGATCGACCGCGAGAAGGCCGGCGCCTTCGGCGTCACCTTCGAGGACATCAACAACACGATCTCGACCAATCTCGGCTCGAACTACATCAACGACTTCCCGAACCGCGGCCGCATGCAGCGCGTCGTGGTGCAGGCCGACGCCCGCGACCGCATGCGGACCGAGGACATCCTCAACTACAACGTCAAGAACAGCCGCGGCCAGCTGGTGCCGTTCTCCTCGTTCGCCACGGTGGAATGGGCGCGGGGGCCGACGCAGATCGCCGGCTTCAACTACTACCCGGCTGTGCGCATCTCCGGCGAGGCGAAACCCGGCTTCACCTCGGGCGATGCGATCGCCGAGATGGAGCGGCTCGCCGGCAGGTTGCCGCGCGGCTTTGGTTATGAATGGACGGGGCAGTCACTCCAGGAGAAGCTCTCGGGCTCGCAGGCGCCGTTCCTGCTGGCGCTGTCGGTGTTCGTGGTGTTCCTGTGCCTTGCCGCACTCTATGAAAGCTGGACCATTCCGCTCGCGGTGCTGCTCACCGTGCCGCTGGGCATCGTCGGCGCGGTCGTCGCAGCGACGCTGCGGAGCTTGCCCAACGACGTCTACTTCACCGTCGGCCTGATCACCATCATTGGCCTTGCCGCAAAGGACGCGATCCTGATCATCGAGTTCGCGAAAGATCTGCGCAAGGAGGGCAAGCCGCTGGTGGAGGCCACCATCGAGGCTTGCCGCCTGCGCTTCCGCCCGATCCTGATGACCGGCCTCGCCTTCATCTGCGGCGTGCTGCCGATGGCGATCGCCCACGGCGCCGGCGGCGCCAGCCAGCAAGCGCTCGGCTCCGTCGTGATGGGCGGCATGATCGCGGTGGTGATCCTGGCGCTCTTGATGGTGCCGGTGTTCTTCGTCTCGGTGCAGCGCGTGTTGGGCGGGGATCGGGAGCCGGTGGCGGCGAAGGAAGGCGAGGCCTACGGGCCGCCGGCGCCGGTTCGACACTAAGCAGGTCGCGTCACATCCCTTACCTCGCCCGGTTGCGGGGCGAGGGAGCGCAGCGTCGCTGTGGCGGCACCTTACGCCGACTTCCGCAAGATCTTCACAAGCTCCCCGTGCACGAACTCGTTCCCGCACACGAGATGTCCGGTCACCAGCGCATCGCCGGGCGTGTCGATATCGCTCACCGTGCCGCCGGCTTCCCGCACCATGATCTGGCCGGCCGCGATGTCCCAGGGTGACAGATTCCGTTCCCAATAGCCGTCGAGACGGCCGGCGGCGACGAAGGCGAGGTCGAGCGAGGCGGCGCCGAAGCGGCGCAGGCCAGCGACGCGGTCCTGGATCGCGGTCATCTCGCGGCGGAATTCCTCGTGGTCGCCGCGGCCGAGATGGGGCAGGCCGCAGGCCACCACGCATTCGTTGAGCTGGCGGCGGCCGGCCACGCGCAGCCGCTGGTCATTGAGGAAGGCGCCCTTGCCGCGCTCGGCGATGTAGAGCTCGTCGTTAGCGGGGTTGTAGATCACGCCCGCGATGACCGTGCCCTCGCGTGCAAGGCCGATCGAGATCGCGAATTGCGGGATGCCGTGCAGGAAGTTGGTGGTGCCGTCCAAGGGATCGACGATCCAGGTATGGCTCTTGTCACTGCCTTCGCGAGTGCCGCCCTCTTCGCCGATGAAACCGTAGCCGGGCCGCGCCTTGGCGAGGTCCTGGTAGAGGATCTCCTCGGCCCGCTTGTCGGCGAGCGAGACGAAATTCGCCGGGCCCTTCAGCGAGACCTGAAGATGCTCGATCTCGCCGAGATCGCGCTTGAGGCTGCGGCCGGCGCGACGCGCAGCCTTCACCATGACATTGATCGTTGCGGAGTACAGCATGAGCTCTGGTCTTGATCGGGGGGAAATGGCGCGAAATCGCGCCTGTTAAGGGATGGGGTGCCCTGCGAGGGCGCCAAGGTCAAGTCATTTGGTCCCAAGCCATTTCTTGGCCGCGGCCTCGGCCTTGGCCCGGTCTTCGGCCGGCAGATCGGACAATTGCTTGTCGAGCTCCGGGTCACCCTTGCCGGCGGTCTTGGCCACCAGGTGCCATTTGAAGCCTTCGATCTTGTCCACGGACGTGCCCATGCCGTTGATCAGCACCCAGGCCAGCCGGTTCTGCGCGATCGCGCTGCCCTGGCGGGATGCCTTGCGGAGCAACGCGACAGCCCCCGGCTGGTTCTGCGGCGTGCCGGTGCCGTTGAACATGGCGATGGCATATTCGACTTCGGCATCGACATTGTCGGCGAGCGAAGCGGCTTGGAGCAGCCGCACGGCCCGTTCGGGGTCCTTCGGCACACCGGTGCCTTCCTTGTAGAAGGTCGCGAGCGCGTATTGCGCCTCGGGAAGGCCGGCATCGGCGGCTTGGCGCAGCAGCTCGGCGGACCGCTTGACGTCCTGCGGTAGCGTCTGGCCGTCGAGATACAGCAAAGCGAGGTTATAGGCCGCCTTCGGCTCGCCGAGCTTGGCGGCGGACGCCATCAGCTTGACCGCTTCGGCCTTGTCGACCGGGCCGCCGCGGCCGGAGATGCGCAGCATGGCGAGCGCGAACATCGCCTCGCGGTCGCCGGCGTCCGCAGCGCGCTTGTACCATTCCTGCGCCTTGGCGTAGTCGCGGCGGATGCCCATGGCGTTGGAATAGAGCTCGCCGAGCATGGTCATCGCCTTGGGATCGCCTCCTTGCGCGCGGGCGGTGGCGAGCTCGAACGCCGTCTTGTACTGCCCGCGCTGGTAGGCGCCGAACACCAGATCGACATTGGAATTGTCGGTCGGCGGCGCGGGGATCACGGTCGCGGCCGGGGCCGGCTTGGAGGAGGGGGCCGGCTTCGGGGAGGCTGAAGGCTTCGGCGCCGGTGCAGCCTCCTTCTTGTTGGTGAGCGCGTGCGGCTTCGGCTTCGGTTTCTCAGGTGCCGCGCTCGGCGTTGTGGCCGGCGGGGTGATCTGGAGCTGCGCGGCCGCAGGCACTGTGAGCAGCAGCGTGGCCAAAATGGTGATGCGCGGGAGCTTCATGTCCGGTGCTAGCCGTGCTCCTGGCGAGCCGGCGCCGTCGCATGGGCCTTCTTGATGGCAGCATCGGCCTCGATCAACGCGGCCTTGGGCCCGCGCGGATCGGCCCAGATGAACTCGCCGGCCAGCACGAAATCAGCGCCGCTGGCGGCGAAGTCGTAAGCCTCTTCCAGCGAGGTGGCAAAGCCGACGCAAGGCGGCTCGAACAGCTCGGCCCACCAGTCCAGCCGCTCGGCGATCGCCTGTGACGACGGACGCTGCCCCTTGGCGTCAGGCTCGCCGAACAGCACGTAATCGGCGCCTATTTCGCCCGCGCTCATGGAATCGTGGCGCGTGGCAAGCCCGCCGACGCCGGCGATGCGATCCGGTTTGAGCGAGGGCGCCGCCTCTTCCAGCGCGGCAAGGCCGGTAAGGTGCGCACCATCGGCGCCGCCCCGCGCGACCAGCTCGGCATGACCGTCGACCAGCAACGCGGCCCCTGCCTTCTGCACCGGCGGCGCCAAGGCCTTGATGCGCGAGATCATGGTGCGCTGGTCGGTCTCCTTCAGCCGCAGCAGCACGGCGGCGACATCGGCAGAGGCGAGCAGGGCAGGCAGCTCGGCGACGAGCGATGCCGGATTGTCGACAACAGGCGTCGCGAGATAGAGACGCGGCGCCGGGCGCGGCGGAGGCGGCTTGTTCGACAAGGTCTAGGCTGCCTTCTGTTCCAGGCTGCTTTGCCATTCGCCCTTGGACGCAAGGCCGTTCATCCGCGCGCGGTGGCTGAAGGCACGCTGTCCGGCCGCGACGTTCTCCGCCTTGCCGGACCAGGCCTTCTGCGGCGCGGCCTGGAGCGCGCGGCCGTAGGAGAAAGTCAGGCTCCAGGGCAGCGGGCCAAGCTTGTGCATGGCGTTGAGATGCGCGGTCGCCTCCTCGTCGGACTGGCCGCCGGAGAGGAAGGCGATGCCCGGCACCGCCGCCGGCACGCAGGCCTTCAGCAGCCGCACTGTCTTCTCCGCGACTTCCTCGACGGAAGCCTGTTTCGCGCACTTCTTGCCTGAGATCGCCATGTTCGGTTTCAGCACCATGCCCTCGAGCGCGACGCGTTGCACGCGCAACTCCTGAAATGTCGTGTTGAGCACGCGTTGCGTCACCTCATAGCACTGATCGATGTCGTGATCGCCATCCATCAGCACCTCCGGCTCGACGATCGGCACGATCTGCGCGGCCTGGCACAGCGCGGCATAGCGCGCCAGCGCATGGGCGTTGACACTGATCGCGGTCATCGAGGGAATGGCGCTGCCGATGTCGATCACCGCGCGCCATTTGGCAAAGCGCGCGCCGCGCTCGTAATATTTCTGCAGGCGCTCGGCGAGCTTATCGAGGCCGACGGTAACGAGTTCGCCCGGGCACATCGGCAAGGCTTGCGTACCTTCGTCGACCTTGATGCCGGGGATGGCGCCGGTCTCCTCGATCAGCCTGATCAGCGGCGTGCCATCCTTCGCGTCCTGCCAGATCGTCTCGTCATAGAGGATCACGCCGGAGATGTACTGGCTCATGGCCTCCTTCGAGCGGAACAGCATCTCGCGATAGTCGCGGCGGTTGGTTTCCGTGGATTCCACGCCGATTGCGTCAAAACGCTTCTTGATGGTGCCGGAGGATTCGTCGGCGGCAAGGATGCCCTTGCCGGGCGCGACCATGGCGGTCGCAATCCTGTTGAGCTCAGTCAGATTCATCGAGAGGTCCTCCCAAAACGATTCTGCCCTTGCCCGTGAAAATAGACCGTTCTCGGGCAATTGCCGAGTTAACGTTCGTCGCAGGGTGAAGGGCCTTCTGTCATTCCGGGATGGCCGAAAGGCGCAGGCCCGGAATCCATAACCCCCGGCTGTGGTTATGGATTCCGGGCCCACGCTTCGCGTGTCCCGGAATGACGGGAGGTATGCCTAAGGGCGTTACGCCAGCGCGATCGCTATGCGACGCGGGGATCGAGCTCGCCCTTGGCGTAGCGCTTGGCCATCTCGGCGGTGGTCAGCACCTTCTTGATCTTCGAGGCCTGGCCGGCGGTATTGAACTCCTGGAGGCGCTGCTTGCACAGCTTGGTCATCGCCTCCATTGCCGGCTTCAGGTACTTGCGCGGATCGAACTCCTCCGGATTGTCCTTGAGCACTTTCCGGATCTGGCCGGTCATCGCCATGCGGTTGTCAGTGTCGATGTTGATCTTGCGCACGCCGTTCTTGATGCCGCGCTGGATCTCGGCCACCGGCACGCCCCAGGTCGGCTTCATCTTGCCGCCATAGGCGTTGATGATGTCCTGGAGGTCCTGCGGCACCGATGAGGAGCCGTGCATCACGAGATGCGTATTCGGCAGCTTGCGGTGGATCTCCTCGATCACGTTCATGGCGAGGATGTCGCCGTCCGGCTTGCGGGTGAACTTGTAGGCGCCGTGGGAGGTGCCCATCGCGATCGCGAGCGCGTCGACCTTGGTCTCCTTCACGAACTTCACGGCCTCGTCGGGATTGGTCAGGAGCTGGTCGTGGCTGAGCTTGCCTTCGGCGCCGTGGCCGTCCTCCTTGTCGCCCATGCCTGTCTCGAGCGAGCCGAGCACGCCGAGTTCGCCTTCGACCGAGATGCCGCCGAGATGGGCCATGTCGGTCACGGTCTTGGTGACGCCGACATTGTAGGCCCAGTCGCCGGGGGTCTTGCCGTCGGCCTTGAGCGAGCCGTCCATCATCACCGAGGTGAAGCCGGCCTGGATCGCGGTCATGCAGGTCGCCGGCTCGTTGCCGTGGTCGAGATGCACGCAGACCGGAATGTGCGGATAGATCTCGGTCACCGCGTCCATCATGTGCTTGAGCATGACGTCGTTGGCGTAGGAGCGCGCGCCGCGCGAGGCCTGGATGATGACAGGCGCGTCGACCTGGTTGGCCGCGTCCATGATCGCCAGCGCCTGCTCCATGTTGTTGATGTTGAAGGCCGGTACGCCGTAATCGTTTTCCGCCGCATGGTCGAGCAGTTGACGTAACGTGATCCGAGCCATCTGTCTTTTTCTCCGGTTTGGGCCTGCAAGGCCACTCAATGTTTGCCGACTTAAAGCTTACTTGATGCGCAGCACCTCGACGCCGGGCAGGGGCTTGCCTTCCATCCATTCAAGGAACGCGCCACCGGCGGTCGAGACATAGGTGAAACTGCCGGCGACGCCGGCCTGGTTGAGCGCGGCAACGGTGTCGCCGCCGCCCGCGATCGAGATCAGCTTCTTCGCCTTGGTGCGTTCGGCGGCGTGCCTGGCGGCCGCGACCGTGCCGCGGTCGAACGGCTGCATCTCGAAGGCGCCGAGCGGTCCGTTCCAGACCAGCGTCGCCGCATCGTCGATCGCGGCGTGAACGCGCACGATGGATTGCGGGCCGACGTCGAGGATCATGCCGTCGGCAGGGATCGCATCAAGCCCATAGGCATGCGACGGCGCGTTGGCGGCGAAATGGTAAGCCACGGTGGCGTCCACGGGGAGAATGATGGCGCAATTGGCGGCTTCCGCCTTCTCCATGATGCGCAGCGCAGTGGCGGCGAGATCCTTCTCGGCCAGCGACTTGCCGACCGCGACGCCCTGGGCGTGCAGGAAGGTGTTGGCCATGCCGCCGCCAATCACGAGCGCATCGACCTTGGTGACGAGGTTTTCGAGCAGGTCGATTTTGGTCGAAACTTTCGCGCCGCCGATGATCGCGATGACCGGCTTGGTCGGCGAGCCCAGCGCCTTCTCTAGCGCGTCGAGCTCGGCCTGCATGGTGCGGCCGGCATAGGCCGGCAGCTTGTGGCCGAGGCCTTCGGTCGAGGCGTGGGCGCGGTGCGCCGCCGAGAACGCGTCATTGACCCAGATGTCGCCGAGCTTTGCCAGTTCCGCGACGAAGGCGGAATCGTTCTTTTCCTCTTCTTTGTGGAAGCGGGTGTTTTCCAGGCAGAGAATGTCGCCGTCCTTCAAGCTGGCGACGGCCTTGGCCGCCGGCTCGCCGATGCAGTCGTCGGCGAAGGCAACGGGCTTCTTCACGACCTTGGACAGGGCTTCGGCAACCGGCTTGAGCGATTCCTTGGGATCGCGGCCCTTCGGCCGGCCGAAATGCGCGAGCAGGATGACCTTGCCGCCTTTGTCGGAGATCTCGCTGATGGTCGGGGCGACGCGCTCGAGCCGCGTTGCGTCGCTGACGCGCCCATTCTCCATGGGTACGTTCAGATCGACGCGCAGCAATACGCGTTTGCCCTTCACGTCGACGTCGTCGAGGGTGCGGAATGATTTCGTCATTGGAGGCCCCTTGTCCCGGGCGCTACTAGCGGCGCGTAGTGCCGCTGTGCAGAACCGGGACCGCACGTTGCGGCGAGTCCCGCGGTTGAATGGGTCCCGGATCTGCGAAGCAGCATTTCACGCTGCATCGCGTCCGGGACGAGAGCGGCCTTAGATCACCTTCGCGATCGCGACGGCGGTGTCCGCCATACGGTTCGAGAAGCCCCACTCGTTGTCGTACCAGGACATCACGCGCACCAGCGTGCCGTTCTGCACCTTGGTCTGGTCCTCGTGGAAGGTCGAGGAGTGCGGGTCATGATTGAAGTCGATCGAGACGTTCGGCGCGGTGGTGTAGCCGAGGATGCCCTTGAGCTGCTGCTCGGAGGCGCGCTTCATCGCCGCGTTGACCTCCTTGGCGTCGGTGGCGCGCTTGGCGACGATCTTGAGGTCGACGACCGAGACGTTCGGGGTCGGCACGCGGATCGCGACGCCGTCGAGCTTGCCCTTCAGCTCGGGCAGCACGAGGCCGATCGCCTTGGCGGCGCCGGTCGAGGTTGGGATCATCGACATCGCGGCGGCGCGGCCGCGGTAGAGATCCTTGTGCAGCGTGTCCAGCGTCGGTTGGTCGCCGGTATAGGCGTGGATCGTGGTCATGAAGCCGGTCTCGATGCCGACGAGATCGTTCAGCACCTTGGCGACCGGCGCGAGGCAGTTCGTGGTGCAGGAGCCGTTGGAGACGACCAGATGATCCCTGGTCAGCGTGTCGTGGTTGACGCCGTAGACGATGGTGGCATCGGCGCCGTCGGCGGGCGCGGAGACCAGCACGCGCTTGGCGCCGGCGGTCAGATGCGCAGACGCCTTGTCCTTCGAGGTGAAGATGCCGGTGCACTCCAGCGCAACATCGACGCCGAGATCTTTCCAGGGCAGCTTCGAGGGATCGCGCTCGGCGGTCACCTTGATCTTGCCATTGCCCAGGTTGATCGAGTCACCGTCGACGGTGACCGTGCCGGGGAAACGGCCATGGACGCTATCGAAACGGAGCAGATGGGCGTTGGTCTCGACCGGGCCGAGGTCGTTGATGCCGACCACCTCGATGTCCTTGCGGCCTGACTCCGCGATAGCCCGCAGGACGTTGCGGCCAATGCGGCCAAAACCGTTAATTCCGACGCGGACTGCCATGTTTCGTCTCCTTCAATGACCGTTGTCATCCCGCACAACGCGCTTTCGTGCGCCTGCGAGGGTTTTTTAGGGGCGGGCGCCCGGTTCGGCCGGGCGGTGCTTGATCATATGGGAGATTAGGTAGTCCTTTTTTGCGGCAAGCTCAACTCTCAGGAAACGCGCTTCAGCACAGCGTTAACCGCGGCCTCGGCGGTGATGCCGAAATGCTTGTAGAGCTCCTTGACAGGACCGCTTTCGCCGAAGGAATGCATGCCGATGAATTCGCCGTCCTGGCCGATCACGGCGTCCCAGCCCCAGCGCACGGCGGCCTCGATCGCAATCTTGACCGGCGCGTTCCCGATGATCGCGGCGCGTTTGGCCTCTGGTTGCGCTAACAACAGCTCGAGCGAAGGAACAGAGACCACCCGTGACGCGATGCCGCGTTTGGCGAGCTGCTTCTGGGCGGCGACCGCGATCTCCACCTCTGAGCCGGAGGCGAACAGCGTCACCTTGGCTTCGCCCTGAGCTGCGACCAGCTCATAGGCGCCGGCCGCGCAGGGATTGTCGTTCGGTGCGCTGGTACGGAGCTGCGGCAGGTTCTGGCGCGTCAGCGCCAGCACGGTCGGGCCGTCGACGCGGTTGAGCGCGAGCTCCCAGCACTCGGCGACCTCGATCGAATCGCAAGGACGGAACACGCGCATGTTGGGAATGGCGCGTAATGCGGCGAGATGCTCGACCGGTTGATGAGTCGGACCGTCTTCGCCGAGGCCGATTGAATCGTGCGTCATCACATAGACGACGCCGGCGCCCATCAGCGCGGCAAGGCGCATCGCGGGACGTGCGTAGTCGGTGAACACCAGGAAGGTCGCGCCGTTCGGCGCGAAGCCGCCGTGCAGGAAGATGCCGTTCATCGCGGCGGCCATGCCGTGCTCGCGAATGCCGTAATGGATGAAGCGGCCCTTCGGCGTCTTGGCGGAGAAGGCGGTCGCCGACTTGGCCTTGTTGTTGTTGGAGCCGGTGAGGTCGGCGGAGCCCGCCAGGAATTCCATCGGCATCGCGGCCGCGATCGCCTCGATCGCCGCCTCCGACGATTTGCGGGTCGCCGCCGTCAGCGGCTTTTCCAACAGCTCCTTCTTGTGCGCCCGCAGCGCCTTTGCCAGCGAGGCCGGGCGCTCATGGCGCAGGCGGCGCTCGAACTCGGCGCGCTTTCGGCTGCCGAGCTCACCGAGCCGTGCTTCCCATTCCTGGCGCGCTGCTGCGCCGCGACGGCCGGCGTCACGCCACGCCTTCAGCACGTCCTCGGCGACCGCGAATGGCTCGAGCGAGATGCCGAGATTTTCCTTGGCGGCCTTGAGCTCGTCGGCGCCGAGCGCCTCGCCATGCACTTTCGACGTGCCGGCCTTGTGCGGCGCGCCGAAGCCAATGGTGGTGCGGCAGGCGATCAGCGTCGGCCTGTTCGATTTCTTGGCGCGCGTGATCGCGTCGGTGATCGCGGCCTGGTTCTGGCCGTCGATCTTCTCGGCCGCCCAGCCTGCCGACTTGAAGCGCTTCACCTGGTCGACGGAATCGGAGAGCGTGGTCGGGCCGTCGATGGAGATGCCGTTGTCGTCGTAGAGCACGATCAGCTTGTTCAGCTTCCAGTGCCCGGCCATCGCGATCGCTTCCTGCGACACGCCCTCCATCAGGTCGCCGTCGGAGGCGAGCACGTAAGTGTGGTGGTCGACGATCTTCTTACCGAACTCGGCTGCCAGCATCTTCTCGGCGAGCGCCATGCCGACCGCGGTGGAGATGCCCTGGCCGAGCGGGCCGGTGGTGGTCTCGATACCCCTGGTGCGGAAATTCTCGGGGTGTCCTGGGGTGAGCGAATCGACCTGGCGGAACTGCTTGATCTGGTCCAGCGTCATCTCGGAATTGCCGGTTAGGTACAGCAGCGAATAGAGCAGCATCGAGCCGTGACCGGCCGAGAGCACGAAGCGGTCGCGATCCGGCCAGGCCGGCGCGGAGGCGTCGAATTTCAGGAACTGGGTGAACAGCACGGTGGCGATGTCGGCAGCGCCCATCGGCAGGCCCGGATGGCCCGATTTGGCCTTCTCGACGGCGTCCATCGAGAGGCCGCGGATCGCGTTGGCCATACGGGTGTGATCGACCTGCGTCATGTCTGAAATCCGTCTGAAATGAAGCGCTTGGAGGCGATGTACGCCCGCGCGGGAAGGAGCCTGGCGGCCACTGAAGGTCCGGGCTGGGATAGCACCTCGGTTCCGGGAGTCCAAGGCAATCAAACGCCGGTTTGGCCGCAAAAGTTGCCTGTGTGGAAATCGGTTTTCCGCCCGGATCGGGCCCAGGAGAACTGACGGATCAGCACGACCTTCTCCCGATCTATCGGTGCATAGTTTCGCGGCGGCGTTGCGCTTGGCTAGCTTGCCACGTAAATTTCTGCTTCTAACCGCTTGCCGAACCGAGTCTTTTGCCGGACGGCGAGCCCCAGTAACAAGGCCACTGGGCAAAGGCCGGTAGGTTCCGCCGCTGACTGCATGAACGATCGCGTATCCAACAGCTCTGCCATGACGGAATCATCCGCCGTCGAGATCGAGATCGCGACCCGCAGGCTCACGGCGGCGCTCGACGCACTCGAAAGCGCGGTGGAGCGGCGGCGCGATGCCGATCGCGACGAGAACGAGCTCGCGGCGCGAATCCAGGCGCTCGGCGCGGACCGCTCGCGGCTCGCCGACGAGCTCGATGGTGCGCTGGTGAAGGCGCGCAAGCTCGAGCGCACCAATCGCGAGATCTCCGACCGGCTGGATTCCGCGATCGTCACGATACGTTCGGTGCTCGATACCGGAGAGGACGGATGAGCCACATCAATGTCACCATCAATGGCCGGCAATACCGCATGGCTTGCGAGGAGGGCCAGGAGGTGCGGCTGCTGAAGCTCGCCGAAAGCCTGGAGACCCGCATCCAGTCCCTGCGCGGAAAGTTCGGCGAGATCGGCGATGCGCGCCTCACGGTGATGGCAGCGCTGACCGTGTGCGACGAGCTGGTCGACGCCGGCAACCGGATCCGCACCATGGAGCAGGAGCTGATCGAGCTCAGGGATTTCCGCAACGCCGCCGTCGAGCGCGCCCGGATGACGCAGACCGCGGTGGTGAATGCGCTGAACGCCGCCGCCGAACGCATCGAGAAGTCGACCCAGGTCCTGAACCGGACCGTCGGCAACGGCATCGCAATCGGTTAGAGCCGCGATAGATGAGACGCGCTGAGCTGTCGTTCTCGATGTGGCGGCGGGCTCAACCTCTCCCGCTTGCGGGAGAGGTCGCGCCGGAGGCGCGGGTGAGGGCTCTCACCTCTTGGGGAGTCTCGCCTGTGGAGACACCCTCTCCCCAACCCTCCCCCGCAAGCGGGGGAGGGAGCGCACTTCCGCCGTGGCTGCACCGAAGCTCCGCACTCTCGCCGGGCTGGCGGTTCGTCAATATCGTTGTTACATTGCGCAAGCGAGGCTGCGACGTGCGTCAGGAGCCATATATCCCCGGGGCCTTATCGATCCTTTAGGGAACTGTCCCTGGCCGGGCCCGTGGGCCCGGACATATGGTGCCCACCTACTTTCGTAGGGAACTCCGGGATCGAGTGCTTCAACGGCGTCCGCGGCTTCGCACTGTTTCTTCTGGTCGTGTTTGTCGAATTGCGTCCCCGACGCGCTTGCGGTTCAGTCATTCTCGGTATCATGCCCCGCGCAGGCCGGGCATCCAGTACGCCGCGGCGTTGAGGTTCAAGCACTGGCGTCTCTGGAATACTGGATCGCCCGCCTGCGCGGGCGATGACGGCGGAGCAAGACTTCGCCCTCGGGGGAAAACGCGCATGTCCAGCTCCAAAGCCGAACTCCGCGCCAAAGCGCTCAGCAAGCGCGACGCGCTGAGCGAGAAGAAGCGCACCAACGCCGCCGCGAAGCTCGCGGAGCGCGGACTGCCGTTCAAGCTGCTGCCCGGCAGCATTGTCTCCGGCTATTCGCCGATCCGCAGCGAGATCGATCCGATGCCGCTCATGCGAAAGCTCGCCGAGCAAGGCGCGAAGCTGGCGCTGCCTTGCGTCACCGCGCGCGGCCAGTCGTTGATCTTCCGTCTCTTTCATCCGAGCGACCGCCTCATGCTCGGCCCGCTCGGCATTCCCGAGCCGTCGCCGGCCGCCAGCGAAGTCATCCCCGACATCATGCTGACGCCGCTCGCCGCCTTCGACCGTCTTGGCCATCGCATCGGCTATGGTGCGGGGCATTACGATTTCACCTTCGCGCATTTGCGGAAAGCCAAGAATATCGTCGGGATCGGGCTTGCCTTTGCGGCGCAGGAGATCGAGGCGGTTCCTGCACTATCGCACGACGTCGCGCTGGATTATGTGCTAACGGAATCGGACGTGTTCGATTTCCGGAGTTCTGAAGTTGCGCATTCTCTTCGTGGGTGACGTCGTCGGCCGCGCCGGACGCACGGCGATTGCTGATCATCTGCCTGGCATGGTCAAGGACTGGTCGCTCGACTTGGTCGTCGTCAACGGCGAGAATGCCGCCGGCGGCTTCGGCATCACGGAAGCGATCTACCAGGAATTCCTCGATGCCGGCGCCGACGCGGTAACGCTCGGCAATCATTCCTGGGACCAGCGTGAAGCCTTGGTTTTCATCGAGCGCGCCGAGCGCCTGGTGCGGCCGGCGAACTATCCGCGCGGCACGCCGGGCCGCGGCGCTGCGCTGGTCGAGGCCAAGAACGGCAAGCATGCGCTCGTCGTCAACGCTTTGGGGCGCGTCTTCATGACCCCGTTCGACGATCCGTTCGCGGCGCTGGAGCGCGAGCTCGGCGCCTGCCCGCTCGGCGTCGCGGCCGATGCCATCATCGTCGACTTCCATTGCGAGGCGAGCAGCGAGAAGCAGGGCATCGGCTTCTTTTGTGACGGCCGCGCCAGCCTCGTCGTCGGCACGCATACGCATGTGCCGACCGCCGACCATCAGATCCTGTCAGGCGGCACCGCCTACATGACCGATGCCGGCATGACCGGGGATTACGATTCGATCATCGGCATGCAGAAGGAAGAGCCGCTGCGCCGGTTCACCTCGGGGATTCCGTCGGGCCGGTTCGAGCCCGCCGCTGGAATGGCGACGCTCAGCGGCGTAGCAGTGGAGACCGATGATGCAACGGGGCTCGCGCTGCGGATCTCGCCGGTGCGGCTAGGAGGCAGGCTGGAGCCGACGACGCCGAAGTTCTGGTTGAGCTAGGGCGTGTACACTTAAACTTGCGCTCCATTTCGTATTAGCCTGCTCTGCTCGTGATGGCGGCGCGTTGGCGCACCTCACCCTAGGTCCCCCGGTGGGACTTCAAGATCAAGTGACATCGCTACTTTGAGGTTGATCACGAACTCGAAGCTGGTGGGCTGCCAGATTGGCAGATCGCCCGGGAAATGGTTGAGGAGTTTGGCTCAGCCGCAGCGTGACTCCGCAGTGACCAGGCCTCAGCGCGTGGATCGTCGAGGAGCGTCTGCCAATATTCCGGCGGCAGATCGGCGTCCGTGAAATGGCGGCTACGCTTCGCCATCCGCCTTACGATTTCGATCACGGAGCCTGACAGGCGTGCTTCCCTAATGCAAATTTGTCCGCTCCTATTGACACGCCTCGCGAATGGGCAAATCCTTACAACGCAATTGCCATCGCCAATTTCAGCACTGCGAACTTCGGCGCCTCGGACTTTATCGGCGCTATCCGACTCAATTTTCTGAATAGAAACGGAGGGGCCGATGCGCGCGCTCGCCTTGAGAACCGTCTCTCTTCTTACCCTCACTATCCTGGGCTCGATCTCTGCCACGCCTGCCGCACGCGCGGAGGACGGGACCGACGAGCAGTTTGGCAAGGTTCACTTCCAGACGTCCTGCAACGAATTGGCGCAGCGCCGCTTTGACCGCGGGATGCGCTATCAGCACTCGTTCTGGTACCGGCCCGCGAAAGAGATTTTCGAGGAGACGTTGCAGGCCGATCCGGAATGCGCGATCGCCTATTGGGGCATTGCCCTCAGCCTGCTGTATAATCCGCATTTTCCCGCGCCGAAGGAAAACCTCACCGAGGGCCTCGCCGCGCTGCAGAAGGCCAAGGCACTCGGCGCCAAGAGCGAACGCGAACGCGACTATATCGATGCGCTGCTGGCCTTCTATTCGGGCGACGAAAAGACGACGTTTGGTCAACGCGCGCAGGCCTATCTCAAGGCAACCGAAGCCGTCGCCGCGCGCTATCCCGATGATGACGAGGCGCAGATCGCCTACGCCATTACGCTGAATGTGACGGCGTCACCAAACGACAAGACCTATGCTAACCAGCTCAAGGGCGCGGCCATCCTGGAGCCGATCTTCAAGCGGCAACCGCGGCATCCCGGCGTCGCGCATTACCTGATCCACCTCTACGACTATCCGGCGATCGCCGAGCAAGGTCTCGACGCTGCCAAGCGCTATTCCGAGATCGCGCCGGCGGCGCCGCACGCTTTGCATATGCCGTCGCACATCTTCACACGCGTCGGCTACTGGAACGAATCCATCGAGGCCAACAGCCGTTCCGCCAAGGCTGCCAAGGAGGGCAAGGACCCCAGCGAGCAGCTGCATGCCGACGACTATATGGTCTACGCCCTGCTCCAGCTTGCGCAGGACAGCCGAGCTCGCGACGTCATTGCGGACATGGTTGCGACCACGGGCTATGCGCCGGCCGTCCGCGCCGGTCCCTACGCGATAGCGGCCAGCCAGGCGCGCTATATGGTCGAGCGCGGCGATTGGCAGGGCGCCGCCGCGCTGAAGGTTGAGCCGAGCCGGTTTGGCTATGTCGATGCGATCACCCATTTCGCCCGCGCCCTTGGCGCCGCGCGCTCCGGCAATGCAGACGCAGCAACGGCGGACATCGCCAAGCTGGCGGAGCTGCGGGACAAGCTGCAGCAGGACAAGGATGCGTATTGGGCCGAGATCGTCGACATTCAGCGGCAGGTCGCCACAGCCTGGCAGCTCAATGCCCAGGGAAAACAGGCAGACGCGTTGGAGGCGATGCGCCTTGCCGCCGACGCCGAAGACAAGACCGAAAAATCCATCGTGACGCCGGGACCGCTTGCCCCGGCACGCGAGCTTTACGGGACCATGCTGCTCGAGCGCGGCATGGCGACGGACGCATTGGCCGCATTCGAAAGCACCATGCGCAAGGAGCCGAACCGCTTTGGTGCGACGATCGGCGCCGCTCACGCCGCCGAGAAAGCGGGCGACGCCGTGAAGGCGCGCCAGTACTACGGGAAAGTCGTGGACATGGCGCGCGATGGCGACACATCGCGGGAGGACCTCGCGGCTGCACGAAAGTTCTTGGCTCAGAATTAGCAAAAGTGCCGTGGCAGCTTCCATGCGCCTGACAGGCAAATTCATGGCGATCGGCGCAGCCGCAGCACTGCTCTGCGCAGTCGCTGCGCTCTGGACATTGCGATCCGGCGAACCGGCACGTGCTACAGCGGCACTCGGCGAGGTCCGCCCGGTGTGGTCAGAAACCGACTGGCCTTTCGGCGCAGATCCCTGGGGGAAAGGAAAGGCATTCCGCTGCAAGGCCGAGGATTGCGGCGGCGAGGTCCAGCTCTACGTTCGCGCCAAGCTCGGGTTTTGCAATTGCGCCACCGGCGTCGCCGACGATGACGACCTCGAAAAAATGGGCGACCTGGCGCTGATTGGCAAGGCAACGCCGATCGGTGCCGGTCGAGAGATCATCGTCGGTCCGATGCGCGGCCGCAGCCGGCCCTATCGCGTCGAGGGAAATCGCAACGCGCTCTCACTCGCCTTCAATCAGCGGTGCGACATGGTGGCCGCCACGGCTTTGGTTGGATCGGGCGCGCCCGCGTCACTGGAACCGGCGGTGCTGGCGTTCCTCAATAGCGACCGCATGTTGAAATGGGCCGAGATCGCGCTCGGCTTGTAACTCAGAGCAATTCGGCTTCCGCCTGACTGCAGGATCTTCTCCGCTTGCCCTGCGCAACGTTAGCATTAACGTCATGTGCGAGCGTGTCAGGGCTCTCCGCGCGAGACGAATGGGGTCGCAGCCGGCTACGCGGCCCGCTCCCACGAGGCAGCATAAGCGCAAATGCGCGATTTCGGAATAATCGCATTATGCCCCTGTTTTGCCCGACGCGTCAACCGCGTCGCGGCTTCTTCGGGCCTGCCCGCGTAAGCCTTTGATTTCGCTGGCCCCGGCTACTGTGCATGGGTTGTTTTTCAATTTTTGTTTTGAGGGCACCGGAGTGCCGTCGCGCAAGGCGCCTTGCGGGCCCTCAGCTCTGGCGAAAACCCATCCGGAAGGCGCCCCAGTGCTCGCCGCGGACCATGATCGGCGAGGACAGATCCTTCATCAGCACGAACTGCCCGCCGCCCATGTCGCGGCGGTAGGTCTGGAGCAGGAACGGTTTGGTGTTGGCCGCGACCTTCTTCACCGCGCGATCGGTGAACAGGCGGCGGTTGCGGCAATTGGCGTTATTCCAGACCGGGTCCTTGCCCTGCGGCAGACGGTAGTTCGGATTGTGGGTCGGCAGATAGCCGCCCCTCGCCCAGGCGACGCAGAACACGATACGGGGATCGGATTTCTGAATCGGATCCTGGATCGCGGGCAGGACGCGGTCGGTGAACTCGACGTAATTGGTGAGGAATTGTTTCGGATCGGTGCCGGGAATTTCGCGGTACTTCTCGTCCATGAGCTGGTCGAGCGTGATATCGCCGCGATCGACCGCGGCTTCGAACTCGGCGGAGATTCGCTTGGCGGTTTCGATGACCACGCGGATCAGCGGCGCGTCCGACGTCGCCACGCCGCTGTCGGCGATCAGCGCGATCAGGCCTTCCGAGGTGTCGAGCAGTTTTGCGATCCGTTGGTCGGCACTCCTGAGATCGCGCGAGGACAGATCGACGCCCTTGGCAAGCTCGTTGAGCTCGCCGATCACGGTGTCGCAATGCCCGAGGTTGGAGGTCGCAGCTCGCGTGACGCTGCCGATCTCCGCCTCCACTGAGGCGAAACCCTGCTGGACGCGCGAGATGATGCTGGAGATCTGCTGGGCGCCTTCGCCGGCAGTCTTGGCACGCTGCGAAGCGTCGCTGCTCTCGCCGATTAGGCCTTCGATCTGGCCGTCGAGATCGCGCACGGTGTCGGAGATCTGATGTGTGGCCTGGCGAGTGGCTTCGGCGAGGTTCTTCACCTCGCTCGCGACCACGGCGAAGCCGCGGCCGGCATTGCCGGCGCGCGCGGCTTCGATCGTTGCGTTCAGCGCGAGCAGATTGGTCTGCTTGGCGATCGCCTCGATCGAGCCGGAGACCTTTGCGACCTGGGCCAGCGCCGAGCCGACGGCGCTCAATCGCGCCTCGATCCGCTCCACCGCGGCGACGAGCTCGGAGATGTGGCTGACGGCGGTATCGACTGCGCTGCGCGACTGCGCGATCTCGTCGGCCGCGGCGGACGACGTCGTTTGCACTGCCTGAGATGCGTTGGCGATTTCGTGGTTGGCCGAGACCATCGTCTCGGCCGTCTTCTGGAGGTGGTGAAACCGTTCCGACTGGTTGGCGACGCGGCTTGCGACTTCCTGGACATTGCCGGCGATGTCGGCGAGTTCCACGCCGAGGCCGCCGATGCGATCGGCGAGTTGGTCGATGAGCCGTTCGGCCAGCGTCCGGTTGGAGCCGGTGTCCATGACTGCAAGTTGTACGGCGGACATGTGCGATGAGTCCTCAAGGAGAGCCGTTCGCCGGCTCACGGCGGCATTCCCATTCCAGCTTCAGCTTTAAAGGATGATTCGCGCCTGCCGTCTTGCCTGAGTGTGCACTACAATTTGTAGGCCGTCCTGAATCCGCCCCAGTGCCGGCCCTGCACCCGGATGGGGACGTCGATCTCCCGCATCATCACGGTGTTTCCGTTGCCCATGTCGCGCGCATAGCTCTGGACCAGGTACGAGCGCAGGTTGCGCGCGGCGGCGAGCCCCGCCGGATCGTTGAATATCCGCCGGTTGCGGCTGTTGGCAGTGTTCCAGGCCACCTCGCCCGGCCGCTGCGGATGCGAATAGATCTTGTTGTGCACCGGCAGGAAGCCGTTGCGATCAACCATGGCGCAGAACGCCATGCGCTGGTCCTTTGCCAGGAATGCCTCCTGGAACGGCGGTAGCGCGCGGTCGGCCCAGTCCAGATAACTTGTGCGATATTGCTGCGGATCGGTGCCCGCAATTTCTACATAGTCGGTGTCGAAAAGGTCGTCGATCTTGACCTCGCCGCGCGCGACCGCCTGCTCGAATATCTTCGTCAGGGCGTTGCCGGCTTCCATGGCACGGGTGACGAACTCCGTGTTCTCCTCATGGATCGACCACAGCCTGTCCTCGATCTTCTCGCGGAGCTCGGCATTGGGGCCGACGAATTGCGCGCGGGCGCCGGCTTTGGATTGCTCGACCACGCGCAGGCGGCAGGCGCCGACGTTCTCGAGGGTGCCTTCGACCAGCGCTTGCGGCGCAAGCCGGCCTGCGTCCGCGCCGCCGATCAGCACGCCGTCCATCGCGATCTCGTAGACTGGCATCACGCCGCGCGCGGTTTCGAACTTGAGATGGCAGGGCAAGCGCTCGGTCTTGCGGCGGTCATCGTGCTCGCTCTGGCGGAGCAGCACGGCGCAACGCGACTTCAGCTTTTGCGCGAAGGTAGTAACGGCGCGGCCGGCGCTGGCGACGTTCTCGCCATGGGTCTCGGCCGCTTTGGTGGCTGCATCGATCTCGGCCGCGCTCTCGCCGACCGAGACGATGAAGTCTGAGGCGCTGGCAGCGTTGCCGGAGACTTCGCTGGTGGTGGCGTTCTGCTCGGCGACGGCGCCGTTGACGGTCTCGAACACCGGGCGGATCGCCTCGATCGCCTGCGAGATGCGGTGCACGGCATCCGCAGAGCCGGCGGCGTCGCGCTGGAGTGCATCGATCTTTTTGGTGATCTCTTCGGTCGCGCCCTGGGTCTGCACTGCGAGCGCCTTCACTTCCGTCGCGACAACTGCAAAGCCTTTGCCGGCCGCGCCGGCGCGCGCGGCCTCGATGGTCGAGTTGAGCGCGAGCAGCGTCGTCTGCCGTGCGATCTGCGCGATCAGATTGACGACATTGCCGATGGCGGCGGAGGACTCGCGCAGGCGATCGACATTGGCGCGGGCTTCCTGCGCGGCGGCGCTGGCCTCGTCGGCGAGCTTGCCTGCCTCGCGAACCTGCGCTCCGATTCCCAGTGCGGACTGCGTGAACTTGTCGGCGGCATGGGCGAAGGTCGAGGCGGTCGATTGCGCCGCGTTGGTGCGGCCGGTCAGGGCGTCGGTGCGGTCGCGAATGGCGGCAAGGGTTGCCGCGGTCGCCTCGGCGCCGCCGGCCACCGAATTGGCGGCGCGCTCGAGCTGCCGGATCATCGCGCCGAGCTCGAGTTCCAGCAGTTCCAGGATCTCGCGGGCCGAGTCGCCATCGGCGGTCCCGGCGGGCTCGGAATGAGCCACCGGTTGCGCAGCCTGCGGGGCTGCCGCAGGCGCAGCCATGTCCGGCAGACGCTTCCGAAATAGTCCGAACGCCATCGGGTCTCTCTGGTCGGGGGACGGTCGGACGCTATTTTCGCAGGCTGAAATGAAGTCAGGGTTAACGATGCCTGAGACCTAGGCAGAGGCCATTACGGCGGCTACCTTTACAGTGCTACCTTAGAGCAGCAGATCCCTTTGATTCCGGTGGGTTGGCGGCCTATAAGGCCGCGCCTCCCACCCATCGGCGAACGATCCCAAGACCCTTCAAGAGACCACGCATGGCCGGACATTCCCAATTCAAGAACATCATGCACCGCAAGGGGCGGCAGGATGCCCAGAAGTCGAAGCTGTTCGGCAAGCTGGCGCGGGAAATCACCGTCGCGGCCAAGCTGGGTACACCCGACCCCGCCATGAACCCGCGCCTGCGCGCCGCCGTGATCGCCGCGCGCCAGGAGAACATGCCGAAGGACAATATCGAGCGCGCCATCAAGAAGGCGCTCGGCAGCGAGGGCGAGAATTATGACGAGATCCGCTACGAGGGCTACGGCCCCGGCGGCGTCGCCGTCATCGTCGAGGCGCTGACTGACAACCGCAACCGCGCCGCGTCCGATATCCGCTCCTTCTTCACCAAGTCCGGCGGCAATCTCGGCGAAACCGGCTCGGTCTCCTTCATGTTCGACCGTACCGGCATCATCGAATACGATCGCAGCGTCGCGTCTGACGATGCCGTGCTGGACGCGGCAATCGAGGCCGGCGCCGACGACGTGATCTCCGGCGAGGGCGGACACGAGATCTACGCCTCGACCGAAAGCTATCGCGACGTCGCCAAGGCGCTGGAAGCCAAGTTCGGTGAGCCGCGCAAGGCCGCGCTGATCTGGAAGCCGCAGAACACGGTGTCGGTCGACGACGAGACCGGCGAGAAGCTGCTCAAATTGATGGACATGCTGAATGAGCACGACGACGTCCAGAACGTCTACGCCAATTTCGAGGTGTCGGACGCGCTGATGGCGAAGATGGGCGGCTAGGCCCTCAACCCTCCGCTGTCGTCGCCCGGCTTGACCGGGCGACCCAGTATTCCAGAGACGTTCGAACAATACCGATAAGCCGCGGCATACTGGATACCCGCCTTCGCGGGTATGACACCGGAATGTGTGCTGAGCGGCGGTGCGCCCCGCGGTATCCCACTTCCCCTGTTACTTCCGTTCTGTTTCTGTTTCGCTTCGGGCGGCCAGCCGCTATCACTGGCCCATGACTGCGCTCCCGATTCGCGGCCCCGTTCGCATCATCGGCATCGACCCCGGCCTGCGCCGCACCGGCTGGGGCGTGATCGAGGCTGAGGGCAACCGTCTGATCTACGTCGCCTGCGGCTCGGTGGAACCGCCGGACGACTTGCCGTTGGCGAGCCGGCTGCTTGCGATCCATGAGGGGCTCGCGGCCGTTCTGTCCGATCACCGGCCGATGGAAGCCGCGGTCGAGCAGACCTTTGTCAACAAGGACGGCGTTGCGACACTGAAGCTCGGCCAGGCCCGCGGCGTTGCCATGCTGGCGCCCGCAATGTTCGGCATCGTTGTCGCCGAATATGCGCCGAACCAGGTCAAGAAGACGGTGGTCGGCGCCGGTCACGCCGACAAGCAACAGATCGCGATGATGCTCAAGATTTTGCTGCCCAAGGCCGAGCCGCCGTCGGCGGATGCCGCCGACGCGCTCGCCATCGCCATCACCCACGCTCATCACCGCCAGAGCACCGCGCTCAGGCTGAAGGTCGTGGGGATATGATCGGCAAGCTCAAGGGGCTGATCGATACTTACGGCGAGGATTTCGTCATCCTCGACGTCGGCGGCGTTGGCTATCAGGTGCATTGCTCGTCACGCACGTTGCAGCATCTGCCGTCGCCGGGCGAAGCGGCCGTGCTGTCGATCGAGACTTATGTCCGCGAGGACCAGATCAAACTGTTCGGCTTTCGCACTGACCAGGAGCGTGAATGGTTTCGCCTGCTCCAGACCGTGCAGGGCGTCGGCGCCAAGGTCGCGCTCGCCGTGCTCGGCACCTTGTCGCCGGCTGACCTCGCCAATGCCATCGCGCTCCGCGACAAGGCGGCGGTCGCGCGCACGCCCGGCGTCGGCCCCAAGGTCGCCGAGCGCATCGTCACCGAACTGAAGGACAAGGCGCCGGCCTTTGCCAATGTCGATCCGGCCGTGGTGCATCTCGCCGGCGCCGTCGACGACCAGCGCGCGCCGCGCCCCGTGGCGGATGCGATCTCCGCACTGGTCAATCTCGGCTACGGCCAACCGCAGGCCGCCGCGGCGATTGCGTCGGCTTCGCGTAGTGCGGGCGAGAATGCCGAGACCGCGCAGCTCATCCGCCTCGGCCTGAAGGAACTCGCGAAGTGAGCGATCCCAAGGCCAATCGCATGGTCTCGCCCGAGCGCCGCAGCGATGATGTCGGCGACACCGCGCTGCGCCCGCAATCGCTGTCCGACTTCGTCGGCCAGCAGCAGGCGCGCAAGAACCTCTCGATCTTCATCGAGGCGGCGCGCAAGCGCGGCGAGGCGCTGGATCACGTGCTGTTCGTGGGTCCCCCGGGTCTCGGCAAGACCACGCTGGCGCAGATCGTGGCGAAGGAGCTGGGCGTCGGCTTTCGTGCCACATCGGGGCCGGTGATCGCCAAGGCCGGCGATCTCGCCGCTCTCCTCACCAACCTCGAAGAGCGCGACGTGCTCTTCATCGACGAAATCCATCGCCTCAGTCCGGCGGTGGAAGAGGTGCTCTATCCCGCGATGGAGGACTTTCAGCTCGACCTCATCATCGGCGAGGGCCCGGCGGCGCGCTCGGTGAAGATCGAGCTGTCGAAATTCACCCTCGTCGGCGCTACCACGCGCGCTGGCCTGCTGACCAATCCGCTGCGCGACCGCTTCGGCATTCCGGTGCGGCTCAATTTCTACACCATTGAAGAACTGGAAAGCATCGTCAGCCGCGGCGCGCGCGTGCTCAATGTCGGCATGACCGCCGATGGCGCCAACGAGATCGCGCGCCGCGCCCGCGGCACACCGCGCATCGCGGGCCGTCTGCTCCGCCGGGTCCGCGACTTCGCCTCGGCGGCCGATGCCGACAAGATCGACCGCAAGATCGCCGACCACGCACTCAGCGCGCTCGAGGTCGATGCCGCAGGCCTCGATGCCATGGACCGCCGCTACCTCACGACCATCGCGCAGAACTATGGCGGCGGCCCGGTCGGCGTCGAGACCATGGCCGCCGCTTTGTCCGAGCCGCGCGATGCGATCGAGGACATCATCGAGCCCTATCTGATCCAGTGCGGCTATCTCCAGCGCACCCCGCGCGGCCGCCTGCTCACCTCGCACGCCTTCCGTCATCTCGGTCTCGCCGAGCCCTCGCGCGACGCGGCCCAGTTCGGCCTGTTCGGCTCGGACGAGAGCGACGACTGATTTGCGCAAGTGCAAAGTGCTCCAGTTCTCATGAATTTCCGGTAATCTTGTGCAGGTCCCTGCACGGAGATGCAGACGGTCTGCACGAGCGCACCCCAATTCCGCTCCAATCGGGTCGCATCGAGAACCAGCATCACCATCGAGCGTCCATGATCACTCGCCGTCATTTCATCCGTTCCATCGGCGCCCTGTCCGCCCTCGGCGCCTCGACCGCGGCCTACGGTGTCGGCGTCGAGCCGATGCTGCGGCTCCGCGTTACCCGCTATCATCCGACGCCGCGGCAATGGCCGACGGATCTTCCGCTGAAAATCGCCGTCATCGCCGACATCCATGCCTGCGATCCCTGGATGCCGCTGGAGCGGATCGAGGCCATCGTCGACCGCACCAACGCGCTGAATGCCGACCTCATCGTGCTGCTCGGCGACTATGTCGCCGGCCTGCACCAGGTCACCCGTACCATCCCGTCGAGCGAATGGGCCAGAGTGCTGGGCGGCCTCAGGGCGCCGCTCGGCGTTCACGCCGTCATGGGCAACCACGATTATTGGGACGACAAGACCGTGCAACGGGCCGGGTATGGCCCAACCATCGCGCATCGGGCGCTGGAAGCGGCCGGTATACCCGTCTACGAGAACGATGTCGTGCGTCTCACCAAGGACGGCCGCCCGTTCTGGCTTGCGGGTCTCGGCGATCAGCTCGCCTTCCTGCCGGCGCGACGCTTCCGCAGCATGGTGCACTTCGGTGCCGACGATCTCAACGCCACGCTCGCCAAGGTCACGGATGACGCGCCGATCATCCTGCTCGCGCATGAGCCTAACATCGCGCCGCGCGTCCCGGCGCGCGTCGCGCTGCAACTGTCCGGCCATACCCATGGCGGTCAGGTGCGCCTGCTTGGCTGGTCGCCGGCGGTCCCGCCGCAGCATGGCATACGGCTCGCCTATGGCCATGTCCGACTGAAATGCGACGTGATCATCTCCGGCGGCCTCGGTTGCAGCATCATGCCGCTCCGCGTCGGCGTGCCGCCTGAGATCGTCGAGGTGACGCTGGGTGGGACGAGGCGGCCGGTTGTATCCTAGCTCGGCTTGCGCGGCCGGCGGTTTTTGCGCAAAACGGGCTGGTTATCGACAAGCCAAGAGGCTCGCGACGTGACAGCTCATCTCGACGGCGAGATCCGCGACGGCCGCCACCACATGCAGGTCCGCGTCTATTACGAGGACACGGATTTCCCTGACTTGCCATTGTCGTAGTAGGCAAACGTGCTGATTTCTCGCTCCTTGCTACGGTTTTCAGGGAAAAGCTTCTTGCCGTAAAGCGCGGAGCTGTTCAGGTAGGGGGTATATTCGTAGGGCATCCGCTTGGGAACCGGATGCACTACTATGCATTCAATCAAGTTGCGGAACGCGACGCGAGTTTCGATCGCCTTCGGATTCGTCTTGAGCGCGGTGACCAGCCTTCTAACCTCCGAACGGTATCCGTCACTGAATTTCGAGTGATCGAAGCCGATGACATTTTCGCCGCCACCGCCCAGCAGCCGCAAGCGCTCTTCAACGCTTTCCCGCTCCACGTCGCACTCATCGATCCGCTTGAGCAACTCGTCCGGCTTCCGACGGCTATTTGCGATGGCATATGACAGGCGTTCGATCTCGGTAGTCAACACGCGGCGTCGACGCTCTAGCTTAGCGTGTTCGCTGCCCTTGTTCCGATCGTTTTTGCGCTCCTCCTTCCAGGCACACATCGCCTCTTCAATGGCTTTCGGCGAAAGCAATTTCAGTTGGATTTTGTCGGAGGCATCCTCGAGCAGAACGTCCATGTCGAAGCTGCGGGTGTGCTCGCAGGTGCCCCGCTGATGCGCGCTCGCGCATGCCGCGCGCGGTGCACCGTTACGCGAGGATTGAGCGATTCGCATGTGGCCATTGCAGACGCCGCACCGGAGCACACCGGCAAGCGGGTGCTCATTGTTGCGCGGGATCACGGCGCGACGCCGCGGCTTGCCAGTCGGTCCGAACATAGATACGGCGCGCGCGCTACGAACCTCCTGCGCTCGATTCCAGAGCACTTGCGGAACGATCCGTAGCTCCGGCTTTTTGACTATGATGTGGCGCTCTTCTGGATTGCGGCGCTTCTGTTTCTTCTGGGTCTCCGGGTTGAGAATTGTCGAGCGAACGTTCCAATGTATCTCGCCGATATATAGATCGTTGCCGATAATGCCGCGACCATGCCGACCGCCTGTGATGCACTGATGATTCCAGGTGGTACGACCAGCCTTGTTCTTGTGACGAGTTGCACCGGGTGAGGGCACGCCTTCGCGGGTGAGATCAGCGGCGATAGTTCGGGTCGAGCGGCCCGCTGCATATTCGGTGAAGATGCGGAGCACAATCTTTGCTTCGTTCTCATCGATCACGCGTTCGCCCGGCGCGCCCGGCCTCGGTCGATAACCATAGGCGTATGAGCCAGGAATTCTTCCGTTGGCAACAGCGTTGTCATGGCCGCGCCGAACCTTTTCGGCGAGCTGCGGCTTGTAAATCGTGTTGTAGAGACTTGCAATGCTGATGTCAGTGGCGGTCGCATAGACCCCTTTCTGATCCATCAGCTCGACGCCATTGAACTCGAAAACCTGCTTGAGACGCTGGATGGTTGCGGGATCAC
Source organism: Bradyrhizobium sp. 153 (assembly GCF_023073835.1). Lineage (NCBI taxonomy): Bacteria > Pseudomonadati > Pseudomonadota > Alphaproteobacteria > Hyphomicrobiales > Nitrobacteraceae > Bradyrhizobium > Bradyrhizobium sp. 153. The sequence goes on along the minus strand of NZ_JADPKH010000016.1, from coordinate 3,556 downwards.
GCGACAAGCGGTCGAAATGTTCAACCACGACCACGTCAAAGTCCTGGTTTCGCACCCCGTTGAGCAAACGTTGATAGCCGTCCCTCGCACCTTCGGTAAGACCAGATTTTGCGGCATCCACAAACTCGCCGATGACATCGAGGTTGTTGCGCAATGCGACCTTCCGGCAGAGCAATAGCTGACCGTCAATCGAGGTCGCCTTTTGCATGTCGCTGGAATAACGGGCGTATAGTACGGCCGTTTTCTTCGATGACGCTGTCGTCATGCCGGTCCTCTATCGGCTGCCCCGAACCGTGATGTTCATCCCGTGCGAGCTGACGTCCGATAGCACGCGCCAACTCAAACCAGATTTCGTCATTGTCCGGATTATCCCAGCTCTGACGATGGGAGGGGGCAAGCGGTCGAATGGTCGCTCGTTGTCTTCGGAGAGATCGGATGCGGGCACGCATTTGCAAACTCGCAAGCAGAAGCTAGCGTAAATTTCTGCGCCGCGCTACAGCCAAGCCGCAGCGATTACTCGCAACGCTTCGCTCATGCTGACCTCGGCAGCGTCGAATGAAAATGAATTTCTTGAAGTGCCGCGGCGCGCGTGAGGGCATTCCTGGCGATGAGGCGCGTAGTCGAGAGCAGATGTGCTAAGCAAAGCGGAGTAAAAATACTTACGGGTGACGGCGGCGTAAGTCTGTTGCTGGGGCCGGTGCATAGCGGACCCGTTCTCGGTTCACGCGGCTTCTCGTGCAGATGTGTAGTGGCTGCCGCGGAGCGCCGGCTCGTCCATCAATAAAATTTGGCCGCTGGCGGCGAATTGTAGCGCACAGCCCAGACGCGGTGGTCCGCCCCCAAGGAGCCGTCGCTGATTGGGTCTTTCTTATTCCGCTGGTTCGATCACCCCCCTTGCGTCGAGCCTCCCAGAGCAAGCATTCGCGTCTGCGTGAGCTCCGTAATCGCGCGTCGAAAAGCACTGTCAGAGAAACGCATAGTTCTGATAGAGTGCTCCCGCTCCGATATCCAAGGAGTTCAAAATTGAACCCGCTGCCCAGGTCCGTCCGGCGTCTGGATCCTCATGGATTTCCTCCATGTCGGCTGGCGAGACACCGTCGGATGATGCCCAGTGGCGCCTCACCAGCGCTGGCGAGATACGCGAACCGCTGGCCTGTGGTGGGAGGTGCACGCCGCCGAGTCTGCCGTCTCGGCTAAGATCGGGTTGGGCAGATACGGTTCGCCGTTTTCCACGAGGAATCAGCCAGCCCGCAACGGGAACCTCGCTCCGTCCAGGCGTTAGCATAGCCGCCCCGGTGCGTCGGAGCGGTGTAAATTATGTTTCTTCCTATTTTTAATGAATGTTGTCGGGCTTATGCGTCCATGTTTTGCGGGAACGGAGACCGCGATGCCAAAGCATCAGACCTCGCTTGAAAAGATCGATCGGCGAGCGCGTGGCGGTGACGGTTGCGGCCGGCGACGTGCGCATCCGCCACGGCATGCGCGAGGTTGCGGTCCATAAGCAATCGGAAGGTCGCCGGCTGCGGATCATCGATTCCGCCCACCTCGACGGGGTTGCCGGTCGCACTGGCGCCTTCTGCCGACCGGCAATCGCGACACCGACAGTGCCGGCGCCTTCACTGCCCTCGTTGTTGCGTCCTCTTGCCGAATACGAAGCAGCGATCGGAGGGAGCTTCTGATGGCGCGTACAAAGAAAGCTACCGAAGCGCCAATCGATCGGCTCGAGGCCATGCTGGTGTTGCAGCTCTCCGGCATCCGCGACCAGCTCGACAACCTGCTCGAGGAGGCGGCGCGCGCGAACCTGTCGGCGCGTGAGACGCTGATCCTGCTGTGCGAGCGTGACATCGCGCGCAAGGATCATCACGTCTACGAGGATGAGCCCTACAAGTTCACGCTGCTCGAAGGCGTCAAACGTGTGCAGCTCGCCGAATCCGCACTCAAGAGCTGGAAGGAGCGGCGCTGGATCGACGTCGCCCCGATCAAGGCCTGAGGTCTATTGCACAAGTGTCGATGTCTGTTGAGCCGTCATTGCGAGCGAAGCGAAGCAATCCAGAATGCCTCCGCGGAGACAGTCTGGATTGCTTGGTCGCGGAGTTTAGGTCCGGCCGGCCGAAGGCCGGACCGGGTGGCTCCTCGCAATGACGGGGAGAGGTCCGAAATCATGAACAGGCCCGTCCAGCCGATGTCCTCATTGTCGCTCAAGCTGCCGAAAGCCGATCGTTCGACCGAGAATTCCCCGCAAAGCTCGAAGGTCCGCTCAACTGCATCGCGTTCTCGGCCGTGCACATTGTCGCCGATGCCTTTGCGACAACGATCCCTGGCTCTCGGTCGCGGTCGATTGGGACAAGACCATCGCGTTCCGCGAGCACGTCTGGGATCTCGGGCTTGGTGTCGCCGAGGCCATGGACAGCGCGCAGCGCGGCATGGGCCTGGACTGGCCGACCTCGCTGGAGCTGATCACGCGCTCGGTGTCTGCCGCGAAGCGGCGCAATGCGCTGGTGTTTTCGGGCGCCGGCACCGATCGTCTTGCCTGGAGGATGCCAAGACCATCGACGACGTGATCCGCGCCTATGAGGAGCAGATCTCCGCGGTCGAGAAGGTCGGCGGCCGCATCATTCTGATGGCATCGCGCGCTCGCAAAAACTCGGCCGGACGCCGACGACTACGCCAAGGTATATGACCTCGTGCTGCCGCAGGTTCGAGAGCGCGTGATCATCCACTGGCTCGGCGGCATGTTCGATCCCGCATTGACGGGATACTGGGCACAAGATCTCGACGAGGCGATGGACACCGCCGTTGCCATCATCAACGGCAACGCCGCCAAGGTCGATGGTGTCAAGGTCTCGCTGCTTGACAAGCAGCGCGAGATCGACATGCGACGGCGCCTCGACAGGCGCATCAAGATGTACACCGGCGACGACCTCAATATGCGGAGCTGATCGCCGGGATGAGCGGGGTTTCTCGCACGCGCTGCTCGGCATCTTCGACGCTATTGCACCGGCGGCGTCCTACGCGCTGTCGCGATTGGCCGCCGGCGACGAGGTCGGCACGACGTGCTCGGGCCGACGGTGCCGCTGTCGCGCCACATCTTCAAGGCGCCGACGCGCTTCTACAAGACCGGCGTCGTATTCATGGCCTATCTCAAGGGCCACCAGGACCATTTCACCACGGTCGGGGGCCAGGAGAGCGCGCGCTCAGGTTTGCCAATGTTCAGGTTTGCCAATGTTCAGATTGACAGCGCTAGCCTTGAGCGGAGCCCAGCCGGGACGGGACTTACATCATCAACCGGATTCGCGGCGATCTCGGCTTCCGGCCGATTTAGAACCCCAGGATACCTTTTGATAGTCTCAAAGGTTGCGTCGCACCAATTAGCTTGACTTTAGCGCGGGTGAGTGCTTGCTCACTCACATGAGCTCATTGCGTATGACGAGCGACCTGAGGCGTCAATTGATCCTCCGTGCCGCGAAACGTTGCTTTGCCCGACACGGCTATAACGGCACCACGACCAAGAGCGTGGCGGCCGCCGCTGCTATTTCCGAGGCGCTGCTGTTCAAGC